>PCWO01000025.1:0-305 GCA_002796205.1 Candidatus Liptonbacteria bacterium CG11_big_fil_rev_8_21_14_0_20_35_14
AACTCCAGAGATGTTTAGATAAGTTTCTCTATAAGTGGAAGCTTATTGTCTGGAATATAAAAATTAAATTCAAGTTGTTCGCCTGGTTGTAAACTTATAGTTGGTTCTATGGTTAATCTCCCACTAACTGAAGCAATGTTATTAGATGATTCACTAAATGAGGTTCTAAAATTATTATAATTTAATACTTCTATATCTTTAATAAATTTGTCACTACTAAATACATCAAATCCATGAATGGTAATAGGAGTGTTTTGGCTACCATTTTTGACTTTAACTAAACCGATATTAGTTTTATCTGCAAT
>PCWO01000025.1:374-6017 GCA_002796205.1 Candidatus Liptonbacteria bacterium CG11_big_fil_rev_8_21_14_0_20_35_14
AGAATAAACCTCAAAAATATAATAACAGAACCTAGAGCCACTAGAGTTGGGGTTATGTATTTATTATTTGATTGGAGCATTTATAATTTTTATTATAAATTATTATCCTTAATCATCTGATCATATTGTGATCTTTTTTTCCTTTGCTCAATATGAAAATCTGATAGACCAGACTCATCTATTAAATTAATCCTATATAAGTTAAATATTAAATTATCAATTCTATTATTTATTGCCTTTAATACGTTTTCATATTGTATTTTTATATCATCCTTACAACCATTATTATCATTTGGGATATAACCAAAAACATCGTCATAAGCACCACCTTTTTCAGGATCTCTTCCAGATTCACATTTAAGGGAAAATGCTCTATCTGGATGAATAAGATTATAACCTTCATTAATAGCAAACTCTGAAATGTTTCTTCTATTTATAAGCATAGTTAATTCATCAAATAAGTAATAAAAATCTCCACTACTATTACTTTCAAGACGAGATAATCTTCTAAATTCTTTATTATTTATTTCTACCTTTTTGGGAAGATAGATAATTTTTTTTTCAATAAATTCAGAAGTGTTTGAATCTTGTATTAAAGATTCATAAAATTCCATAGTAAAATTGGCAAATCTGGCATTATTTATTACAGTATCCCAATTGCCTTCTGTAGGAATATATGTAATCAACTGATTATTAGTGTCAATACCCGGTTTTTTCTGTAAATTTTTAACTAAAGATGAATTATAAGCTAAAATTTTTTTTACAGACTCACTATTATACGAAGGAGGGAAAGGGAAAAGCTTATCTCCTCTTCCATCCACATCAAATCCTTTAGAGGATCTTTTATCACTAAATTCATTAAACTCACCTACTTTTTCTTTTTCATTTTCATTTTCATTTTCAATATATACACCTACGCCTATAATCGGTATACTTATATCAGCGTTAGCTAAAAGATTGTTTTGTGAAGGGGTGCTATAAACAACTCCGGTTATATTAAACTCGTCATATTCTTCGGGCATCAGGTAGAGAGGAACCTCTAATTTTATAGAGGTTTCTTGCCCGGGATTTAGAAGTATAAATTCATTAAATGATAAGGTGCCAGTCGTATTAGTTTCTTTACTAAAAAAATTTGAGGGTTTTTTTGATATAATATTATCCATTAAAGGTGAAAATTCTTCAAAAAAGGTGGAAACTTTTAAACCATTAATGGTGATTGGGGTCGATTCTCCCCCGTTTCTGATTTTAATAGTTGAGATAGTATAAGAGTCTTGAGTATTTAAGGCCTGACCCAATTGTTTAAGAGGGCTAATGTTTGAGAATAAACCTAAAAATATGATAAACGACGAGAAAGCGACTATGGCGGGAGTAGTATATTTATTATCTTTTAAGTTCATATTTTATTTAAAGATATTGGTAAATAGATTGGCCACTCGCGAGAAGAACGAACCGGAATCTATGGCGCTGGCGTCGGTATTGCTTTTAAGGCGGAAAATAAATTCGGTATCCGAAGGAAGATCTCTTCTATAGGAAAAATTTATACATGTTCCGCCACTTCTACCCATACACTGCTCGCCTAAAATTTGATCCTCATAACCGGCGCCAAGAACACAGGTGCCCGCAGGCGTAGTAGTGTCGGCTCCACAGTTAGTACTATCCCAGTTTGGAGTATCGGTTTTTATTAAGGCCTGACTTCTCATGCCCGAAGGAGGAGAAATTCTTAGAGCGTAATTACCGCCCTTAACTATGCCTATATCGCTTGGAGTAAATTTGAATAAACCATTATTGCCAGTTACAACATTTAAAGTATTATTTATACCCACTATAACACCTGCTACCGGATTACTGTTTTGGTCTATAACGCGACCAGAAATTTCACTAGGGAATTTGCCGAGAGTAAAGACATAGATTCCTTTAGCGTCGGTGTCGTATTGCACGGCGGTGTCTATATGGCTTGCTAGATTAGCATATTCTAAACCTTGCCTACATTCCTCTGTTTTAGATGTACAGTTAACACCGAGCACCTGCCAGTTATAGACCGAGGCGTTTACTTGCCCACTAGAATTAACCTCTCTTGAATTAACGGCTCTAATGTAGTCGTAGCCACTAGGTATATCGGCACTAATTTTGACAATAGAACCTTTTCTTAATTTAGTGGTTTCTTTAGGAAAGGAGGCGATACCGTTTTCGTTCGTTTTAGCCTCGTGGTTGACATTTATTTTAACCGGTACACCAGCTACTCCTTTACCTTCGGGATCTAAAACATAAACACTTAGGTCAACTAACTCAACTGAGGTGGCTGATGGAGTTGATGGAGAGGTTGAGTCTTCGCTACTACTTCCCGATGAAGCGCCAGTTGTTGGTTCGTTTGTGGTTGTTGATGAGCCCCCTTGAGTTCCACTCAATCCATCAGAGGTACTTGTATTTGGCGGAATAGTTGACGAGGTGGTTTGGACAGTTTTTTTAACTACAAAAACGTAGTCCTTTTCAGAGGCAAGATCTTGAGCTTTGGTTTGTGTTATAAAGTTGGCTACTTTAGATTCTGAATAATTAGAGTATAGTTTTTTTATAAATTCCTCACAGTAAATTAAATTATCTGTATTTTGACAATCTAAACCTAAAGCCTGCCAGTTATAAACCGAGGTGACTAGGCGGGCATTTTTAGCTAAAGTGTGGCTAAAGCCCCCTGGAACATCAACCGATAGTTTAAATAAAGCCCCCTGTTTTAATGGTGTTTTTAGTTTACTGGCATCAATAGAGAAGTTGCCATTTGAGTCGGTAACAACACCAGTATCAGCTGTGTTTATATAAACTTTTAGATTGGCGTAGGGATTATTATTGTCGTCTATAACACTGCCGGAAATTATAGATGAAAAACTACCTTCAATAGTATTTAAACGAGATTTAGAAGAATCGGAAGTATTTGAGGTTATCTTCATATTACTTGAATCTGGTATAAACTCATTGTTTAAGACCCGCCCAAAAGCGTTATTTTCTCTGATAGTAAAAGCAAACTGGTAAAGACCGGCTCTAGTTGTATTAACAGCGAAAGTGAAGACGCCATTGGTTTTAGTGCTTGATTTACGTTTAAAGACAACCGGGGCATTACCCTCTAGACTGATCCAAAATTTATCAGCGTTGCTACCGGTAACAAAAATATCAATAGTGGCATTTTCCGAATCTACAGCAAAATTTAGAGAGCTGGGTCTGACTAAAACCGATGTAACAGAGGTGTTTATATCTATGCCCGCAGTACCATCTTCGTCTGACGGATAAATGATAATAAGATTTTCATCAACCCCACTTGAAACCGATATGCCTTGGAAATTGGTGGTGCGCTGTGGCTGTGAGGCTACAAAATTTCTAGTTAACGGGCCAAAATATCCGACAGCCGGATTTATATTATGAGCGATTTGGAATTTGATTAAAGCTCTTTTGGTCGCCGGGCCGAAGTTGACTGTTTCATTGCCAGGAGAACCAGAGCCTGATTCGGCGACAATAAAGCCATTAGCGTTTAAAAATTGTTGGAGCTCTTTAACATCTTCTCCGACACTACCCTCTTCCAGATCACGTGTAAAATCGGCGAACGATACTTGAGGCGTTACTATAATAAATAGTAGAGCTAACAAAAAAATAAGTTTTTTCATATTTTAAATTTTTTACTTATCTTTATTATATCATACTTATAGTAAATATTTAGTGTTGATAAGTTTTTAGGTGAGAGTTGCAAGATATTTAATAATGATTATAATAAAGTTAATGAAATCATTAATTCGTTTTAATGTAATTTTAAAACCCGAACCAGAGGGGGGTTTTACAGTATTAGTACCAAGTTTACCTGGATGTATAACATATGGAAAAGATTTAGAGGAAGCAAAAAAAATGTCTAAAGAAGCAATTTTAGCTTATATACAATCTATAAAAAAAAGAGGTGATAATATACCAAGTGATGATAGTGAAAGTTTTATATCTTCAGTTGAAATGACTGAAATCAATGTCTAAAAAACCAAGTTTAAATTTTAGAAAAGTTGTTAAAATTATAAAAGAAGCTGGTTTTGAATTAGATCATACTTCAGGTAGTCATTATGTTTTTTATAATCCTGTATCAAAAATGCGCGTAGTTGTCCCTTATCACAATAAAGATTTACCTAAAGGGACTTTAATAACTATTCTAAAACAGGCTGGTATAAAATAGATAAAAAAATAATATATAAAATTTTACATACGAATATTAATGATATATATGCCTTTAAAAAATCTATACTGGATTACCTTAAAAAATAATATAAAAAGTTTAGATAAATTATACAATATAAGTTAATTAAAACTTTAAAAAACCTCTTATTTTGTATTAGGGGTTTTTTCTTATGTAATTTTATTTAGATACTAATATATATTCAACCCAAATTTTATTTATTAAAGATATAACTTCTTTATCTAAGATGTTAAATTTTTCTTTTAATAATTTTTCTAATTTTTCCTCGTTAACGGCTATAAGTGGCTTTTCTTTATGATATAAAAAAGATTGTATAACAAAAGCCCCCTTTAGTTTAAAATGAATTACATTTAAATATTTTTCCTTATCTTCTATAAAAGCGATAACTTTAGAGTCTAAAATTATATCATATTTTTTATATTTAAAATGATAATTTTCTAAGTTTTCTAAATTCCAATTTGAAAAATTACACAATGGACAAATTTCTTTAGCTATATTTATGGCTTCTTCAGAAAAATCTATACCTTCAACTTTAAATCCCTGGTCTGATAGCCATTTTGAAAATTCTCCGGTACCTGAACCTAAATCTAAGGCTACTCCTGAAAATATGTTAGCCTTATTTAAAATTTTAGATAAATTTGGAGAAAAATTTCTCCAAGGAATTTCTTTATTTTTATAAGATTTTTCCCAATTTTGTTGAGCCATAAAAAAAGTTGGACTCGGTTATAAAAGCAACCGAGTCCTTAATTTTACATTAATTGTCGTCGGAACTGCATGGTGGTTGACATTCGCTACATGGTGGAATACTTTGGCAAACAGAACAATCAGCTGATACTGAAATTTCTGGCCATATTGCAGGATCCAGATATTCTAATAAAGATTGTGCTATGTTGCGAGAAATTATGTATCTTTCTGGATTTGAGTTACCTGTATCCGGAATATAATGAATAAATTCTACAACATACTCTTCACAAAACTGAGCATATTTTTTGGTAAATAAGATAAAATTGTGCCAACTATCATCTATAACAATAGATGGAGAAATTGGAATTTTTATCTTACGCGCTTGGCGACATATATATAAATATTTCAATGTTTCAGTAAATAATTTTTCTGCTTCACCAATTGAAATATTTGCTTTTTGCGCTATGCGTTTTGGAATTTCTGGCGCACGAAAGCTAAGAATACGTTTTAGAATTTTCGGTTCTTTAAGTGTTTGTACTTTTCCCATAATTTCTGTGTATTGCATGGGGATACTTAATGTTTCCATCTTCACCACCTCCTTTCTGCTTTTAGTAAGAGCTGATTTTATTGTATTTTAAATTTAAATAAATTTCAAACAGCCTCGCTAAAGCGAGGCTGTTTGTTTTGTAATTGAGTTTTATTTTTTATTTACGGACTAACCTCTTGCGCGCCTTAGTCAAAGA
>PCWO01000025.1:6046-6219 GCA_002796205.1 Candidatus Liptonbacteria bacterium CG11_big_fil_rev_8_21_14_0_20_35_14
GCCGGTAAAGTTTCCTCCAACTGGTGTGACTATTATTTTATATGTGCCTGAAACAGTAGGTTTAAATTTAGTAGGATTATTTTGATCAATAATATTATTTACAGAAACACCGTTTCTTTCTAAACTATATTGAAGAGAGGCTCCGCCACAACCACTAATGAAATCTGTCATGT
>PCWO01000028.1:0-475 GCA_002796205.1 Candidatus Liptonbacteria bacterium CG11_big_fil_rev_8_21_14_0_20_35_14
AGTTGGATAAATCCTAAGATTTCTTCCATCTATTCTATAATGATAGTGAGAACGGCGAACACGCTGAGCAGTTTCAAGCATTTGTGCTCGAAGGATATCTTCAAACAACGGCAAAACATAAAACCTAGTGTCTGGAATAAAACTTTCTACCGGCATTCCTGAAGCAATGAAGTTGGACGCCAAGTTAGAGTTGTACACAAACTGAATAGGCGCTGTGTGATATACTTCAACAATCTTCATTCGTCCTTTGCTGCCTGCGGGCATGAAAGTACTTAAAGGATTTCCGTCTCCATCTTTGAGATCTGTATAAAGGTCATAATCTTGTTGTGCCCGCTGTAAAGTTATTGAGCCGCTGTATGTATCTAAAGATTGTCCGAATCCAACCTCAGAAGCATATGGTTCTGCCTGTCTAACTAAAAATTCAAGGTTGGGCCGAACATAATTATCCGTTAGGTTGATGTCAAGTTTAGCTGTG
>PCWO01000028.1:544-2065 GCA_002796205.1 Candidatus Liptonbacteria bacterium CG11_big_fil_rev_8_21_14_0_20_35_14
GCCTGATATTCATTGGAGGCTTTGATGGTTTTTTTAACAAGAACCTCTATGGCGGATTCTTGAAAAGAGGCGGCTACATTTTTTTTCATAATTCTTTGCTTATCTCTAATATAATATAAAACGGCAGTCTTTAAACCGGAGAAGCTAAAATCATAACTTGGGTCATTAATCATGGGCCGAGGAAATTCTATATTGGCTTTTCCAAGCTTGGCCAGTTTTTCTATTTCGGGACCGCCCGGATATTTAAGATGAAGCATGCGAGCGACTTTATCAAAAGCCTCGCCGACAGCGTCGTCTCTCGTTTCGCCGAGGATAGTCCATTTTATTAATGACTCCATTAAAAGAAGGGAGGTGTGGCCACCGCTAACTATTAAACAAATGCTCGGAAATTTGGGTTTCTTATTTGTAAACCAATTACTATATATATGTCCTTCTAAATGATTAACGCCGATAAGAGGCTTTTTAAGGTCACGACTAACTGTTTTGGCAAAATTAATCCCCTCCCAAAGGGCGGGCTCTAAACCGGGGCCGACGGTAACGGCTATTAAGTCTATGTCTTTGTTTTTTAAAATAACTTTATTAAAAATGGTAGGAAGATTTTTTTGGTGTTCTCGTTTGGCGAGCATAGGAACAACTCCGCCAAAGGGGGCGTGTAATTTTACTTGAGAGGAAACTGCATGAGTGATTATTTTAAAGGAAGGATTTTTAAAACCGCCTTCGGCTTCAACTGTGGAAATGGCTGTTTCGTCACACGAGGTTTCTATGGCGAGTATTCTCATACGGTTAGCATATATAATAGAAGTTATTTAGGCAAATGTGTTAGGCTTTTTTGTTTTTAGGCTATAATAATTTATATGATGTATTATTTTTGGTCAATACAAAATATACAATATTCGTTCAGAAAAGAAATTGATGAAATATATTGGTCGGCGGCAATAATGAATTTCGCCTTAGGGTTAATCGGAATATTTGTCCCAATTTATTTATTTTTATATTTTGGATCAATAGTTAATACTTTTGCATTTTATTTTGTAATGTTTTTAGGACATGTTTTATTCATTCCTTTAGCCGGTAAACTTTTAAAATATATAGGAGCCAAAAAAATGGTGGCTGTTAGTATGCCGTTTTTAGCTTTGTATTTAATAGCTTTATCAATACTTTATAAATACCCCGATTATAATGCTTGGATTTTAGTAATAGCGGCTGTGTCGCATATTATTCATTTTGGTTTTTATGTAATTGGTTGGCAGTTTGATTTTGCCTTGTTTTCCGAGGATGGTAAAAGAGGAAAAGATATTGGCAATATAAATGTTTTAGTAGCAATTGCAAAAACAATAGCGCCGTTAGTTGGAGGCTTAATGATTGTTAATTTTGGTTTTATTAGTACTTTTGTCATCGCCTCTGTATTACTGATGCTTTCAAGTTTGCCATTATTTATGTCACCGGAAATTTATGAAACATATTCTTTAAGTTGGTTTAGAAGTTTTTGTAATTTATTTAAAAAAGAAAATATTAATGATG
>PCWO01000028.1:2152-7421 GCA_002796205.1 Candidatus Liptonbacteria bacterium CG11_big_fil_rev_8_21_14_0_20_35_14
CCTCGGCCTCATTGATAGCGGCTTTGTTGTTTACATACTTTATTGGAAAAATGATAGATAAAAAAGGGGAGAAAAAAATTATTTCCTATGCTTCGGTGGCGCATGCATTCACTTGGGTAATAAGTGCGTTTATAGCCACTCCATTACAATATTTTATCTATTCATCTTTTTTTAGACTGGCCGAGGTGGCTAATCATTTACCAATAGACAGTTTGTTTTATAAAAATACCAAGAAAAGAAAAAGTGGAATGGATGAATATATTATAATGCAGAGCATAGCCCATAATACTGGGAGAATATTTGCCTTCTTTTTGATAGTGGTTGGATTTTATAACGGGTGGTCGTTTCTAATATTTTTTGTTTTGGCGGCCATAGCCTCTTTATTTTTTAGAGTGCTTAAATAAAAGGCAGTTATTAAAAGAAATCCGAAACTCGCGACAAGGCAATACGATTTATATCCTCATCGTTATAATTATCAACGTGGGATGATATGCATAAAAATACAATAATTACACCCTTAACTACAAACCACATTCGTGGCCATTGATTTGGACGCAAACCAGAATTTGGCACAATGAGTTCAGTTTTCCAAAGCGTCCAAATATCGTTTTGTGTGATGCGGTGTATCTTAGCGGGTGCAATCACTTGTCGCGGATTTGTCGGATTAAATTGTACCTCGCATAATCTTTCAAACACAGATAAACCATTACGTATAGTACGAAATCGTCGCTCAAGGGTGATAATTTCTTTTTGAATGCCGTCGTGGTACAGAAACTGAATCATATTTCACTAAAATCTGTACCACGATAAAAAGCCAGTTCGTATGGAATTTCTTTTCGTAACTCCGTACCGATATATGGCGCTTCGGCGTGAGATAATTCTTCTAATTGTTTGCCATTGAGATGACCATATTTGATAACAATCCGATCGAGCATATTAATTTCTTCATTATTAAAAACAAAAAAATCTGGGTCTGTAAGATACTTATACACTTCAGTGGGATTATATCCTTCTCGTTCTTCAATATGCTCGACGCTAAGTATTTTATTTTTAATCATTTCAGTTGTAATTTCTTCCAATGCCGAAGGTACTGGTCCCATTGGGAGTGCATAATATACATCGCCAGTTATTGATTTCTGACTCTTTTCATATAAATCAAAATCAGCAAAATATAGCAACTTTGCTAGTTTTTTTTTGCCACGCACTTCGCCGTTTAACTTCTGGCATAAGTACAAAACGGCATTTTGGTACTTTTTACGGTGTAGAGACATATCATTTGTATAATACTAAATATGACAACAAAGAACAAGCTAAAAATGCACCGTAAAATTATTCAAAGAAATCCAATATAATATCAATAAAAACTACTAATAAAAATAATGCTATAGGAGCAAACATAGCTCCATATAAAGAATATTTTTTATCAGTTAGAGAATTATTTTTAAAGGAAATATTAAAAAGAGTATCTATCGCCAAAATAGCAATATAAACAGCTTCTAATATACCGCCAATTTTAATACCATAAATAATATATTTTAATATTGATAAATTTAAAAATTAAACAATAAATTCAGTAAAACCGTTATTCTCTATAGGAAGAAATACAACTATAAATAAAAAAAGTATAATCGCTGATACTTATAAATATATATATTAAGATCTGACAAAATTATTTACTAATAAGGAAATGTCTGCAGTAATACCTTTTTTTTGAGCCGCTCATCAAAATGCGTTTGGCAGCACTGATTTGTGCCAATATAGATGCCGTCAGTGATGTAGTTGTATTCTAGTATCTGTATTTTGGGGTGTTCGTTTTTCATATTTTTATTAAACAATAAGTCTATTAACTAATAAGTTTTTTAAATTCTTCAACCATTGGGACTTGTTCTGGCTCCACACCATAAGATTTTGCAATATGGTACGCCGCCCAATCAGCCAGAATAAGAGAAGAAAAAATTTTGTAGAAGACATTGTTATTATCAGCGATTTTTATAAACTCTATTTTTAGATCACGGTCGCGATAGAGTTTAGCGAGTGTTTGCATCCGTTTTTTAATTTTGGGAGTGTCGTTCTCGTCCTCCAGTAAGAGAAAATAAAAATTCTTCGCAAGCTTCTCGGTGGCGCCCTTGGCATCAAAGCCTGTCATCTCATTATGATTAAGCTCTGAAAAAACATTATAAAACGCGGGAATCTTGCCCGTCTCGTTAAATTTGATTTTCCAATTATATACTATGGGCAGGTTTTGTAATGAAGAATAAATTACCGGTACAAAATTCTTTAATCTTGCCGCCAGTTCGCGCCCCCCAATCTCAAACTCAAGCGGCTTGAGGATTGAAGAAAGTTTACGCGCTTCTTCAATCGCTCGTCCTTGATCCATTAGCTCTAAAAGAGCTATAAGGTTGAAACCGAGAGCACTACGGGGTTGAATGCCGGTATCAGGCATTTGGATGTAGGGAAGGTTATGCTTTTGAGCAAGTTCCAGCAGTTCCCCGCCGATGGAAACAATCGCTCGCGGCAAATTCTTGGCATCGGCTTCCTCAAAGGCGGAGATTACCTCTTCAGTATTGCCAGAATAAGAGCTAAGAATTACCAATCGATCTTTCAAGACATCTTTGGGGAGCGTCGGTAAGCCGTAGCCTTGATGAACGATTAGATCAAGGCTGGGATCCCATACTTTTAAGAGATCGGCCGCTAAATGCGAACCACCCATGCCAATAACAATAAATTTAGTGGCCGGTTTGAAAGTATTGGTATTTTCAATTTTTGGTTCATACGCGAATTGGCTGGCGAAATTTTTTATTGCCTCTTCCATAGTTTTATTTTTATTTTTTAGTTAATAATTTATTGATTAAATATTTTACATTCGCGGGACCAGAAATTTGAATGGTATTTATGCCAGTTTTTATCACTGCAAAATCATTCCCGCCCTCATAAAGAGCGTCGCCGATATAGACGATGTCTTTTTTAGATACTGAGAGCGCTTTCATAATTTCTTGAACGCCAAATGCTTTATCAAGGTCCTTCTTAGTTATATCAATTGAAGTTAAACCTCCAAGTCGCACTTCAAATTTTGGTAGGTGTTTCTCGAGCGTTATTTTGAGCTCGCGTCTCATATCCATGTTTTTATTCCAGTTTTCTTTTTGGATAAGCGGAGCTTTTTGCCCCAAAGCAGAAAAGGTGATTTGGCTTTCTCGGTCTTCAATAATCTTGCCGTAAGTTTTCTTTGGCTCAAGATAGCCGATTGTCTTAAAACTCATTTCGAAAGCATTAAAAATTTTTGTTTTCTCCTCTTGGCTTAAACGATGTTGATATACTTTCCTCCAGTTATTTTTTTGGAATTTAAAGAAACTTGCTCCTGAGGTAGGGAGTATAAACAGGTTTTCCAATTGCGTTTTTGCACAGTGCAAATAAGTGAGAAGTTGCCTTTGGAATTGTTCACGGTTGCCGCCGCCCATCACGGCGACCTTCCGTTTTCCAAGCAAAGCGCAGAGAAGCACGGCCATTTCCTTACCAAGATTGCTTTTGCTCTCCGTGAGCGTTCCATCCAAATCAAAGACAATTACTTTTTTTGTAAGCAGTTTCTTGGCTTGTTCTGTCAGCTCCACTATTTTTTTATTTTTCTTTTCGTTGTTCATATCAGCATCGGCACGATTCTAAAGTTTTTAAGAGCGTTTCGAGCTCCATCGTTGCTACGCCCACTACTTTGTCGGCTCCTCCATAGTACATGAATATTTTGCTTCCAATAAGAACCGTACCGCATGGGAAAACAACATTAGGAATCTCGCCCTCTTTTTCATAAACAGTTTCTGGTTTAAAAATTGGTTCATCCGTGCGGGCAATAATCTTTGCGGGGGTTTTTTTATCGCAGAGAACAGCCCCCACTCTATAGGTTTTGTCTTCAGAAACGCCATGATAAAGCACAAGCCATCCTTGATCTGTTCTTATTGGAGGAGTGGCGACCCCGACTTTTTTTGAGTCCCACATGCCTTTTCTTGGGGATATCCAACGGTATTCTTCCAGCCACCAAGTGCCGTCAAAATTTAAAGTTTGGCAAAACGAGAGATCAATATCATCGCCACTTCTGTGAATAACAAGATATTTTCCTTTAATTTTTTCGGGGAAAAGAGCCGCGTCTTTATCATCCTGATCGGGAGGTGAGATAAGAACAGGCTTCGTCCAATTCCATTTTTGAGCCAAAAAATCTTTTGCTTTGATCCAAGTTAGGGCCACCCGTGGCGGATTTTTACCGTCGAAGGCAGTATAGAGCATATAAATTTTGCCGCCTATTCTGGTGAGCCGCGGGTCCTCAACGCCAGAATTTCCTCCGGGCGTAAGTTTTTGCTCAAACGGTTCGCGAGGAATATATACCGGCTCGGAAGAACGATAGTCAATGTGTATGCCGTCTTTGCTTTGGGCGTAGCCGATGGTCGAAGTGTTATCATCTGACATTGCCCGATAAAGAATGTGAATTTTATCTCCAAGATAGATCGCCGCCGGGTTAAAGGTTAATTTTTCTTCCCACGAGTGTTCTTTTGCGGGAAGGATAATAGGATTTTCTTTTGCCCTTTTAAGTTCGGCCACCTGCCTTCTTGTTTTTTCTTTAAGCTTTCTTTTTTCCTTAGGTATTCTGGGTTTTTCGTTTGTAGCCGACTTGCTCAATGATTTTTTGCTAATTTTTCTGTTCATAATATTTAATTTAATTTCCTATCTTATGCCCACCAAAAACAGCGCGAAGCATGGAAAGAATTTTTCCGGTAAATGTCGGGTTCTTTTTTGATCGGACACGGAAAAGATACGAGTCTTTGATAACTGGAGCAGAAATACCAAATTCTTTTGCGGTCTTAACCGTCCATTCTCCTTCGCCAGTATGAGCTACTACACCGGATGCTTTTTTTAGGTCATCGCCATACTTTTTAAATCCCTCCTCCAACCATTGAGTCAAGCGTGAGGTAATAATACTGTTTTGATTGTACACATTAGCAACATCTCGCAGACGAAACTTAAACGGCGCTTTTTGCAGTATCGCAAATCCTTCCGAGAGCGCCTGCATCATCCCGTACTCAATGCCGTTATGCACCATTTTCGCGAAATGTCCCGCTCCAGCCACCCCCATGTATCCGGAAGCCGTATCAGACAACGCGTCAAAAATCTTTTTGCTTTTTTGATATATCTTTTTATCTCCCCCCACCATAATGGCAAATTTCCCAAGAGCGATAGAAACTGGACCACCGGAAACACCAACATCAAGAAAATGAATTCCTTTTACCTT
>PCWO01000045.1:0-23199 GCA_002796205.1 Candidatus Liptonbacteria bacterium CG11_big_fil_rev_8_21_14_0_20_35_14
TCCTGCACAAATAATTATAAAATTAACGAATACTTGAATTGGGTTCTCAAGGTAAAGCTGTAATAATGAAAAGAAGTCATTTCTTGTAATTATAATGATTACTAAAAGTATAAACACTGAAGTGCTTGTTATTGATGCCGAAGACTTTGTGTTATTGTTTTTCATATTAGCCACTTCTTAACCTCTGTTTCATTAATTACACCGTCATTAAAAAGACTTAAGACCTCAGCCTGAATGCTTGATTCCATCTCAAATTGATCGCCTTTATTAGTTCTATACTCAAAACAAGGTATGCGCTCACCACGCTTTTCGCTAAAAACTAATCTTTGAGCAAGGAGAAGTTTTATGTTTTTTTCAATTTCATAAGTAGAGACACCTAAAGATTTTAGACGTTCCAATATCTCTAAACTTGAATTCGCATGAACTGTTGTTAGAACCAAGTGTCCGGTCATCGAAGCCTCAATTGCCATCATGGCTGACTCAGGATCTCGTATTTCTCCAATATAAATAACATCAGGATCTTCTCGGAGGGCCATCTTGATCGCACTTGCCCAATTAACCTTCCATGTTATTTCCTTTTGAACTACACCTGGCATTTCTCTTTCGATTGGATTTTCAACACTAATCACCTTTCTAGAGGTTCTATCAATTGAATTAATCATAGCTTGCATAGTCGTCGACTTACCTGAACCTGTTGGGCCTGAAATAATTATAATTCCTTGTGATTTTGTTATGATTTCTCTTATTTTTTTATTCAGACTATCAGGAAGGTTAATTTCATCCAAATGAGGTAGATCTGTTTCATAAATACATCTCATTACTATAGATTCACCATGTAAGGTTGGGCTAAGTGCGACCCGAAAGCGGGCCCTTATCGAATTTATACCAAATGATCCATCTTGAACCTCGTCGCTCACAGAAAGGTTCATTTTTGCAATTTTTTTTATCTGAATAATTAAATTTCTTGAATTTCTATCGTTTCCCAAATCAATTTGAGGAGCTAGCTGATTCAAGTCCTTTAATTGACCGTGAATGCGTAGGCGAACCCTTAATCCTGTATTTAGTTTTTCAACGTGAATATCTGACGCTTTATTTTTGCATGACGCTTCGATTATTTCTCTAAGTAAGCTTGCCCCAATTGAGCCATCGCTAAATAAAACGTCAGAACTCCTTAATTCTTTTGAGTTTAATTTGCTACCTGTTATTTCCATGGAGCACCCTCTGTCATTGCCGAAGCTGTGCATATTTTGGGAAGTATATTTTGTTGAAAGTTCTTATAGACACTCATTTTAATGGCAGACCTACAGCTATCGTACTTTGAATAAGTGATACCAATTGGCGTTTTAATCGTTAATTTTTTAACTGGATAAACACATTTAATTTTTTCCCAAATTGTATAAATTCTTCGATCACCATTTATTAGCTTTTTCCCGATTTTTTTCTCTAGACCTTGCCTTGAAAGCTCTAACCCAAGAGCAGTTACTGAATCTTGAACTTTTAACTGTGATGCATATCCGTATTCCTTTGAGAATTTTTTAATTAGTTCGCTCTGATGTTTCACACTGACACTTGAGTCTATTAACGCCACACTCCCTGGAATATACAATCCGTAAGCGCGTTTCTCCCAAGGATATGAAAGAGACCAACGCTCCGATTGACCTCTTTCTACCCCCATAAGATCATTACTTAAAAGTTTAAATCTAAGCGCCGCATTCGCATAAACAAAGTCATTCTTAAAAGTAAATCGTCCCATTCTTGGATAGAGCGGACCCCAAGGAGTACAACCAAGCTCGCGCCATTTTCCAATTGAAGTTACGTTTGTAAACGTGCTCACCAATGCCTCAACGTCTCCTAGTACTGGAAAACTACAGCCCAAAAGGGCTTTACGAATTGTCCCTGATAATCCCTCTGTCTTTTTAGCAATTAATTCAGTGGGTACAAACGTGGATACTTTGTCTTCTGCTAGTTCAGCTAATAGTTTAGTTGAGTAATCAATCGCACATGTTTTTATGTCACTGCTTGTAAAAATATTCTTTATCGTTCTTGGGTTAATAAAATCGAGTACTCCTGTGTCCCAATATGGATACAAATCTAAAGAAGTCGAAAGAGGGCATGTCATTGGCACTCCTCGAAAGGGCCACTTTATCCCCCCAGGGTTAATACCCATTTCTTCTCTTTCTGGGCCACAGACAGTAAGTCTTGAAGCAACTGTGTATGATGAAGCAATTGGCCAAATGTTTGATTCCAAATGAGTTCCCGTACTACTACCAGTTCCTGTTATTCGTAATCTCTCAATTGGGCTCAGTGCCTGTGACAATGCTCCACCTTCAAGCCCCCCAGTGATGTAATCCTTTATCGATGAGATCTTAGTTACATCGTATAGAGGTAAAAGTTTTTCTGCGATGGCTCGATTGACTGAAAATAGTGAATTATTTTCTATATATTCTGATGCAAAATCATTACCTCGTTCCATTACTTCAATTTGATACTTCGGCCAGTAATAACTAACTTTGACAGTTTTAGCGGAAACGACTCCTTGATTTTTTTCAACAGGCGCATCTATCCATTCTTCCTTGTATGTATTCCTTTGAGCTTGCGTGAAGACATGACAAATATTTGGGTAATTTCTATTGTTACCTGTTTGAATGGCAAGTTCACTAGATAATTCCGATAATCCTGAGATCAGATTTTTTGTTTCATTAACAAACTCCATAATATTCAAATGAAGTCTGGTTGGATCAGCACAATTTTGACCAATTTCTCTTATTGCATTCTGACCATCTGTGAAAATTTCACTATCGGATATAAGGCCGTCTTTGACATTTAAATACTCTTCCGCTTGAAGACTTGTCGTGATGTTAATAAGTAGAAGAATTGCAAATTTATTTTTACGCATCATTAGAATTACCTTTACTACTAAAGCCAAAAAACTTTTTCGCGCCAGATGAAACACTTGCTCCAGCCATAACCAAGGCAACTTTTGGGTTAAGCTTCGCTCCGGTTGAAATCAATCCGTTTTTAACAGCAGAAGTTGTGACGGCCCCTTTTGCGCTTACTGACGCTACTGTTCCGCCAACGCCTTTGCTCATGCGATAGAGCGCGCTCGGCTGAATATTTCCTGTACTATCTTTAGTTCCCTTGTAGCCACTCTTTAAACCCTCTTGAATTGTTGCCTTTCCAAATTCCTTAATCATTCCTTTACCACCAGACATGAGAGATCCTATCTTTCCTTGTTTCATTGCTCTCGATACAAAGAGAGATGAGCCAGGTATTCCCACTAAAAGCATTCCTAAAATTGCTTTCTCCACAAGAAGGTAATTTTCTGTCATCCTTAGAACTTCTGAAGTCATGCCTGATAAGTCGGCCATGTTTGAACTATTTACAATACTGCTTCCACCAGATGAGCCCATACTTCCAATTTGAGCTTGTCGCAAAACAATTTGATTAAAAACAACTCTAGCTAAAACAAGCAACCATACTGATGCTTTAAGACTTATAAAAGCGCCCGACCAGAGCCGTACCCACTTGAAATTGCCTGTAATGAATGGAATAAACGCAACTATCGTATAAGACAATTGCATCAAAATAAATACAGTTGAAAGCAAGTAAGGCATGTCGAACATTTTCTCACGATACTCTTTCGCAAGATCTAAAATATCCGAAACTCCTGTTGTACCAAGACCTCTTTTGGCTCCTGAAAGAGCATCTGAAAAATACATATTCCCTCGCATGTAATAACCTTGAATCACATTTCGATCAGAAACTGATTTAAGCATGTACTGATTTAACTCGTTACCACCTCCACCTTGAGCCAGTTCCTTTGTTACATTCCACCAACCATTTGCGACTGCAATCTTGGACGATACAGCACCCAGAATTCCATTAGGCTTAGGTTGACTTGTTGATTCTTGATCTTTGGAACTTTTCATAACTGGAACATTTGTATTTTCAACAGTGTTCTTTTTTGATTCTTCAGCATAAGAGACCATTTTGTTAATTAAGCCATGATGGAAAGAATCGCAGTTAACTTTCTTGCCAAAGTAGGTAGCCTCTCTTGATGCAAGCAAGGTTCGATCGAAATTCAATTGTCCATCTAGCGGATCTTTACCTTCAAACTGAAAAAGATCCATTGGAGTAATTGGCCTGACTGGTTCTTTGTTAGTCATCCCCGTCGGAGTACACTGTTCAATAGCAAACCTAATGTCTCTTTTCATATCGAGAGGATATTCCAACCCTGCACTATCCACGATAGAAGTGAATACATAGCCAGGGGGATAAAATTCACCATCTTGTTTAAACATCGTATTAACTACGTCCGATAAGGAATTTGCCAATAGATCAGAGAAGGCGTTTACAGTTACAAAACCAACAGGTCTCCCCTTATAAGGCAACGACAAGAGCAAAGTCATAAAGAAAACTTTGGGATAACTTGATCTGTCATCTTCATCCTTGGTAACATTGATTGCTAATAGAATAAAAGCGACTATGGTTGCAATATAAAGGATGATGCTAAATAGAGATGAATGATAAAGATTTTCATACAAAAACTTTCCAGCCATATCTCCAAATGAGCGCATGAATCGAGATAATGCAGTATCGTGTGGTAACATTAATTACTCCTCATTGGGACAACTATTTCGTTTTCATTTCGATTAGGATCAAAATAAGTTTTAAATTCGACTCCTCTTTGAAGTACCTTGTCTCGCCCATCCACTGATAATCTCGAAACCTCCATTTGTGCATTTATTAATCGATCTTCACTTTTTCTTCGCATCTCTAACATTTCTATTGATGCCATAATTCCACTGTTTAAAGCATTGCAATTAATCTGAGCTTCTTTTTTCTGAAGGTTTGGATCTACTGGGCAAACACTTTCAATTCTCATCCTTAAGTCAGTTAATTCTAAAACTGTGTCGTGATAGGCCTTCTCTTTGGATATTTTCTCAATCAATAGTCCAATCAAGCTACTTCTATCTGACTCCTCTTTACTAATCTCCTTCTCACTAGCTCCGGCCATCTGGACCAAAAGTTCAACAGGTATTACCTCAACTCCTAATGTGCCATCAAAATTCGATTGATATATAACCGGACGAGTCTCTTCCTTGTTCCAATTTTCAACATTGCCATACTTGCTTCTTATAATTGGAATGATTTGTTGTGCAGAAAATCCCTTGTTTTGATATTCACGAATTTCTCGAATTATCTTGTAAACACCATCTTTAATTACAAATGTTTTCTTCTCAACTTCATTGTCCAAAACCGATTGATATGTACCACTCTTGTAGGCGACTGCATTTGTCTCAATAACTAAGCCAGGAATTAAAACCTTTGCATAACGAGCCATCGCATACTTTCTTCCAAACTGCTTGGTTCCGATACTAGTACGACCACCTTCTTCCTGTATTTCGGCACCATCAGGAAAAAGGGCTCTTAATAAATCTGAAGGTCTAAAAGATTCAGATCCTCCTAGTCTTGATGCCTTGTTTACCTTTTCAGAGTTAGACAAACCCTTTTCAGGATTATTCTCATTCACTAAGCATTTCTCTCTCGCTTGTCCCGCTGTTAAATCACTAGTTTTAGACATAATGTTTTTTATGCAATCTCTAAGGCTTGAAGCTTGCAAAGAACTCGCATCTTCAATATTTTCCAAAATCTTACAATCTTCTTTTGTCATCTGAGCTTCAAACGAGGCCATTATTTCGGAGTGATTCCATAAATTACAAAAAGTTGGTGAAGCATTACAGGCTAACATTCCAGGCAGTGCTCCAGAAATGTTTAAAAGAGTGTTCTTGGCCATTGTTACGGCCTTCGATCCAACTCCTTTCCAATATTGTTTTGAAAGTAATTTTTTAGGCAAATGAATAGTTGCAGTCGTCCAATCGGTATATCCACATACTTGCTGAGCTTCAATACCGACTTTCGTGTCTATAAATTTTAACGATGACTTTGTCGGGAGCGTTTTTCTGCCACCAAACGGAATGAATATCTCACTTTCTTGTGCAAGAAGGGGGAGTGATAACAAACATAGAAAGACTATAAATCTTTTCATTAAATACCTCAGTGAACAACATTTTCAAACCCTTCTCCTTGGTATTTAATTACCTCACTAATCCTTCCTGGATCAGTTGAGCAAACTGTTTCTAATTCTTTACTCATATGCGAGTAATAAAGTGTTTTAATTGGTTCATGGTCAGAATCTCTTTTATCGATCTGATAGATCATTGTTCTACGGTTTTCTTTTTCCAACTCTAGTATATTGATTGCCTCTTTATCTACTTCGTCAAAATAAGATCCTAATTTGTTAATTAGTGTTGGATATAAATCACCCAAAGGAAGAAACAATTTTATTTTCGCAATATCCCAGAATGATCTTCCGGCTAACGAGTCGGCAAATGTACTTATATCGTTTGCAATTGCGATAGCTTGAACGTTTAACTTTCGACAAGTTTTTACAATGTCATCAACAAATTCCTTAATCTCTTCTTTTGCGGAGTTTTGACTGACTAAAATGCCGAATTCATCGAAAATAACGAGCTTTGGAATATTAAGAGGAAGTCTTTTTATATCTCGCTTTATTTTTACAAATGTAGTCATGTAAGAAATTAAGCGTGTACTATCGTCAGTAATTCCATCTAAGTCGTAAACACATAAGGAATCACTTATCACAGTCTCATTATCATAGTTAGAAAAAATCCTTGCGAACTGTCCGCCTGCTTCTAGGCATACTGAATAACTTCTCAACTCTTGAAAACATTCATCGAGCTTATGATCATCATGACCATGAGACAAAAAAGCTTGCTTCGCTGATGGAAATGAAACGATTACATCTTCCCATATAGGATGAGGTGCATTCTTATTTGAGTGGTTTTGATTTAAAAAAGCTATTCTGATTGATTCTCTTAAAAGTTCCTTATGGAGAGCTGAAAATCTAATCTCGGATGAAATACTTTTCATTGCGGTCATGGCGAGAACTGAAATACTAGTAATATCACCTTCGTCGGGATCATTGACTGCAAATGGAGAAAAACCAATTTTGCTAGTTAGGGAATCATCCAAGTCTCTCAAAGTTCCATCTTTGTAATCAACCAAATCTTTCATACTTGTTTTATGGTCAACCACCCTGACACAGCCTTTTGGATTTTTTTCAAGATATTCTAGAATTATTTCACTCACGAGAACCGACTTCCCCACTCCCGAATTTCCAAGAATCGTAGTCATGCGATTTCCCGAGCCACCAACCCTGTCAATCTTTAAAAGTGTTCCATCAAGACTAATTTTAGTAATCCCTTCTTCATAGCCTGAGGTTCCGCAATAAACTGGCAACATTTTCGTCAATGAATTTAATAGCATTCGCTTACTGCGCTCAATGGCCTTGTTGTCGGAAATATTCATATTACCCAAGAGCGAGGTCGAGAGCATATGGAGAGGCACTTGACCTTCAAGCTCAAAAGAAGCCCCAATCAACCCCAAAGAAAAGTCTCTAATTTGATACATAAGTTCAGGTGTGCAGTTTTTAATCACTATCCTCGAACTAACTCTAAGCAATGGATTTCGACGACCTATATTTTCACTTATTGATGAAATATCCAAATATCTACGTTCGTCACGCTTTTCATACCAACCTTTCTTTGCTTTTATCTCAGAATTTGACTCAAATAAAGGATCAGTTATACAAACTACATAATCAAATTCCAATTTTGACATCGTTCTTAGCAAAGTAGGCATAGTCCCTAATGAAATTTCTTCCACGTTTGGAGAAAGATAAAGTACAGAAATTTGATTTCCATTTCTGTTAAATACTCCCCTATCTCTTTTAATAATTTTTGGTTCAAATTTTTTTAATGTCTCTTCGCTTGGCAAATCCTCGATTGCACCACTAATAACCTTTATTATCTCTTGCTCGCTTAAAAAGTTATGCACAAGAGATGCTCTCTGAAAAAGCTTTGTCTTAAAGAGTTCAAGATCTTCTATGGAGACAAATAAAACCTCACTCTTGCTCAAATTGAATAAATCTTTTATCTTATATGAATTCTCAGTGCTGACTTTCTTGAATAGCCTAAAACTAATATACAGCTTATCTTTTACTGCCTTCTCAGAATCAAATGCCAATTCTTCACAACTATTGAGAAGCTTCTCTGAACAATCACTTTGAAATTCTTTCAGAAATCTCCTCTGCATGACATATTGAATTACAAGTTCAAGATTCATTTCATTGGCTAATTGATAGGCATTCAAGAGAAGCTGGCCATGAACTCCATTCGATTTCTCTAGATACCCTTCATTTTTCAACATATCTTCAGTTAAAGGTGTTTCAATTGCAAAGACCATTGAGCCATCTGTACAACGAATTCCATTCTCTTCGCACTCAATTAAATCAATACAATCTGTCTTATAAGAGCATGAGATCTTATTTAACAAGGAAGCGTATTTATTTTTGGCAATTATCATTTTATTTTACTTCCTTAATAATTTTTTCCAAGTCGATAACTTCTCTGCCAACAGAGAGAACTACTTCGCCATAAACCAGCACGATTCCACCTGATAAAACCTGAGGATATTGCTTAACCCTCACAAAAAGAGGTGTTCCCTTAATAATGTCGGTATCTGATTCCAATGATGATCTCTCAACATTTTGTGCGCCATTCTTCAGCATCCTTTTCATAGGAGCGTTCCCGACTGGAACACTTGAACAACCTACTAAGGTCAAAATAAATGCAAATGTTAAATAATATTTCATAAACAAATCCTTAATATGTATTGAAGCCACTTTCATTTTTATTCGATTTGAAAAATTTCTTTGGAATTTCAGAAGTCTTTGTAATAGTCATTAGCACTTTCGTTCCTGGGGCGACTGCTAACGTTGGTCTAAGTGACCAGTAGAAGTCACTGATTCTACCCAAGAATCCACCTGTGGCTTCACTAATAGTTTGTCCGGCAATATACGCAGGCTTAGAGCCTGTAACGTTTGTGGATTTTTCAGGCGCAAATTCAGAGCTAGCTTGTGTCACACTTTGCGTGACGTTCGCGGCCGCAACTGCCTTGCCAAAGCCATTTACAAAACCTTCTGCAAATTGTAATCCCGCCGCTTTTTCAAAATTTTCTAAATTTAGTTCGCCCTTCACACCGATATATTCGTCTCTTGAATCCCTAAGTTGCATCATCGCAACTGAAGTTATAACAGTACCATCTTTCGATCTGCATACTATCTCATCAGCAACTCCCTTTATTCTTTTCGTATTCATTTTTGATGAAACATTCATCCAAACGTGACAGTTACTCAATTCAACGTATGAATTATTTGGCCCAATAAATGCACCCAATAAGCGAACATCAACCCTCTCTCCGTCATCATCAATTTCAACACCAGCCATTAATTCACCTAATGCTGTAGAGCCACTTGGTAAGCTAATTTTTTGTTCAGTATCTTCTGGCTTTATTGAAACCTTGTAATTTTCTTTAAAAACTATCATTCCGCTCTGATTTACACTTGCCTTCTTGGTCATTGTTTTCTTCAGTGCTGAAGATTTAAGACTTACACTATCCACACGACTGTCTTCATCGTTGCTTAACCTTTGGGGTGTTTTTAAGTCTAATGATTCTTTCTTTATATCAACCTCAGTATACTGATCAGATTTATCTTGTGGAATTATCTCAGAAGCATTTTTTAATAACTGTTGCATCGTGCTTCTTGCTTGCTCAATACCTTCTTGGACCGCAGGCGTGTTTAGATTTAGTCTAGGCAAGGTAGGTGTGTTTCTTTGATCAGGTAAACGAGCGTCCTTGACAACATTCTCTCTATATTCAGGAATTACTTGATCGCTAGAAATAGAATCCGCACCTGGCATCAGATCGCGCTCAGAACTTGCATATAGACTTCCTAGTAAAAATAAAACACTTATAATTTTCATCAAAACCCCTACGGGAACATCATTAATAAATCATTCATTTTCAAAGATATATTTGTTGATACATAGAGATACCGAGACCCCTTATGAACTACCTCTGCACTTAGAAATACTTGATCGATTTTTTTTACATCAATCAGCAATTCCTTTTGATCACTCTCGAACTTAAATATAAAAAGTCTATTCTCCTTAAGATCACTTAAAGCCATTTTTAGAGTATATAAACCACTCTTTGTTTTTTTACTTAAATTTTTACTTTCGGATGGAGTAATATCAATAAAACCCTGAGGTTTTCCCATCTTTAAAAATTGTCGAAAAACTTCAAGTCTCTCATTGTTCTGATTCTCCATGACCTTTGAGATATTTTTTTTGAAATTGATAGTCGGTGTTGAACTACTTGAGTTCAATACCAATTCTACTGAAAATGTCTCTCCGCCCTTTAGCAAAAAACTACAATTTGATTTCCCAACTTTCTTCCGAGGATAGACCTCCAAGGCTCTGTCAATTGTCTCTGAAGCCATGTTGTCTATCATTGATGCCTTAGATGGGGACATTCCAGATTCAATAGACTTTTTAAGAGTGTTGAAGCCAAGCAAATCAGAAGGAATACAGTTCACTGAAAGAGGAAGTTCAGGTAAAATTAATACAGTAGAATTTTTGTCATTAATTTCTACGCTCTTATGAATTCCTATCAATCTATCCTCTTCAAATGCAAATGCCTTATTTGCACAAAAAATCATAAAAATTAACAATGTAAATGAGATTGCCAATCGAAATTCTCTCATTCTCTAATCTCCCCTGCTAAAGCCAGTTCATATTCCTTTTTGGCTCTACTTTGATTTTCTTCATCTTGCGAATCATAAACAGAAACTCTAGTTACCTTTAGCGCCATAGGAGAAACAACAGGATCAGGGCGAACAACTTTGGCCATAATGAAATAGGAAACTTCTCTTGTCGAATAAGGACGACTGAATTCAATGAACACATTTCTCTTTCCTACAATTAATCCACAAATTCTTTCAATCTTTTGGCAATATCCAATTTTTGACTTTGACCAGTCAATATCAATATACGAAGCCATTTTGAGTTCTTTTATTTTTTCAAAATACTGTGAAGACATTAAGTTTGTTTTGGTTGTTGAGGTTTGCTTTTGATCGTAATAAATCTCAAATAATTGCTTATAATTATCTTCCACGTTTACATGATTCCAATTCTCTAACATTTCAACAATGTTTCTAAGAAATGCCTTCGCGAAGGATTGTGAAACTGTTTCGTTCCCTTCAATTACGATTTCTTGCTTAATTGCAGGAGTTAGTACAATACGAGTATTTTTAATACTTTTTTCAACTTCACTCGTGAGGTTTGTGTAGGAATATAGGAGTACTGTCGTTGAGAAAAGAGAAGCAATGGCGATCAGCATCCATGCTTTAACATACACTGATTGACGAAAAACTACATTTTCCCACTTTCTAGAATTAAAAACTTCACTATCACCTAAACTCATTTGATCCTTCCTTTAAACCCTTTGAAGCCGGAAATAGTTCAGCAATAATCCTATTGTCTCTATTTCTTATAACCACCATTTCATAGGACAATGGAGTCCCTTTAGCAGATCTTTTATTTCGCCATCGATCAAAGAGCAAAATAGGAACTGCTATTAAAAAGAGCAATGGAGGGAAGATTAAAACCCCAATCATCCCCATACCTAAAGACGGAAACCAACCCGTAGGAGTAGTACCAAGAATCTCAATTCGATGCTCAAGGTTTTCCATACGGCGTTTATCTTCCATCTTGTAAGTAATCACGTTTAACCCTTTTGTGCCCAGATAACGATTCCGCTCACTGTCGCTACAACAATAATTCCAAGTAAAGGGCCAACCGCTTCCTTGTATTTATTGTCCTCAAGTTGGCCTGCGGCTTTAATCCCTAGACCGATGATGACAGCGATGACAATCGCACCAACAATCCAGTTGATAGTTGAGACTCCAGCCTTGGCTTTTTCATTATCCTCAAGCATTCCTTTTGGTTCAGGAATACACGGAACACCTGTTTTTGAACAATCCTGAGCATTAGCGGTCGAAAAGTGATACAAGATCACTGGCAAAGCTGTTAACTTCATATTTACCTCCATAAATTTATTGTCATTCCTACTATTAAAACCAACATACCTAACAAATTTTTTACACACTCTTCATATTTATTTTCTCTTAGGTTATTCGCCGCTTTTATAGAAAGCATTGTTAAAACTAGAATGCATCCACAGGCCATCACATATTTTACTGTTTCATAAACTGGAACCATGTCTGTTGGTGCATTATCTGGTAATCTAGGCGCATTCTTTTCTATCCATGCTTGTGCAAACAAATTATTGATTAATAAATAAACTAGCGTAATCATCGAGCTACCTTGGCCATTGCCTTAACTATTTGTTCCGTACTGGAGTAACCTTTCAGTCTTGTTGCCTTATTTGTCTTTTGATTAACAATTATTAACTGAGGTGTTTCGATAGCACCTTCTCCGAACCATTGTTTTTTCACATCTGAATCAATTTTTTGACTCGGATACAAACCTTGAAAATTCATAATTTCACCATCACTAACTTGTAATGGGATCACATTCTTAAAACTTGTAAGCGTCAAGCTTTGCTTGTGGCAATAGTTACAACTAGGGTGAAATACAAAGAAAACTGAAATATCTTCACTTCGCTCAATCGATGATTCCTTAACACTTACCTGATCTTTAACTGGTTTCATTGATAAGTGCTTGTCCCACTTTATTTCATCAAGTTCATCGTAACGATCTTCGACTTGTCCACTTTTAAGTAAATCTCTTTGGGCAAGCTCAATTGTCTTCATCATTAACTGAAGCACCTTTGCTTTCTTTTCATTCCTCAGAAGCCACAATTTCGCCTTTTCAATATTTGTTGGATCTTGACCCAATATTACAAAAGCTTCATCGGGAACATGATTTCCTTCTTTCCAAAAACGAGAATCCTTATTATCCAATAGATAATTAGAATCATTTACTACCGGAGGAATGCTCTGATCTAGTCTTCCAATTTCAGACCTGTTCTCGCCTGTATTATATAGTTTAGCAAAAACTGGCGAGGCGATTAAAAGCACTAATAAAAAATAACTCTTCATTAAAATGCCCCTTTTATGTCGTCTTTTTGCATTTGTATCATTTGATCTGCTACAGTCTGCTCTCTATTGTAGTAATCAAAACCAACCGAGCTCCCAAATCCTATTGTGAAAAAAACTCCAAGATTAATGTTCTTGTTCGCAACGGGCTTAGGTGCAATCGCATATGAAATCAACCCAGCAACGAGACCAAGACCGACTGCTTTTTTGAAATTAATTTGTTCAAATGTACCCTTAACTTGCGAAGTTTCTAGGTAGTCATAAGATGCGCCCATTGAGGAACAACTAATTGACATGAATAACATAAACGTAATTATTTTTTTCAAAATGGTATATCTCCTAATTCATTATTCAACTTCACGGAGTCGCTTGGCTTCTTTTCTGATTTACTAACTCTTCTCGGAAGCACTGTTTGTGGTTGTGGAGAAATATTCTCTACTACTTTTTCAGCACGACGTTCCTTAATATCAAAACCAATAACTCTTAAATAAGTAAAATAATTAGTATTATCGCCGTTTCGATAAACTCTCGATCCTAGCTTGTATTGAATTACAATTCGATCACCCACATCAATACTACTTAGAGCCATTCTTTTTTGTTCATTGTCAAAGATCTTGATTGCAAAAATATTTTCATTAATTTTTGTGCCCGAGTATCCACTTTCTTGTTCTATGTTTTTTAATTCAAAACACACCGCACCTCTGTCATCCATGTGAGGCTTCATGATCACAATTCCCTGTATTCGTCCTCTGTTAACATTTCCCTTCATTATTAGTTTTCCTTATTAAAATTTTTCTTTGCTTCAATTAACGCAAGTTCGGTTGAGAACAATCTTCCTCTCTTTCTGATTTCAGATTGAGAAATCAAAGAAAACGATAGACCTCTTTCCAAAAGAGCTAGCTTGATCTCTTCTTTGACCTTTCTCCCAGCTCCCCTCATGTTCGCAATTTCATTCTCGGTCATAAGAATAATATCTTTCAAATTCTCAATCCCGTTATTCAAGAGAGCATTGGTTGCTCTTACTGTTAAATCTAGATCTAAGATTTTTACAACTGCAAATTCTTCACCTACTAGATTTAAACTTTCACTTCCATTGTCGTTTGTAAGCATTCATTCCCCCATTAAAGTAAATTTAAAATATGAAAACTATCGGCCCTTTTGGGCTCAATACTTTTTTCCCACTCTGCGATCTCTTCTTCTTTAGTCAAACCTCTTTCTCTCGCTTCTCTTTCGAGAAACATCTTCATCCTTACTTCCTCTTCACGCTTCTGCTTCTCAATGGCTTCAATTTTTATTGATTCCATTTCTTCATCTGAATAGAATTTAATATTTGAAAGGTGTTCGGATAAATCTACATTATCAAAAATATATCTTACGAATCCTGACAAACTTCCTTTGCCTAGTTTTAAAATTGCTCTATATTCGTTTTGGGTTATCCTGTGATGACTTTCAACGTCTTGATAAGCTAAGAATCGATACAATTGATCCTCAGTAATATCTTGATGAGTTCTATTGTCAAAAATCTCAATCAAGTCTCCAATTTCTAAAAAATCTAAAACTTCTCTTGAGTCAACATAACCTTTTTCCAAGTTGTCATATATTTTGCGATTACTATATTTTTTCATTTTTCTGTGATTTGGCATTTTCTCTCCATTTTTATTTTTTGGAACATATTTTCAAAAAAGTTTTTTTGCAAAAAATCCACTCTTTTACTGTCCAGCATGGACAATGGTTTCGCCTCCATGGACAACGCTCAACCTTTATCAAACTGTTAGATTCTTTTTTTCGTCCACAAATATCAAGAAGAGAGTTGAATCACTTGCACACACACACGTTAAACAAGCAATTCAATCTCTCTCTTTGGCCCTTGGCTCATTATTGAGCAAGGCTAAAAAAATTTAGAGAAAAGTGGTGACAACCAGAACTTTGTCACCACTTTTGCGATTGATGCCATATCGCTTTGAGGCTAACCACATCTTGGAGAGAGAGGGGTGGCATCTTGTTGCAGTAGTTAAGTTAAAAATTAACCAACCAACCTTTCAACAAGCTCATAATGTCAGATTTAAAATTTTTGTCTTTTGAATTTGATAGCGAGTGTAGAATTCTGATTTAATACACACAAAATCATAAAAATTGCTACTTTTGGTGTAAGTAACTATTTTGATATAATTATGCTTTTTAATAACTGCCAATTTTTATTGGCACTAAGGCTATATCTTATTGATTTTTATACTTGGCGACCATTTCTGAAAAAACCGCGCCCCAAAAAATTAGAGAGCGATCTTTTTTTGCTGACCCCTTAGCTCTGTCGCTTAATTGATTCATCTTTGTTTCAAACTCTATGTATATTTTTTTAGCCTCTTCAATGTCTGTTTTCAGAATTTCATCATGGAAAATAAAATTTTGAACCATCCGATCATCTTTAAAGTATGTTTCAGCATGAGATCTTGCGATTGCCCACATTGCATCTACATAAGAGTTTCTAATTTCAAACTCATCACCAAAGGCTTTTTTAAATTTATAACTACCCATCAGACTCAACTCCACAAAGCCCAATGAGATTAATTCTTTTAAGATTTTTTGCTGATCAATTGAAAGATTGTCCTCACTATCTAGTCCATATTCAGCAAAAAGTAGCATAAATAGCTCTAGAACTTGTTGAATATTGGTAAATCTTTCAAGATACCAATTTAACCCATGCTGGGGATCGTTTGAAGTTGATCCTATTTTGAACCCAACGGCCTCTAGATAATCAGTAACAATCTTTTTTTCAACTGGTGAAAGCCAGGTGCCTTCTCTGAAGAATAGTAAAGCCACTTTATTCATAGTGGATTCACTTATTTCTTCCTGACCGATGTTATAAAATGTCTTCTTGGAGATTCCAATTCTTGAGGCGAAGTCTTCTACTCTTTTATCAGGAAAATTTTTATTTCTTTTTTCATCGTTAAGTAGTTCATTCACTGATAATTCAATCAGTCTTTTCTTTGCAGACTTTCTTAACTCTTCTTTACTCATGACACTTTTTTCCTTCTTACTCTTTTCGTCTATCTTTGAGAAAATGTTGACATGAAATATTCAATTTTATTTCTTATCTCATCAGTTTTCGCCAACACTAAGCCTGTTTGTGAATATGTAAATAACCCAAAAACTTTAAAATCATCATATTCGAGTCTTTGCTACGCTGAAGTAAATTGCTCGGTTTTTGGAGTTGATGTATTTAATACTGTAGCTTGTCAGTCTAATAAGGACGGAGCATGTCCTACGGCGGAAGATTGTCTTAATGATACTAAAGTGACTTTTTTAAATTTAAAAATTTCTACCCTTGAGAATACTCAAAAAAAATCAGATTCAGAAGGTGTCGGAAAATGAAGACTCTTTTATCTCTACTTCTCTTAGTATCATATCCACTCTTAGCAGTTGAAACATTTCCAAGAATTATTTCATCGAATGGTGAAAAGATTTGTTTAATTGTTAAAGATGATGGTGAGCTTTTTGCTTGTTCAATCGATAACCAATGCGAGGAGTATCCACAATGTTCAGTACAGCTAAAAAAACTATCGCGTTAATTCTCTTATGCACTCCCTTAATCGCCTTTGGTGCAAAAGGGGAATGGTATATCTCAGGAATTGTTACTAAGGTTAATAAAAATTCAATTGTTTTGACCATGGATAAAATCAAGACGGAATTGCTAGTTCCAAAGCAACTCCTAAAGGATAAAGATCTTAAAGTTGGAGCAGTAGTTCAGAGAAATGTCACAGAGGCTGAGATTGTTCAAATCGCAAAGGTTAAAGGTGGGGGCGGTTCTCGCTGAGAGCGCCTTTTTTGCTCTTTTTCAATATTCACCTATAATATATTTATACTTAAAAAGAGGTCTTCTAATGAGATTTACGATTATTTTATTTTTGTTTTTTACAAATGCTTATGCTGAAAAAATCAAAATCAGTAACAACTTCAAGATTGAAGTTAATCTAAAAAATTGGAAGTACTTAAGTGAATTCCCTTTGCCTGAAATAAAATCGACCTCAGTAAGGGCAATTTTAAACAATAATGGTGAAAAAGGGGCTTATTTTGTCAAATCTGTTAGTCTACTCAAAAAAGACAATCTCCCCAAAACAGTGTGTTTAAAAGAATTTTTAAACACTAATGATATATGCCAAATTGATTCTAGTTCTGAAGCCATGAGCATTAATAAGTTTCTATCTTCGTCAGGCAGTTACAATATTTATGAGACATTGAACTTTAAAAGCAAAGGGATCTCGATTGCTGAAGTAGAAAGTCTTATTTCTAAGGGGTGGAAATAATGAATATTATATATTTAATAACAATAAACTTATTATTCATTCCAACCTCATTTGGAGAACCTAAAGAATATAATTGCCCTTATAATTTAGGAAAGAAAGACAAGGATGCCAAAGAGCTCTTGAGTAATGCTAAAAACCTATTGACTGCGATTGCTAAAGAAGCAGAAAGTTGCTCTGGAAGTTTGGCCAGTAAAATAGGAAGCAATGCCGGACAAATCCCCGGCAATATACAAATGCCAGGAATGCCAAGTCTTGGAGACAACCCCTTTGGAGCTGCGCTTAACTTAGGTCTCGGTAACAAGAGTCTAGATATGCTTGTTGACTGTGAGACTTTCGATATAGTTTATAAGTACGAATACGACAGCATGATGCGCGCAATAGAAAGAGATAACTCATTTATGGCCCCAGCTGATTACGTTAAATGTTACAGCTTTCCACCAGTAACTGGTGGTTTTTCATTTTTGACTGAGAATCTAGACTTAGAAGAAGATGTCGAAAAATGCATGATAAATGTCTATTCGACCAAAATGATTGAGAAAGATAAAGAATGTAAAACAACTTCAGATATAAAGAAGATTCAGGCTAAACGAAAGGAAGCTATTAAGGCAATTAATACAACAGCTCAATCAATTGCTAGTGCAATTTCAAGCCTTGCAGATGATCCAAAGTGTGCCGGAATGGCAAAGGGCTCAGTTAAGAAATTACTTTCACTTGGTTCATCATTAACACAAACTGCTTCTGCTTATACTTCTAGTTTTAACCCAATTATAGGCGCAGGTATTGGTGCAATCTCCACTATTGCAGACAGTGTTATAAAGTTGTTTACTAATAAAAACCCAGCTCAAGATGCCATAAATGAAATATCTGCAAGAGAAGATTGGCAAGAAAGAATGTGTATTTTAAATGAATTTCAAACAAAACTTACTGGTTGTGACTTGGAAAAAGAAAAACAAGCTTTAAATAGGCTTGCTTCAAAGGGCTTTTGCAAGCATCCGGATGACACTTATAACCTAGATAATGTTGCCGAAATTGAAAAAATTGCATCATCTTTCCCCACTGCGTATGAGTCCCTGGCTCCGTATAAGTTAAAAATCGAAGAAGCCAAAACGATTGAAGAAAAAAAACTAGCTCAAGAGTTGTATGATAATAAGCTCAAAGAATTAAGGTCTGGCTTAGTGGATCGCTTTGATACTGTTAGTACAATGTTTAATTCGCAGATTGCGTATCCAAGCGAGGATGGTTCAAAAAATCAAAAAACAATAGAATCCTTTATTGTTGATTCAATTTCTAAATACAGAGAAATTTTGAAAAAAGATACAATATGGCTAGCTGAACATGGAATTCCAAGCAAAAGATCCCTTGCTTCCAAAGTTAACAATATGGAAAGGTTTATTGGTTACCAAAAAGAATACAGAGAATTGGTAGGGAGCTTTAATTCTGGTGCTATAGATGAAAGCACTATGATTAACGCCGATCAAAAGTATGCTGAATTACTTGAGGCGGTTTCATTGAATGAAAAAGACAACTCACTTGGATCTGTTCTTAATTTTATTTCTTCAGCGGACTCACTTTTGGATAAAGATTCTCCAATGGTTCGTTTACAAAAAAATATACTTGAAAATAATCTCAGAAGGGCAAATACGGCCAGAATCAATGCATATGAAACAGCAGTCAATAGCACCAATCTAGGTCATTCTGCTCAAACCTTGGACATGGCCCATAACGGCCTAGTTGGCTCATTGAAAGGTAAATACGAGGCATTTTTAAAGGACGACCTAGAGAGTTTTAAAAATTCTTTTTTTGTTGCTAACAATACAATCGAGAGGGGCAAAGCATTTGATAGATTGGTGCTACCGTTGATCAAGCATTGTACGACCGGGGCTTCTTTGGCCTTCTTGAACCCTAAAAAACAAGATGATAACTATACTGGAATGAATATTCAAATTCCATCAAAGAACAGTGACTTTAATAAAGCTTGCTCTATGTTTGTTTGCAAAGGAGGCATAGAAGCATTTGATAAAAGTCAGTACTGTAATAAACTATTTGGAATTGGACGAAATTTAGACTCTTGTGAAGCGTCTAATTTTAGAAAATATCAATGCAATCTAAATAGTGATGCAATTAATTATGCTAAAAACTTTAAAAATGAATTTTTAAAGAAAGGAACTATTTGTAATAAAAGCGCGAAGGATTTAAAAAATTTCGATAACAATGATAAATTCAATAAATCTCCAAATTATGACTACTCTATTTCAAAAGGATTGAAGGCTAGTGAAAATGGAAATAAAATATGTGAAGAAGAGTCAAGTAATACTTTTAAGTGCGCGGACTCTCTATATCTCAGTAAGAAAAATCCAAATATTCTTAGAGACACTAAGGAACGAGGATATGCAATAAAATTCAAAAAGAACAAATTAATTTTTCATCATAATGACATAACACTACTAAGTAAAAAAAATCACTACATAAAACTTAATGATTATGAGATCAGTGAAAAACTTAAAGAAGAGTACAAATTCACTTTGGGCAAAACCAATTCACCATCCATGACAGACGTTAACATCACCAATGCTTGTTCAGGTTATTTTCTTGAAAGTGACAAAGCAAAGGAAGAACTAGAAAGATCTAATAGCACTAGTAAGTAGTAGGCACTAATTCACTAGTTACCTATTTGGCCGATCCTCTAGAATCTCTTGACGCGTCCTGAGTGTTGTTTTCTACGGGAACAGTCTTCTCACCTTCACAGCAACTAGCTCCCTCTGGACAATTAAGGGTAAGTGTAGATACACTGGCCGGAAGACGTTGCTTGTTAGAGCAAGAAGGCGAGGCTTGCATACCATCATAAGCACCTTGCAAGAACTTTCTAAATTGCTGCATATTTGCTTCTCTCAATGTCCTTTGTATATAAGAATCACTGCACTTACTACCATTTGCAAACGATCTATAATAAGGTCCGTCTTCGGAAGTCATCTGAGAAATGGAGATTCTATATAGCCCATCCTCTTTTTTTTCACCAAGGCATTTAAATAAGTTCTCAACCATGGATTTGTACTCAGGAGGAAATAGCCCTAGGGAATCTTTGTTATGCATCTTTAAATAGAAAACTCCGGTTTCAGAGCTTTTATGGACTCTTAGTTTTAGAGCATCGTTTATAAAATTTGTAAAAAAGAAGGGCCCCATGGAGGGATCTGAGGCTTGGAAGCCTCCGTTTTGGAATCCACTGTATATATGCCATCCATCTGAAAAGCCAAATAACTGATCTAATGTCATTTCGTCATAACAAAAAGCAGATTTAAAAGGGATAAGTATTGATAAAAATAAAACACTAAATATTTTCATTTAATTCCTTATTAGTTTATTTTACATTTGAATTGGAACCATTTCCAGAACCCTTTTTTCCATCTTCTTTTGTATCAATCATTCCCTTCATAGGATCAAGTTCGACACCAAGGCAATTCTTAATAAGACCTTCCACCTTTGAAGCAAGAGTTGTTTGCCCCATCGACCTAAGAACATGACGACATGTTTGAAGAGCTGAATACTCGTTCATATCCATGTACTGCATCCCCTCACCCTTAGAGAAAGATTCATCTTCAAACTTCTTTTTTCGACTTGAGAACATAGGGCAAAACTGATCAAGACAATTATTAAGACCTGATGCAAACGAAGCTACAAACTGACTGCCAACTTCAACCTTCTTAGGTTTTGAAACATATCTCGTTGTTGGATATCTAATCCCACCATTTTCAAAAGATTTCTTTGTTCCCACAGTATAGCCTGTTCCTGTTTTTCTTATCCCTACCGACACAGGATCATTTTCTTCAAACACTCTGATTTCACCTTCAGGCTGATTACTGTATGCGACGAAGTACATTTGTCCTTCTCGAACAAAATAAATACCGTTTTCAGCGCCTGAGGCTCCTTGAAAATAGACGATGCCATTTACTGAACTAAGGCCGAAGCTATTGACGAGGTACTTATTATTGCTAAATCTGCGTCCCATTTGCACGGCACAGTCATACATCGCTTCAATATTGATACTTTTTTCGCTTATACTTAATTTTGCCTTGTCTGACTTGTAGTAATAGTCTACGTCTTGGGCAAAGAGTGAAGCACTGAATAAGGTAATTAGACTAATGAGGTATAACTTCATACGGGCTTGCCAACTTCCTTTCTTTGTTTATTTTCTCACTGGATATCTCTCTAAAATTTGAATTATCTTTTACGAGCTCTAAAATCTGAATAGATGAATTAGCTGAGAACGTAGAGACTTCTTTCAATTCCTCAAAGCTCTTGTTACCGCTTGTTTGAGTAAAATAATACCTAGTAAATATAGCAATAAGTTCACCTGAAACTGGATCAAAGATTGGCCCGCCTGAGCTACCTTTACAGTTTGTAAAACCAATTTTATATGCTTTCGACTTTACATCGAGCTTCTTGCTTCCATAAATACCCATGTGCTCACCCATGCCATCAATAAACTCAAGTACAGGGCCACTAAAGCCCCTTAAACCGCCACCCGAAGCACAATACCCATAGCCATTTACTTTATAGTTAGACTTAAAGACCTTACTCATAAGCTTAAAGGGATAATGGAGATCGAGTCCTTCTACCTTCAGTGTACATAGATCAATATTTTGATTTTCACCGCCACAGTTGCCAATGGATACCTTTATCGCTGCTCCACCTCGCCAATCAAGAACTCTCAGTGTCTTAACTTTTCCTTCAAGATAGGGCTTCATAACGTGAAAATTGGTAACAATAACTCCATCACCTAAATATGAACCCGAACCAACTTCTTGATCACCATTTGTCATGGTTGTTTCGATTTTAACAACAGCTTTCGTCTTTGAAGCAATGATCGCTTTTTCGTCGCCATAAGCAGGCATCTTTTCTTGTGACCAAAGCTGACCTGCAAAAAAGAAAATAAATATCAAGAGAGATTTATTCTGCTTCACTAGCAATCCCTCTTTTGATTTTTCCGTTACTCTTAGAGCGATACTTCGCAATTGCATAAACTCTTTGGCGCATTTTCTCTTGATCTAATAAGTGACTTGCTAGGGCTTGATATTCATCATAGCCAATCATGACCTCTTTTTCGATGCACATGTTTTTTGCAACAAGATTGAGAAACATATCTTGAGATTTTTCACGATAGCTCTGGATTTGCTCAAACGCTTTCATTCTCTCTTTCGCATCATCAAAAGGTTTCTTGCACATTTTCAATGGATTTGAAGAAGCCGCTTTAATAACGCCATTTGCATCAGCTGATTCCAAAGAGAAAAACCTGACTAGATACTTAATATCTCCAGACTGATCCCTTAAAGCTTCCACGGTTTTAAAATTCATTCCCTCTAAGCCTAATATCTTAATCATATTTAAAACATCTTCAGGAGATCCCATTAGTAATCGATGTGAAATAACGTCTTCAAACATATAAGCGAGTAATCCTTGATTGCCACCAACAACACCTTTGCCTTGCAGTGAAGATAAGGCCTGAGCTGGACTCAAGCTACCTTTTGGCGCAACCGAACTGCCCCCCTGATCAGAACTTAATCCTCCGCTTTTGTTAACAGCACCAGAAGTAATATCGTCTTTGGTTACGGGCGTATTGGATGCGACCTGTTGGGTTGGAAGAGATTGAGGGTCATAGGGATCAGCAAGAGGCCGTGTTTCACTGTTGCCACCAGAGGAGTTCCCAAATGAATTACCGTAATCATACGAGCTGGCAGGCGCACGATTATTTGAATTTCTAACATCGCTAATCGCGCGCTTTGTATCTTCAATATTTTGGCGAGCAGATTCAAGCTCTCTCTTTAATCGATCCACTTCGGCTTACGCAAGTGGATCATC
>PCWO01000045.1:23224-23808 GCA_002796205.1 Candidatus Liptonbacteria bacterium CG11_big_fil_rev_8_21_14_0_20_35_14
TCATAATCTTTTAGTGCTTTTTGAGCACGAGAAATAGCATCGTCAAGTCCGCTATTGTTGGTAGCAGTCGGCTTTACTGTATCACTTGGAGTGGGTTGGCTTATTGGCTCTGTCCTAATAGGTGCAGATGCTACGCTTACGGGTGTTACGACTTTAGAATTTGAAACTATTTCATCATTGCTTCTTAAAGACGAACCTGAAGATCTTTCAATACTTCTATCCTTTCCGGCCAAGTTTCCGGTCGAAGACTCTGGGATTGTTTCATTTGATAAAGGAGGTGACGTATCAATTGGAGGAGTGAAATCAGTAGATGGTGGAGGCAGAGAGACTCTTCTTTGGTAAGGGAGTTCTATTGGTGTATTAATGCCAATAGGATTTCGATCGCGTTCGGCCAAAACAGGGGCCAATTCTTCAAGAGCGGTTTGATCTTTTCGATCACCGTTGATTGCATAATCTGCAAAGATCGATCGTTCTTCTGTTTTTTCGCTTTCAGGGATTAGAAGACCTGTCACAGCGACAGTGTCTTTTGTCCCTTCTCTAACAGGCAAATCGGCCAATTTAAGTCCTAATGAATTTCTCTCCTG
>PCWO01000016.1:0-5214 GCA_002796205.1 Candidatus Liptonbacteria bacterium CG11_big_fil_rev_8_21_14_0_20_35_14
ATTCTCAATTCTTCTAGTCGCTACCACATTTAAAGACGAGGGCAGCGGATGAGTCCCTATTAAAAAATCTATATCGGGCGAAGTCTCAAACATTGGAATATCGGGTTTTTTTATATCAAGGGAAATTCCGCCCGATAAACGCCAGCTTAATATATTGCCGACCGACGCCGCAAAATCACTTGAACCTTTTCCAAAAGCTACTAAAAAAACCCGGTTATAATCTTTTAAATTATATCTCTGCCCTAAAACGATTAAAGTATCTTGAATTAAATTAACTTTTTCATTAACTTGTTTATAAATATTTATAGATAATAAACCAGCCTCAATAATTGAGACTGCTTTCTCTCTTATATTATTTGTCGCTATCTCAAATTTATTTGTAAGCACCAACTAAATTATAACAAAAAAACACTTATATAAAAGACTCTTACTTATTTTCTAAAACATCTTTAACCGCTTTCCGATAAGTACAATAATCACATTCAGAAGATGCCTCCGGCACTTTATCACTATCTAAAGTTTTTTTAATTTCACTAAGTGTCGGTTCAATCCAACTATCATCTCCTTTATAAGAAATTAAAGTCACCTCAAACTCTAATTTTTTATCAAAAGCCTCTCTGTCGGTTTTTCCATTAGCATACACAAAATAACCGGTATCGGATACCGTAAACCCATTTTTACGAAGCAGCCACTGATAAACCTCCATCTGACGTTTGTAGCCATTATGCCAATCCTTATCAAGTGAATTAATCTCTTCCTCCTTACTGGTTGATTTATAATCCACCACTATAAGTTCTCCTTTTGGATTTATCCAAATATCGTCCACCGCCCCAGACACCGTAAAGCCGGTTTTATCATGATAATATTTTATACCTTTAAAGTTTTCTCGCCATTCATTCATATTAGAATTTTTAAATGGCACCGCCTCCACTCCATACTGTTCCATTAAGGGATGGCGACTACCTTTAACTCTATAAAAATCAAACTCTTTTTTAAATAAAGTATCAACGGCCGAATTTAAGGCGAAAGGAAATCCCGGAGGCCGGGCTGTGCCAAGCTTATTATCAATATAAAAACACCTAGGGCATTCCTTAAATAAATCTATTTTAGATCTAGATAATCTCCAATTAGGCCCTCTATAATTCCATAAAATATTACGATGTGGTTTATAATACTGACTCATAGAAAGTAGAGTATAACACAATATTTTATCTATCCAAAGCCTTTAAATGAGCGTCCCTAAATTTACTATATTTTTTAAAATTAAATTTATTAAAAATTATAGACTCAGCCATAAAACGCGAGGCTAAATATTGAGGCAATATTACAAAACTGGCTCCGGCTTCGTATAATTTTTTTGCCTCATAATCATGGCCGGCTACACATATAAATAAAGCCTTACTTCTTTTTATTCTTCTTAAAAATCTTAAAATATTTAAATTAGCCTCTAACTGTGGGATTGAGGAGATAACCATTTTTACGCTATGCAAAGATAAGCCTTCTAAAAACTCCTCATCAAAAACATCTCCAAATAAAGTTTTGATTTTATTTTTAGACAACTCTTTAATAATCTCCGGATTATTATCAATCACTAAAAATGGAGATTTTATTTTTTTTAAAGATTTTATTATATATTCCCCAAACCGGTGCGCCCCACAAACCACCACCTCAAAGCTTTCAAAATTTTCTTTTATTTTAACTGTGCTTCGTCTTTCAAATTTACGTAACCATGGATATAAATAAGAATAAATCTTATCAGCATTAGCTATCATATAAGAAGAGCCAATAATAGTAATTAAACCAACTAAAACTGCCATACTCATAATTGAGGAATTTAAGTGTCCCAAAGATACTCCCAGCGCAATTAAAATTAACGAGAACTCACTAATTTGTGCCACTGTTAAACCAGCCATAAAACCAGTCCGCAGTGAATAACCTAAATATCTCATAATTATTAAAACTATCAACGGGTTGCCAATTAAAATAAACAAAGAAAAAATAAACACCGGTATTAATGGTATAACTCCCCCACTTGGTAACAGTTTGAAACCCAGCGCAATAAAGAAAATTATTAAAAAGAAATCTCGCAAAGGCTTAACTCTTGAGGCAATTTCTCTTTGATAGGGTGATGAGGCTAAAGCAATTCCAGCCAGTAATGCCCCCATCTCCATTGAAAAATTAAAAAATTGAAACAGTCCCGCCAAACAAAAAGCGATGGCTAAAGAAAATAAAACTAAAGTTTCGGTGTCTTTGGCAAAAAATGAATCTATTTTTGGGATTATAAAATAAGCCAATACCCACACTCCTATAATAATTAAACCGAAAGAAAAAATGGCTAAACTTATAGCCTCATTTAAACTAGAACCTGCGTTCCCGACCTGACTAAATAAAGACACTATAATCAAAATCATCATCGCCACTATATCCTGCACAATTAAAAATCCAATAGAAATTCTGCCGTATAGAGTATTTTCATCTCCTCGCTCCTGCAAAAGACGCATAATAATAACCGTACTGGAAAAAGTAAAAGCTATGGCCAAGTATAAAGCCACCACAGAGGAAAAACCAAGTAAAATCGCTATACCATATCCAAAAAACATGGTAAATAAAATCTGCCCCAAGCCAGTCGCTAAAGAAGGCCAACCCACCTCGGAAACAATTCGCGGATTTAACGAAAGCCCTACCATAAACAAAAGTAAAGCGACTCCTAAATCAATAAAAGTTTTTAAATCGTTTATATTAATTATCTGCGAGGCACCTATACTTATCAAAAGCCCAGTTAAAATATACCCAACCACCAAAGGCTGTTTTAATTTTTTAGCTAACCAAGAAATTGCCACTGCAACTCCTAAAACTATTCCGAGTTGTAAAGAAATTCCTATCACAAAAAGTTTTTATATAATTTAATTATAACAGACAAAAAATAATTTTGCGTGTTAATAAATAAAAAGCGAGGTCTGATTAAACCTCGCGTATGACAAAGGGAGACAACAAATTTAGCACAACAAAACTTAATACAAAGTCCAATTGTGGATTTTGGTTTCTTCCTGCTCTCCCTCTAAAAGATACTCATCAGGATGAGAGACTAATGGATATTTATCTCCATAATTACTAACATCTATAACTCCATTCAAATCATTATCAGACCCATCACGACCCATTAAACGGTTGCCTAAAAAAGAAGTATACCACTCTTCTTTATATTTATATTTTAAAACCCGACGACTATACCAAAAAAATAAACCGTCAGAGTATTTATGAGTGGAACTTTTACTATTATTCTTAAAAAAATTTAAGAATACATACACCGGTCTTTTTGCAACCGCTGAAGGATTTATTTTCTTCTCATCTAAAAATGAAATTTCTATAATCTCATTTAAAGAAAGTCCGGCTGTTTCTTGGGCAATTAAAAGGCTTTTATCTAAAAAAGCCTTAGCCTCTTCTTTTTTCACCTCGAATTTAAGATTCTCCAAAAAAGAAACTAATTCTTCTTTTTTTTCTAAAGAAAACTTTAAATCATTATCCAAAACCAAAGGCTTGAGTTTAGAATAAAGACTCACAGCCTCTTCTTTCAAATTAGAATTATTATTTATAACCCTCAATATTTCCGAGCTATAACGATAATAATCCTCTACAAAAGAAGATGGTAGTTTATTATCCCTTAGACTACGAATTTCAACCGCCACCTCTTCTCCTTGTGTATCTTGAGAGTCTTTAATCACGCTTAAAGTGGCGCAATCCTCTTCTTTTTCAATGGCCACTATACCGCGTTCAAAACTGTTTTCAATTTCATTTCTATATATTTCGGTATCATAAACCCGCAGCATAGCAATGCCGTGAGTGTTATAAGTTATGAAATTTTGGCTAAAATTATGTTGACTGGAATCTCTAACCGCAATTCCGAAAGGATTATTAAAAATTATACAATTACTAATTGTACAATTATTAGCCTCGGAGTTTATTTTAACTCCAGCGTTAACCTGACTCCAATCCTCAATATCGTTTAAATTTTCCCCGCCCCAAGCTCCCGTGAAAGTAATACCATCTACCATAACTTGTGGAGTACTTATAATAATTGAGGATTCTCGCGGGTCCCAAGTAGAACCAAAATAAGAAGCCATAAATTCACCCAATTTTTTATTTAAAACACCTTTTTTTTCCACACTGCGCACAACTGTTTCTGCTATTCCTTGACGACTTTTATTTAAAGCCGTCAATTGCATACCAGATGTTTTAATTTCAAGTAATTCTAAATATCCCCCTTCGGTAATTTCAATTTTATTATTTGGCCTGGCATCTGCCAAAGCCTCGGAAATGGAAAAATAAGAACGGCTCAAAGTTTTATTATGAGCTCTATAAGCATCGTTTGGAATAGGAGATATTTCTCCATGATAACCAACTCCATTCACGTCATTATCAGCAAATATATCATGAGGAGAAACATATACATCTAAAATTTTCCCCTCTTGACGACCAAAGTCAATTAACTCAACTCCAGCCGACTTATAAGCCGCCCAAACTAATTCACTACAATACCAACTTTCATTATTTACATCTGAATTAACCTGACTTGAACGATAATCAATAGAATATTTTTTTCCTACTTGTTTAAAAATAAAACTTAAGGCTTTATTTATCTGTTCTGTGGTAGCTTTAGGACGTAGAATCCAAGCCTCTTTAACATTAGGATAATCCCAAGTTTCAACTCCAATATTATAAACTTCACCACCCACAAAAGAAGCCTCTACAACCTGTCGTGGCCAGACAATATCACCACTAACAATATCACCGACATAGATACCAATATGACCGGTTAAAATAGGTTCAAACCATGGCAATTTTTCTAGTACATTAAAAATATCTAATTCCCAGCCATTTGGATCATAAAGAATATCTCCCCTTTTAATATCAACTCGCCAATCTTTAACAGATTTAAATGGCTCTGCTACAGATTTAATACAATAAATACAAAATAAAAAAATGATTACTAATAAAACATTAAGTAATTTGTAATAATTCATCTTCTTTCTCCTCTTTATTTAATTATCAAGTTACATATATTTTATTTATATAATAAAAAAATACTTTAAGCAAGAATTTTACAACACTATTATAAATTTATCTTTATAAAAACAATTTGAAAAGTTCTTTTTAAACAAAGGAGTTCTAATGAGTTAAAGGAGGCTTTAACGAAGTTAGGCGACTATTGTTTAT
>PCWO01000016.1:5254-7589 GCA_002796205.1 Candidatus Liptonbacteria bacterium CG11_big_fil_rev_8_21_14_0_20_35_14
AAAAAATTTTCCAAATCGCCATAATCGGCAAAGTCTTGCCACAAAGCTCTGCCCGCCAAAAATCCTTTGGCCCCATTTAGAGTTGCTATTTTTACCTCCTCTTTAAAAACCTCGTAATCGGCTCCGGCCGACAATAATATCCAAGGAGTTTTGCCTAACATCTTAGTTATTTCCGCACAAACCGAGGCTGATTTTTTTTGATTAACCTTGCCTGGAAACTCTAGTTTATACACATCTACTTTAACCCCTAAAGCCATTATCTTTTTTAAACTATCAATAACTAAATCATTTTTAGTTTTTCTTTCTCCTTTATTATTATAGGTTACTATCTCAAGCAAAAAAGGAATTTTTTCTCTCTCGCACTCTAGGGAAACCTCTTTAATGATTTTATTTTGATGAGTACTGTTTTTATTATAAGGATTGTAATAGATTAAAAGTTTAACCGCCTCGGCCCCCAACTCCTTTAATTGCTTAGCCGTGTATTTTAATTTTGTTTTTCGGCCAATTTCATCATTTCCCTGGTACCCACTCTTCTCTATGGCTAATAAATAAGATTTTGTCATATTTATATGCCTATAAGCCGTTAAACCATAATTAACATCGAGTAACACCGCCGGCGTATGCGGTAATAAATACTCTAAAACTTTTTCTTTCCACCTAATAACATCGGAATCATTTTGAGTTTTTAAAAGTTTTTTTAGACTCCCTCTATGATCTAGCGCCAATAGAGGAAAAACCTTATTATGACTAATTGCCTTTAAACTCATTGACCATATTATAAACTATTTTTCACAATAAAAAAATCATCCGAGTTGTTTTTAAAGGCCTTTCGCAGGTTAATTTTGCTAGGTCTCCCTTAGGGAGAAAATTAACCAAAGAACGAGGCACCGCCCCTCGCTGGAAGGGGCGAGTGCCGTGCCTGATAAAAACAACTTGAATGATTTTAAGAAAATTGATAATTAACTTTTCTTTTTACTATACACAACATATCCGCCGGCAATAACCAAAAGCACAATTATAATCCACATAGTTGAGGATGATTGTGATTCGGTGGCTTGAGCCAAAAGTTCTGTATTTTCACTTGAAACTATTTCCTCTGTGACAATTACATCTGTTGTAGTTGCCTCCTCCAAAACTATTTCCGGCTCTAAAGTTTCCTCAACCTCTATAGTTGTAGGTGGAGCGGTTGTAATTGTAGTCACTGGCTCCAGATCAACTGTCGTTGTCACTACTGGAATTGGCATCTTCACCGTCACTGGTAAAACATTAGGTAAAGTGCTAACTGTATCACTGTTGTCTTTATTAAACCAATCCGTGCCACTCGTCAGCGCGATTAATCCCGTTCCCTCTCCCACCGCCGAAAAAGTCACCCGTGCCAAAACTAACGCTCCCTCCTTTCCTCCCTGAAAACCTCCTACCTGAACCAACTTGCCCGCCACATTATCTATCTTGTTATCCGGCACCTCATAGCTCGTCGCCGCCACCCAACTAAAATCAGTCACCTTGACGACTCCCGCCGGGAATGTCATCTCTACCTGACCTACTCCTATCTTTTCGGAGGCGTTAGCCGACACCGTTACTACAAAAGTACTCCCTTTATTGACCGCCACCGTTGCCGGCGAAACTGACAAGCTAGTCGCCGCGAAGACCGGCATCGCTATCGCCAACACTGCCACCAAACTTAAAACTTTAAAAATATTTTTCATTGATCTATTTTGAAAATTAATTATCTACACACTCCAGTTGAATAGTAATGTATTCAAATCCAGAATGCCATAGTCGGTTCCCCAATTAAACAATATATTATTTAGGTCCTTCAGTCCTATTTTATCATCGCCATCAATGTCATATTTTTTCACATCCGCTGATAAGGTAGTCGTGGTAGTAGTCACCGCTGTCGCCACCGAACCGCCACCTCCGCCGCCACCTCCGCCGCCACCTCCGCCAGAGGACGAGGATGAGGAAGAACCGGCGCCGTCAACCGAAACCGAGACTACACTGCTAAATTCAGAATCTATTCCGGCATCAACTGTTTTAACACGATAATAGTAAACCCCGGAAGATAAACCGGAATCGCTATATGAATTAGAGCTTGGGCTGGCAATAGCCACAGACGAATCCCACCCACTATTAACGGTTTGTCTATAAACTTTATATGAATCGGCTCCCGAAACCGCCGTCCAAGAAAGTGCGGTGGCTGTACCAGAGCTAGCCGACACAGCTAGTCCGGTGGGCGCACTAGGCGCCGTAGCTGACACACCGGCGTTTGTGCCAATAGTGCCTGTTACCTCGGCTCCCAAAACTACTCCTCCGTTTAAAGTAAGTAATCCGATTA
>PCWO01000044.1 GCA_002796205.1 Candidatus Liptonbacteria bacterium CG11_big_fil_rev_8_21_14_0_20_35_14
ATGATGAATATGATGTGGGGAGGATGGTCGTCTCCTCTTGGTGGCAGTAACTCAATAAATAATATGATGAACTTTGGATTTGGGTCATTTGGCGGTTTCGGTTGGATTTTTATGATCCTCTGGTGGGTCTTGATAATCGCGGGCATTGTCGCACTTATCAAGTGGCTCACGAGCCAATCGCGCGGCACTAACAATCACGCAAAATCAGCACTCGAAATTTTGCAGGAGCGATACGCCAAGGGCGAAATTAACAAGCAGGAGTTTGAGGAAAAGAAAAAAGATTTAAGTTAGACTACTATGAAAATCGGTATAATCTTACAATCCAACAATCCGGAACACATTTGGAATACGTTTCGTTTCGGTATCACTTCGCTTAAGGCCAATCATGGCGTGACTATATTTTTGATGAGCGAGGGAGCCGAGCTTGATACCATTGCCGATACGGAACACTTTGATATTTCCAAGAAGGTTGCGGAGTATAAGTAATTAAAAGGAGATTTGTACGCATGCGGTACGTGTTTGGAAATTCGCGGTAAAAAAGAGGCTGGGGTCTGCCCGATCTCTACTATGACTGATTTGCTCAAGATGGTTGAGGAGTCGGATAAAGTGCTCGTGTTCGGATAAGAAATTTTGTTAAGTAATTAAGACTTGGTGTCTCAATTAGTGCAAAGCTCTGTAATAGGGTAATTTTTTAATTTTAAATTTAATAATTTTTTATGATTGAACGACTTATTTTATCTTAATAATAAAATTTTTAATATAATACTTCTGTGCATAACTTATTATTTTTTTTCATTTATTTCGGTACAATAAAAGTAATGTTTAAAAAATTTATAAAACTAGCAACGAGTTTATTTGTGCTGGGAATGCTATTAGTTCCTAATCAGGCTTTTATGCAAACATCAGCAAGTAGTTCTAGCGACACTTTGGTGGACGCTATTAGAAAAATAGTAACAGAGGCGATGGCTGATCTGCACACCGAGATTAAAGATTTAAAGCAACAGGTAACAGCTTTAGAAGAAAAAATTACAAGGGTTGGTTCCGGTTCAAGTGTTTTTTCGCCTTCTGTTGTAACTTCTTCGCCTTTAACTGCTTCAACTTCTGTCTGTAGTTTTGGTTCTAATTTATCTATTGGTTCTCGGGGTGATGGTGTAAGTCGCTTACAGACTTATCTTAATATTACTCCTACCGGAATTTTTGATGAAGCTACTCGGCTAGCTGTTGAGGCTTGGCAAAATAAACGTCCGGCTATGTTGTCTAAAGTGGGTTTATCTAAAGGCACTGGCTACTGGGGAACACTTTCTGAAGAGCAGTGTCGGATAGAATCAACTAATGTCGTTTTACCTTTGCCGGTGATTTCTACTCCTGAAATCAAGCCAGAGTTACCGTTAAAGCCTATAGTTAATCCTGGGGCGTCGGCCTCTGTTTCTCTTCTTTCTCCAAGTAAAAATAAAACCCTTAATCCTGGTGGCTCTGTTCAGCTTAAGTGGGAAGTCAAAAATGCTCCTGTTAGCGCTTGGCTTAATTTCAAATTGCGTCGTCAGGATACCGGCGTTGAACATCATATCCAGGGGCCGATGACGGCCGGTTCGGGTGTTTATGAAAATATTGCCACTATTCCTAATAATCTAGTTGAGGGATCTTATGACCTGGTTGTTTATATGCTTGATGGTGATAATAAAAATCCGGATTATCTTAATAGTGTGTCAATTCCAGTAAATATAAAATCTACTGCTCAAAATACCACGACTACTAATACTACTAATAATAATCAAACTTCATCTTCATCTACTACTAATTCGTCCTCAAATACCAGTGGTGGTGAAAACAATTACATCGCTCTCTATTCTAGTGAAACGTTTGTTAACTGTATGAAACAGCAAGGCTCGGCTGGGGAGTCGGCCTTGGCTACTATTCAAGGCTGGGCTAATTCGGGCTTGAAACGTTATGAGTTCCCTTGGGGACAGCTTACTGGAGCCATTGCTAATTCTGTGCCGTCTTGTGAACAGTTAATCGGTATTAATTATAGTGAAAACTATAGTAGCGAAAATTATGGCAATTGTTACAATAATGCTAGTGAATCATCCTGTGGCGCCCAATCCGGTTGTGCCTGGTATGGTACTTTCTGTGAAGGAGACAATTATAATTATGGCGGTTCATCTACCGGTACTGGTGAAATGGCAAGGTGTTTCTATCCAAATACCACTAAAGATGGTACTCATGTCGGCTGGACTATTTGGTGTGAAAAAGATTACTATAATTGTCATTACGGCGACCCGGCGGGCGACTCTTTAGATTTGACCGGAGTCGTCCTGGGAGCTCCTAGTTCCTGTGAATCAGGCTGGTATGGCGGTTCCGGTTCTACTGGAAATAGTAACTGGGTAAACAAGACCTGGAACTTCACTGACGGGTCCACAACTTCTTATGTTTTAGATAGAACAGACCAGGAATATCTTGATTATTTAAACAGCGTTCAATCTCAATGTCAGCAAGTTAGTAAAAATAACTACTGTTGGAAAGATGGGGCAGGGGATGACACTCAATGGCAAAATTTCGGTGTGCCTGATTGTTCCGGTTCATGTTCAGGTGGTGGTGTAAGTTTAATTCAACCCTCTACAAATAATTTAATGGCTAATACTTTAAATCTTATTGGGCAGACTTTGCGTAATTTGACTGGTTTTCTTTTTCGCTAAAAAATAATTTTAAAAGCATGCCCCGTAGGGAACTTGTTCTCCTACGGGGTTTGTAATGTTTTTAATTCGGGAGCTAAAATATAGGTCTATACATAATATATATAGCATGTTATAATGTGGTAGTGTTAAGCACAAAAAATAAAGTCGAGGTTTTAAGCAAAATAACAAAATATTAATATGCAAACAGGAACAATAAAAACTATTGTTGATGGTAAAGGGTATGGATTTATTGCTCGTGAAGGCGAGGAAAAAGATCTTTTCTTCCATTCAAATGAGCTAGTAGGTGTTAGTTTTACTGAACTCAAAGCAGGGGATGCGGTTACTTTTCAGGTTGTTGATGGACCAAAAGGGCCGTCGGCTACAGAGGTATCTTTGAATAAATAGTAATTAGAAGAGGCGCTGATAGGCGCCTTTTTTTAAATCTAATAATTTTTAGTTATTTAGATATTTTTTGAATGGTATTTAAAAAAATAATATTTGCTTAAAATATAAATATGTGTCATTGTGTTTATATATGATAGAAAGAGAGGAATATCCTATAAGGATAAATAAATATTTGGCTATAAAAAAGGTATCAACTCGTCGAGGGGCAGATGATTTAATTAAAAGAGGACTAGTAAAAATAAATGGTAAAAAAGCAAAACTTGGAGATAAAATAAATAAAGGCGATAAGGTTGATGTATCTAGTAAAGCGTTAGAGGGAAGAAATTTTAAATACGGGGCTTTTTATAAACCTCGGGGAGTAGTCACGCATTCGCCGGTCAAAGGAGAAAAATCTATAAATGATATTATAGATTTAGGATATCTTTTTCCTATTGGAAGACTTGATAAAGAATCGGAGGGGCTGATGATATTAACTAATGACGGAAGAATAACGGATAGATTATTAAATCCGATTTATGAGCATGAAAAAGAATACAGTGTAAAAGTGCGTGAAAAAACTCCTAATAGAATTATAAATATTTTAGAAAAGGGAATTATAGATAATGGCGAGTTACTTAAAGCAAAAAAAGTTTCCATATTGCAAAATGGAAATTTGAGTATAGTTTTAACGCAAGGAAAAAATCATCAAATAAGAAGAATGTTATCTTTTGTGCGGTTAACGGTTGAGAAATTAAAGAGAGTAAGAATTATGAGTGTAAAGACAACCGGATTAGCGGTGGGGGAAATGAAAATTTTAGAGGGTCGTGAGAGGGAAAAATTTTTGCGAGATTTGGATTTAGGATAGAGTTGTTGCGTAAGTTTAGTTTTTGTATTATTATGAATTTATTAAAATCGCCGTGCGCGCTTTTTTTATAGATATTATGTCGCAAAAAGGAGAAGTAATTATAAGTTTTGATAGGGTTTCATTTAGACATAGCCCACTTAGGCCTATTTTAGATGAGGTTAGTTTTAGTGTGCGTCGTTTATCTAAGGTAGCTTTAATGGGGCAAAACGGAGCCGGTAAAAGTACCTTATTTCAGTTGATAATAAAAGATATTATACCGGAGGAGGGGCGTATTAATTTAGCCTCTAATATTTCGATTGCCATAGCCAAGCAGGTGATACCAAGAGAGCAACTAAATATAACAGTTAGAGAATTTTTTGAAAAAAGTTTTAGCGAAAAGGTTTATGATATAGATCCTAAAATAGATAATATTTTAGAGGTGGTTAATTTAGAGGCCAATAAAGAAAAAAAGATAAAAGATTTTTCTGGAGGACAGCAGGCGAGACTACTTTTAGCGCAGGCTTTAATACAAAATCCGGATATTCTTTTACTGGATGAACCGACTAATAATTTAGACAAAGATGGAATAAATCATTTAACACAATTTTTAATTGATTATAAAAAAACAGTAATTGTGATTTCACATGATGCGGATTTTTTAAATGCTTTTACAGAGGGGGTTTTATATTTAGATGTTTTTACAAAAAAGATAGAACAGTATACCGGTAATTATAAGGATGTGGTTAAAGAAATATCCTTAAGAGTAGAAAAAGAGCTTAGAAAAAATGCTCAATTTGAAAAGCATATTCAGGAGAAAAAAGATAAGGCTAATTTTTTTGCCAATAAAGGCGGTCGGATGAGAATATTAGCTAAGCGTATGCGTGAAAGTGCAGCCGAGGCGGAGGAATCTAAAGTGGATGTAAGGAGGGAGGATAAAATTATTAGAGATTTTGTAATTGAGGTGGGCAAAAATCATGTGGGAGAAATATTAAATATTAAATCTCTGTCTATTATGAAAAATCATAAAGTGGTTAAGGGAATAGCTAATATTTCTTTAAAAAAGGGTGACCATCTTCTTTTAGCTGGCCCAAATGGAATTGGTAAAAGTACTCTACTTAAACATTTGGCTAATAATACAGAAAAGGGAGCTAAAATAGCGGAGGGGGTAGTGGTCGGTTACTATAGACAGGATTTTTCTACGCTTGATTTTGATAAATCCGTTTATGAAACTTTGGAATCTGTAATGGGGCAAGCAGATGAGCAGACTATGAGAAGTGTGGCGGCCGGATTTTTAATTGATCAAGACGTTATGAGAAATAAAGTGGGAAATTTATCCGAGGGTCAAAAAGGGTTAGTAGCTTTTGCAAGATTAGTTTTATTAAAACCTAATTTATTAATACTGGATGAACCGACTAATCATATTAACTTTCGTCATTTACCTATAATTGCCAAGACGCTTGATAAGTATGAAGGAGCCATGATATTAGTTTCTCATGTACCAGAGTTTGTAAATCAGATTCGTATAGATGAAATTTTGGATCTTAGTAATTTGAGATCTTAATTCTTTTTTTTATGTTTATTTCTTTCGCCTTCATTTAAATATTGTTTGCGAAGTCTGACAGAGCTGGGAGTAACTTCTAAATATTCATCGGCCCGCATAAATCCTAAAGCTTTTTCTAGGGTTAAATCTAGGGGGGGAGATAATTTAATATTATCATCAGTGCCGGCGGCGCGCATGTTGGTTAGTTGTTTGCCTTTAGTAGGGTTAACAGTCATATCCTCGCCTTTACTAGTACTACCAATAACCATGCCTTCGTAAACTTCGGTGTTTGGCTTTATATATAAAATACCTCTGTCTTGCAGATTGTATAAAGAAAAGCCTAAAGCTTTACCGGTAGCCATAGAAATCATAGAGCCCAATTCGGTTTTTGATATAGAGCCGGCGTAGGGAGCGAATTTACTAAAAATAGAGGTTAAAATACCCTCGCCTTTAGTATCTATAATAAATTCATTTCTATAACCTAAGAGACCACGGGTTGGAACCTCAAATGTGAGTTTGGCCTCGCCATTTTCTTGTTTAATATTAGTCATAATTCCACGACGCTTACCTAATTTTTCTATAACGGCTCCGGAAAATTCTTCGGGAACAGAAATATTAACCTCCTCAAATGGTTCAAGCTTTTGGCCATTTTCCTCTTTAAAAATAACCTCAGGCTGTGAAACGGCTAATTCAAAACCTTCACGGCGCATATTTTCTATAAGGACAGCTAAATGAAGTTCGCCACGACCATATACTTTAAAACGAGCGCCGTCACTAAAATCTACTTTTAAACCCACATTTATTTCAAGTTCTTTTTCTAATCTCTCTCTTATTTGTCTACCAGTCACAAATTTACCGACACGGCCGGCAAAAGGAGAGTCATTAACAAACATAAAAAAAGATATAGTCGGCTCATCAATTGAGATAGCCGGTAATATTTCACCCTCTTCATTTTCTAAAATAGTTTGACCGATAAATATATCCGGAAAACCGGCTATCATGACTATATCTCCGGCGGTGGCTTCTGACACCTCTTTTCTTTCTAGTCCTTCAAAGGTAAATAGTTTGGTAACTCGGCCTTTAAATTCGTGGCCGTTTATGTCTTTAATAAATAATTCTTGTTTGTCTTTAATAATGCCTTTATAGATACGGACAATACCCATACGTCCTAAAAAAATGTCGTAGGCTAAATTAAATACTTGAGCGGATAAATTTTCATTTTTTAAATTATTACCTGAAGCCGGCGGAACTTTTTCTAAGATGGTGTCTAATATAGGGGAGAGGTCAATAGCATTATCGTCTATATTTCTTTTAGCGACTCCATCTCGGCCGATAGCATAAAGAGTGGTAAAGTTTAGTTGTTCATCGGTGGCGCCTAAGTCTAAAAATAGTTCATAAACAGCTTCTTCGGCCATAGCTATATCGGAGTTTGGCTTATCTATTTTGTTTAATATTAAAATTGGTTTGAGGCCTAGCTCTAAAGATTTTTTTAAAACGAATTTGGTTTGAGGCATTGGACCCTCGGCGGCATCAACTATCAAAAGAACAGAATCAATTGATTTTAAAACGCGTTCTACCTCGGAACCAAAGTCGGCGTGGCCGGGGGTGTCTAGAATGTTGATTTTGGTGCCTTTATAAAAGACGCTGGTATTTTTAGCGTATATAGTAATGCCACGCTCTTTTTCAAGATCGTTTGAGTCCATAGATACTCCTTCAACGCCGGCGCCGGTTTGCTTTAAAATGGCGTCGGTTAGAGTGGTTTTACCATGGTCAACGTGGGCGATAATGGCGATATTTCTGATTTCCATATAAAAATCCGCGTTAGCGGTGTAGTTAATATATTATAATATGTGGTTGTAATTTGCAAATTTTATTAGGGTAGGGGACTATGTAAATAGGTCTGTCGGCTAGTCTACTTGACAATGGCTTTGAAATGTAATATACTTACTGTTAATAAGTTATGTCTCTTTAGTTCTAGCATATTTTTTCTAAGGACCGTTAAGAGAATCCTAGCTCTAACTTATCTCTTAATATTAAAGGCTAGATAGGAGCTCCATTAAATTTAAAGGAGCCCCAAGAAATAAAATATGTTTAGACGAACAAATAATGGTCAAAGAAAACCCTTTGGCAGACGTTTTAGTCCGGGTAATAGACCTAGAACTAATAAAAATAATAGTCAGTTTAGTGACGTATCAAAATTTATAAATAAAGCGGTCGCTTTGGAGGAAAAGCCTTATGAGGCCAAAAACTCATTTGGTGATTTTGAGATAGATCAAAGATTAAAAAATAATATCTTTAAAACTGCTTATAAAAATCCGACTCCGATTCAGGATGAGTCTATTCCTCATATATTAGAGGGGAGAGATTTAGTGGGAATTGCGAATACCGGAACTGGTAAAACAGCGGCCTTTTTGGTTCCTTTACTTAATAAGGTCTTAAAAAATAGAGGCGAAAGTATTCTAATTATGGCGCCAACTCGGGAGCTGGCAATTCAGATTAACCAGGAGTTAATAAAATTTGCTTTTGGCTTAAAAATTTTTTCGGTTTGTGTGGTTGGAGGGGCGCCTATGTTTAGACAAATAAAGGATTTAAAAAGAAGTCATAATTTTGTAATTGGAACGCCGGGCAGATTAAAGGATTTAGCTAAAAGAAAAAGTTTAGATTTAAGTCGTTTTCAAACAGTAGTACTAGATGAGGCGGACCGTATGCTTGATATGGGATTTATAGAGGATATGAGATTTTTATTGTCATACCTACCAAAGAATAAACAGACTCTTTTCTTTTCGGCTACCTTATCTAATGATATTAAAAAAATAATTAACGAATTTTTAAATGAGCCGGTTAATGTGTCGGTTAAAACCAGAGATACGGCTTCGAGTATTGACCAGGATGTGGTTTATGTAAATGGAAAAGTTAAGCTCGAGGTTTTACATGATTTGTTAATACAACCCAACTTTGATAAAGTTTTAATTTTTGGAAAAACAAAACATGGAGTGGAAAGATTATCTAATACTCTTTTTGAAAGAGGATTTAAAGTTAATTCAATTCATGGTGATAAGAGTCATGGACAAAGACAGAGAGCTTTACAATCTTTTAAAGGTAATCAGGTTAATATTTTAGTAGCGACCGATGTGGCGGCCCGTGGGCTTGATATTTCGGGAGTAAGTCATGTAATTAACTATGAATTACCATCTACCTATGAGGATTATATACATCGCATAGGTAGAACCGGTAGAGCCGGTAATATTGGAAAGGCGTTAACTTTTATTTAGTAAACGTTTTGATAGTGGGATAGGCGAGTTATTTGTTTATTTTTCGGATTTATAACGATGGCTATTATATCCAGGCGACAAAGTGTTTCATAACCTTTGGTGTAGATAGTAGCCATACGGCGAATTTTACTTAGTTTATTTTTATTTATCATTTCTTCAGGTAGGCCAAAGGCGTCGCCGATTTTAGTTTTAACTTCTACAAAAACGAGGGTGTTTTTGTCTTTGGCGATTATATCTATTTCACCAAATTTATTTCTAAAATTTCGCTCTAAAATTTCATAACCTTTTTGTTTTAAATTTTCGGTAGCGGCTGTTTCTCCTAAGCGACCGGTGGCTAAATTTTGGGATTTCATTTTAAATAAATTGTTTGTATTGAAGAGCCTCGGCTAGGTGGATGGGTTCTATAGTGGGTGATTCGGCTAAGTCGGCGATAGTGCGAGCAACTTTAATAAGTCTAAAATAACTGCGGGCGGAAAAGTCGTATTTTTGAGCGGCTATTTTTAAAATATTTTCAGCTTGGGGAGTTAAAAAAGCCAACTTTTTTATTTCTTTATTTTGCATTTGTGAGTTGGTGTAAATAGTCATATTTTGAAAACGTTTTAGTTCTATTTGGCGAGCTTTACAAACCTCAGCTTTAGCTTCTTTAGAGGAGAGAGTTTGGTTAGGTAGAGGATGGGTGGTGGAAAGTTTTTCTATATCTAGACTAGAAACTTCTACACAAAGATCTATACGATCCATAATGGGGCCACTTAAACGTTGACGATATTTGGTAATTTGATGAGGAGAACATTTACATTCTTTGGTGGGGTGGTTTAAATAACCGCAGGGGCAGGGATTAATGGCGGCTATGAGAGTAAAGCTGGCTGGATAGCTAACGTGACCTAGAGCGCGGACTATTTCTACAACTCCATTTTCTAATGGTTGACGCAGAGCCTCTATAATATTTCTTGGAAATTCGGGCATTTCGTCCATAAATAAAACTCCAAGATGGGATAGACTAACTTCGCCGGGAAGAGGATTACTACCACCACCGATTAAACCGACAGAACTGATACCGTGGTGGGGTGAGCGAAAGGGGCGAGTTTTAATAAAACTTTGACCAGATGGCAGAAGTCCACAAATGGAATAGATGCGGGTTACTTCTAGAGCTTCTTTAGGGGAAAGCGGGGGTAAAATACCGGGCAGAGCTTTGGCGAGCATAGTTTTACCAGTGCCGGGTGGACCCCACATAAGAAGATTATGACCTCCGGCGGCGGCTATAATAAGGGCGCGCTTAGCTTGTTCTTGGCCGGCTATGTCTTGAAGATCGCAATCGGTTTCTTTAAGCTCTATATTTTCATTTATAGGCGTATAAGATAAAATTTCTATTTTAGGTTCACCTTTAAAATGGGAAACAACTTGATTTAAATTTTGTACTCCAAAAACTTTTATATCGGATACAATAGAGGTTTCGGCTGATGATTTGTGAGGAATAAAAATAATTGAATCTTTTTGTTTTTGAGCGAAAAGTCCGACTAATAAAGTGCCTTTAGTGTGGCGCAGAGAACCGTCTAGGGAAAGTTCGCCGTAGAAATATGTTTTGTCTAAAATAAAGGAATCTTGGTTTAGTTGGGAGCTGGCTAAAAGAATACCTATGGCAATTGGAAAATCGTAGGCCACCCCGTCTTTAGGAATATCGGCTGGGGCGAGGTTGACAGTGATTTTGCGAGGGGGAAATTCAAAGCCTGAATTTATGATAGCGGTCTTAACTCTTTCGCGAGCCTCGTCAACAGCTTTACTGGCTAGGCCGACAATAGTAAACCCGGGAAAGCCGACATTAGCCACATCTACCTCTACATCAATCGGTATGGTCTCTAGTCCTAGGTTGGCTACAGAAAGTATTTTAACTAACATATTTTAATTTTGATTTAAATAATATTTACTGTCTTGTTCTAAAACTTGTTCTTCTATAGCAAGCAGAGAAAGCTCGGCTCCTATTTCGGAAATGGATTTATTTAGATGCCTTGAGATTTCGTTAATAGTTAAAGGTTCATTTAATAAGAGGGATAAAATAGGGTGAGTGATTTTTTTATCTTTAGGAGAGGTTTTATTTTCTATTTCTCCTAAATACATATCGGCTTTGCCTTCTGAAATTAAAAGATTGGTGCCACGAGAGACATGGCTCGTGATAGGGCCGGGCACAGCCCAAAGTTTTCTATTAAAACGTTTAGCTAAATTGGCGGTTATTAGGGAGCCACTTTTAAGAGCGGCTTCTATAACATATATTTCATCTGATAGGCCGGCTATGATGCGATTTCTGGCTGGAAAAGTCCAGCGAGCGGCGGTTAAATCTTTCCATTCGGAGATAATAAGTCCGTCGTTTTTTATAATTTTTTGAGCTAGTTTTTTGTCCTCGTTTTTGAGATGGTTATTTATACCCCAACCTAAAATTCCGATAGTTACACCTCCGTTTTCTATGGTTTTTTCATGGGCGTATTGGTCGGCGCCATACATCATACCGGAGACTATAGTTTGACCTTGCCAAACAAGTTTGGGAATAAGAGTTTCTATAACACGTTTACCATAGGCGGTGAGGCGACGACTGCCGACTATAGCTATACAATTTTGAAAAATTTCGGGGCGCCATTTGCCCTCGGCGTATAGTTCTTTGGGAGGATTTTGGATAGAGTTTAGTTTTTTAAGTTCGGGGAGTTTTTTAGGATTTGGTATGTGTTTAATATTAACACTCATTTTTTAATGATAGATGTTTTTAATAGAATCACCAAGTGGAAAATTTTAATTTGACCCTGTTAAATAATTTTGAAAAATCAAAATTAAAATCTAAGATTTTATTTAACATGGTTGACAATTTATTTTTTTAGTGTATAGTTTAATTAGCATTAAAAAATTATATTATGGAGGTTGAGGTTAATGGATATTTTATCAGATTTATATTTTTTCCTTTCTTTAATTAGTCTTTCTTTTTGTGAGTCAGCTATTATGACGTTTCTTGGGTGTATTTCTATTTATTTTATTTTTGGAGAAAATGGAAAAAATATGATTTCAAGTAATTGGAATTATATTTTAAAGATTTGTGGATTTTGTTTTTTGATAGGTTTTTTCGTACTTCTTATTAGAGATTTTATTTTTAAATCTCCCTTCGTTATTTAAATTTAATTTAGTTTTTTACAAAAACTAAAAAGCCCCTCTTAATTGAGGGGCTTTTTTTGTTTATCGATTATTGCGGTGACAGTCTCTACAAGTTAATTCGTGGAGACGATCGGAACTTGGTTCAAAGGGAAGCTCAGTAATCTGAGATCCGCATTGTGAACATGTCCAATTTCCGCGATGCATCTTGCGCTCAAATTGATCATTGTTATTGCTATTGCTTCTTTGTGGTCTGTTTTTTTTGTGACAGTCTCTACAAGTTAGCTGATCTAATCTGCTTGGATCTGGTTCAAAGGGAAGCTCAGTAATCTGAGATCCGCAAGATGAACAAGACCAATTGCCTTGATACATTTGTCGATCGTTGTTGCTGTTATCGTATGCCATTTTGTCTTACTTATTTTATGATGACCTTTTTCTAAAAAACGTAACGACAAAATGGCTTTTAACCCCATACTGTCTACTTACTTTAGAGATTTTATTGTACTATGTTTGTAGTTTTTATGCAAGGGTGATAGCCTGTGGATAGAATTTTAATTTTATTTTATTACCCTAAAAGTTATTTTTATATAATGTTATACTATATATATGTTTAGGTTTTTAGGATCTTTAATTTTTATAGGACTTTTAGGGGGCGGTGTTTATAGTTTTTATTATATGGGTTATGACTTTAAAGATGTAAAAAATACTTTAACGGCACTCGTTTCTGATACCGGTCTTTTTTCCAAAGAAATGGAGTGGATACAAAATGATTTTAAGGGAAATGATAAATTTACTTTTGATAAGCCGGTTGATTATGTCATAGAGGAGGATGAAGAAAATGGGGTTGTTTTGTTAAAGTCATCTGATAACGAGGAATCCGATGTGACTATTGCTTTTGAGGAGCTGGCAGAAATTAAACTGCCGGGCACAGCCTCTAGTACCGCCGAGTCGGTTGAAACGGTTATAGTGAGTGGTCAAACAGCTACTATACTTAAAGGTAAAGAAGGAGAAAATAATGTAGCCTATATTCCGGTGCCAGGGGGCGGGCAGGTGGTGGTTTCGGGTAAAGGTAAAGTTTTTGAGGAGACATATCAACATATAGATGTATCTCCCAGCGTAGCTAACTGGAGTATTTTTGGTAAAGAGTTGCCTGAGACTATTCGGATTGCCAAGATTTTAGATTCTTATTTAGCTAGTATTTCCTCCCAAATATTGGGTGGAGAAGTTAATAACTCTGTCAAAGGTAATCTGATTATTACCATAAAAGATCAATCGGTTTCTTATATCGGTTTTGGGGATGGCGCAAATCAGCAGGCGTTGATACTTGATACCAATGTCAAAGAGGGTGAGTCGCCAAAAGTTTTAGGTTTTTATAAATTACCGATAGTAAAAAATGGATCGCGTTATATAGTAAAAGGAGAAAGTGGCGAGGCGGTGGCGATATTGCCAACCAGCTCAATGATTTTAGAAAAAGATTCGGGCGGGGAGTGGAGGTAAAAAAAAAGAGTATTTTATATGGTTTTTAAAAATGGGGTGGTGAAGTTTTTATAAATAAAAAAATAACCCCCGACAAATTTCGTTGGGGGTTTTTGGTTTTTAGCCGGTAAATTCTAAATACAGAATAGGACCTGCATTTTCAAATGGTCCTTCAAAGCGTGGACTTTCTGCGCTGTGACCATTTTGAACAGCAAATACTTCAAAAACATAAGAGCTGTTAAAACTTGGTTCTGTCCATGAAAATAAATTTACATTATTTGATACGGCTTTAATAAATTGTCTTGCGCCACCATTTTCTTTTACATATATATGGTAGCTGATGACTTCTTTAGTGTTTAATGTCCAACGGACCACTAAAGATTTATTATTAGCAATATCAGTGTCGGTACCGCCACTTAGGTCGGCCGTTTTAGTTAAATCGTCCGTCACCCAAACTCTATTTGGTATAGGGGTTGGGGTCGGAGTGATTGTTGGTGACGCTGTGGGTGATGGTGAAGGAGTAGGAGAAATAATAATAGTAGGTGTAGGAGTCAATGGAATTTGAGTTGTAATTTCTTTTAACTCAACTATTCCATTGGCTACTATTGTATGTAGCCTACTATGATCTTTCTCAAATCCAGCAAGTAAGAAGAAAACTGTAAATTGATACGGAGTATCAAATCGCGGACCTCCTTGCCCAAATTCTCCAAGGAGAGGAGCATTTGAATTCCATTTAAAAAATTCTTTTTCTCCTCCGGTTCTGCTTATATAGTTAGTGCCGTTATATATATGTACGTCACTAACGAGGCCGAAAGTTTGGATAATTTGATCCAAATTCCACCAAATAACTAACTCTCTTTCTTCGTTTATATCCTCATCAATAAACCCGATGAGGTTTTGTGATGAAAAAAGATTGTCAGTGACAACCAGTTTATCCGCCTCAACTTCTACAGTCACCGCCATTATCGTAGGGGTAGCTGTTAGAGTTGGGGTTGAGGTCGAAGTTCTAGTTGCCGTTGGTTTTAATGTGTTGGTTGGTGTAGGTAAAGGTGTATTTAAAGGATTTAGAGGCGTAAGACCGCTATTAAATTCTTTAATTAAATTACCATTTTTATCTACGCCTTTAACTATGACATTGAAAAATCCGTTGGTGGAAACTAAAAAAGTAATATTTCTTAAATCAGCTGACAGATTAGTTTTTTCTTGAAAATTATTTTTGCCGTTTATTTCTAATCTGACAGTAAAACTATCCACTTCCAAATGACCCCAGTCCCAGCTAACTCTTACATCGTTATTACCAGTCGTACTTAAATTTATAACTGGCGTTGGAGTAGGGGTAGCGGTGGTTGTGGCAATCGGTGTATTAGTGATAGTTGGAGTTCTGGTTTGAGTAAAAGTAGGAGTAGGAGTTGGTATACTTGATACCACTTCGTACTTTATAACTTCTACTACCGGTGAACTCGCTCCATCGCTAATAGTTACAGTTACTTCTTTTTTACCAACTGAACTAGTATCCAAAATTAATGAAACCAAAGTTGTATTACCGATAGGTGACAAACTTAAAAGAGTAGCACCTTCACCAACTTCAACTGTAATTGGATTAGATTCTATATCTTTAATGAATAAAGATATTTTCTTTTCTAATCCGATTAAAGCGTTAGAAACGTTGTACTTTAAAACTTCAGGCTGACTATTACCAGGCACCGGCGTGTTAGTGTTCGTCGGAGTTGGCGTTAATGTGAACGTCGGTGTAAATACTGGTGTGGCGGTAAATTCTGGCGTTTCAGTACTCGTTGGAGTTTGTGTTTCCGTCGGAGTATCGGTTAACGTCGGAGTGTGGCTTGGTGTCGGAGTGCTGGTCGCTACTCTGGTTGGAGTAGGAGAAGCGTTTGGATCAATTATATTAATAATTAGTGATCCTATTTCCGATGGTAGTCCACCTGGATCTTTAGCCTGCCAAGTGATTTTAATTTCGCCTGTAAATCCTTTTTTAGGGGAAAAGATGAAATTAGCAAAAGCATGACCATGAACAACTTTTTCAGTAGCGTTTAAAGTCCCACTACTACTCGGCTCTATACTTAAAATCTTATAAGTGAGAGGTGAGTCGTTATCTAGAGCCAACATACCAAATACTGTGGAAAAAGTATTAACCGTAATTTCATACAATATTTTATTATTACTTGAAATTATCGGAGGCCCCGGAATAGGGGTGTTCGTGAAAGTCGGTGGTGGCGGAGGCAGAGGAGTGTTAGTAAATGTCGGAGTGCTGGTTGGCGGTAGCGACGTATTACTAGGTGTTGGCGTGTTGGTCGGATTAAAATTTCCCGGCAATACAATAACTGTAACCGTGCCAACATTAGATAATAAATTACTAGGATCTTTAACTTTCCAGGTGAAAGTGTCGTTGCCTGTAAAGTCTTGATTAGCTACATACTGTAGTTGTCCGTTTGAAGGATTGAAATTAATAATTTGTCCTCCAGTTGGATTACTTTCAATTTGATAGCTAATTGTGTCACCATCTGGGTCACTTCCGGTTAGACTAATATCAATAGTTTGACTGGGTAGAGCGGCGGTAGTTATATTACTTCCAACTAAAGGCGGATCGTTTACTGAATTTACCGTGATAGACACAGTGGCCTCATTGGAATCAAAACTACCGTTGTTAACTTTGAACTTAACTTCATCCGAACCATCATAATTTTGATTCGGGGTGTAGGTAAATGTTCCAGTTTGTGAATTAAAATTTGAAACACTTCCATTGGACGGATTTTGAATAATTACAAAACTCAAAGTCGTCCCCAAATTTTCATCGCTACCGGTTAAAGTGATTTGTTCATTTGAATTTTCATTCAAAGAAACATTTTGACTATTAACTGTTGGCGCGATGATGGGTGGCTCAAACTTATAAGTTATAGTTTCAGCATTTGTAACTATAACTAAATCATCAAGTTCAAAATTGGCAGAAGTCGCCCTTAAGTTAATTTGTTTTATAGTGGCTCCGCTTGCAACATAATCTATGTTAGCGGGAGAGCCTCCGTAATTTGCCCAAACAATTGTTTGAGATTTTATTTGACTTAAGGTTGGCCCGCCTTGGATTGGGTCACTTTGTCTAATCGGATCATGAAAACGTAATTCATTTGTTCCGGATCCGGTTTGAATAAGATTCCAAGTATCCGACGGTAAGCTTCCACTATTAATATATTGTGGTTCACCGGTAAGTTTATCGTCAAATGTATTAAATCTTTGTCCGATAAGTTCAATGATAAAACCATCATTATTACTTGGAGACTTTGTTTTATACTGAATAGAAGATATATTTGATATAGCAATATCTGTAATATCAATTGATATAGATCCACTTCCAGTACTTCTTAAGGCTCCAAATCCACTAAAGCCATTTCCTCTGTCAAAACTTAAGTTAGTACCCCCAGATCTTACGTATATAGTCTGGTCGGCATTTATATTAAGTATTGATAGAGAGATAAGCATGATAATCACTCCAACTTTCTTTTTCATAACATTTCTCCTTTGTATTATGTAGTTGTTTAACATTGTAAACGATCTGCCTCAAAAATAATGAAAATATGAGCAAATGTCAAGAATTGTTGTTTTTGCCTAATATAGGTTCGGCAAAGAGTTTAGGGATAACCTATTTACTTATTATTTCTTTTGTTTATACTATAGGGGAATTGTTTTGAAGATTATTCGGCCTTCAAAAAAATAAAAAGGTTATATTTATAAATTAAAATTATTATTATGAACAGCAGTATTATTAGTAAATCTTTTTTTGCAAAAAGATCAGTAGCCTGGCTATTTGCTTTTGGTATAACATTCGCTTTGATTGGCGGATTTTTTATTTACCAAGCAATGGCTGTACAATCTATCACTACCGCAACTGGTGGTGGCGCAGTTTCAATTGACACTACTTCAGCCAGTGGTGGGTCGGGTACTTATACAGACTTAGGAACAATTAGTATTTTAGAACAAGCTATAGGAGAGATTGGACTTGGCTTGCATACATTTACTGTTCCATCAGGTTGGCAGATTGATCCGGGTTCAGTTATTACAGTTGGAGCCAACTGGGCTTTGTCTGGATTATCTTTATCTCACCCAACAACAATTACACCTGATAATAGTACACAGTTTTCTATTAACATAAATGCAGTATCAAATAATCAGGTAGCAACTTTATCTTTTCAAGGCTTAAGAGTTCGTCCAACCGGGACCGTGCCTTCAACCGGAAATATTTTACATACGGTTGGAATAATTACTGGCGTAACAAATGAATCAACAAACTTTGGAACATTAACTACAGTGCCTGGAGCGCCAGAGCATTTTACTCTAACAGTTGATGATACTACCCCAGGGGCGGGAGAAACAGTCACAGCCACTATGACAGCCCGTGACCAATTTGAAAATGTTACGACCACATATTCGGGATCAAAAAATATAGCTTTTTTCTTTAACAACACCGAGGTGGCAGCCGCTCACTTGTCACCAAACTCAACCAACCCAACAGCGGGTGGAAGTAACTTTGGAGCAACTATAGCTTCTACTTTTACTAACGGTGTAAGTGCAGGTGTGTCTTTAGTATTTAGTAAAACAGAAACAGCCGATATAGATGTAACCGAACAAGGCGGTAGTAATTTAACTACGACAGGGAATGTTGATAGAGATGTGTCGGTGACAGTCTCGCCTGGCAACTTGGCCTCTATGACAGTTGATGCCATAGGCGCGCAGGTAGCTGGAACTCTATTTACTATTAATGTTAACGCTTTTGATGGATTTGGAAACGCCACCACCAAAGATGCAGATGGAACGGCTTTAACAGCTAGCGAAGATATTACGGTCAGTTCAAGTGCGACAGCCTCAAACAACGCAACCATTCCTTTGTATAATGGAAATGATTTAACAAATGGAGAAGCAGATACTATAGATTTTTCTAGCGGAGTGTTTACCTCAAAAAATATAATTCTTTATGATGCCGGCGAAACCCCAACTATTACAGTTGCTCATGGATTGGTTAATGTCATTACTCCAGTTGTAACTGTCGGCGCCGGAGCTTTTGATGGTTATATAGTAACGACGCAAAATGCCGGTACACAAAATGTTGATAATTTATTTAGCGTAACTGTAACTCCGGTTGATGCTTATGACAACGTACAACAAACTGGAGCCACTAACGGACAAATAAACTTTACAAGCACGGCTACAAACGCACCTGATAATACAGTGCCAACTATTTTAGCTAGCGCTACTTTAGATTTAAGTACGGGCGCAAAAACTACAACGGGAACATTTAGATTAGTAGATGCCAGTGAAACCCCAACGATTACAGCCACTGATAATGCAGACGCAAACAAAAATGGAACAACAAGTGCAATTACTGTTAACGGTGGAGTTGAGGCAGAACTTATCTTTACTCAGCAACCGGCTGGTTCTGTTTCGGGTGTGGCTTTAACAACGCAACCGATCGTAACGGCAACTGACCAATTTGGAAATATTTCAACTTCGTTTACAGAGCTTGTTACTTTAACAGAAGGAAGCGCAGGAACTTTAACTAACAATACTCAAGTAGCGGTTAATGGTGTAGCCACATTTACCAATGTTATTTACACAGCCGCGGTTGATGGAGAGAGTGTTACATTGACTGCTAATGATGATGATTTAGTAAATACAAATATTCCAACAGTTGACGCAACTCCATTTAACTCTGATGTAGTGGCCACAACTTTGGTATTTTCACAACAACCAACCGCTGGAGCCAATAGTGGAGCAGTGTTAGCTCAACAGCCAATTGTAACAGCTCAAGGACCAAATAATGTAACTGACACAGGTTTTACAGAATTAATTACTTTAATAAGTGATGTTGGAACAATAGGCGGAACTACAGCTGTTAACGCCATAGCGGGTGTGGCCACCTTTACAAACGTGACTCACACAGCCACAGTTGATAATCAAGTAACAACTTTATCGGCTAATGACGAGGACGGAGTCGGGACAAACTTAGCGTCCGTAAACGCTTCTACGTTTACAACGTTAGTGGTAGCGACAAAATTGTTAGTGACAACAAATGTCACAAGTCCACAAGAGGCCGGAGTAGATTTTACTGTTCAGCCGGTTGTTAAATATGTAGATGCAAGTGATGTGGTTGATGTTGATATAGACGCAGATCAAATAATTGTATCTGAAAATGGAGCAGGATCGTTAAATGGAACTTTAACAGTTACAGCAGTTGATGGAGTAGTTACATTTGCCGGACTTGATTACACAGGTGGAACAGAGGGCGAGATAATAACTTTAATTTTTACTGATGATGCTGGTAACACAGTTAATTTATCCGCAAGTCCAGTTAATGGAACAACTTTTAATGTTAATTTCTTGAATAATATTTATGTTGATCCAGCTGGTAATAATGCCAACTCTGGCACAAGCTTATCACCAAAATTAACAGTGCAGGTTGGTTTAAATTCGGTAGCCACCGGTGGAACAGTTATTGTTAATGCCGGAACTTATGACGAACAATTAACAATTAGCAGAGCGGTCACACTTCAGGGTGTTAATCAGGCCACAAGTATTATTGCACCAACCACAGCTCCTTCGGCTGGAGTCTATGATGTTCAGGTTGATGCAAGTAGTGTAACAATTGAGAACTTAACTTTTGATTTTGATGGAGCAGATGGAGACAGGGGAGCCTCTAACGCTGGGGGTATTGCAGTTAGCGAATCAGGTGGAGCTACTCCAGTAGAAAACGTAATAATTCAAAACAATATTATTTATTCGGCAGCGGTGGCTATTCAGTCGGGATTAAATATCGATGTTGACGGCTTAAATATTAGTAACAACACAATTCATTTGGATGCAGATGGTGATGGAAACTTAGCTTCATGGGATGTAGCTGGTATTTATATAAATCCAAATGCTGGCACAGGAAGTGTTACAATTTCAGGCAACACAATTGACGGACACATTGGTTACGGTATTGCTTTTGAGGCAAGTAATGTAACAGTTAGCGGAAATACAATAGATAATACTGTTGGAACGGCTGATAAAGCTGGTATTAGATATATAGATTGGTATAGCAATGATCACACAGGCGCAGTTATATCGGGTAATACTATTGATTCTATGCCACGAGGTATTTGGGTTGATTCGGGTCAGGGAACTGGTACTTTTGCTGGAGATATAATTAGCAATACTATTACTAACGCAACTACGGTTGGTATTTGGGTAAATGTTGGCGCTACCGCCGGACTTAATATAACTAATAATAATACACCTTCGGCTGAAGATAATTCGGCTATCGGGGCAACTTGGAGCGGAAATACTTATGGAAATTTTTCATCTAATACTAATTATCCAATAACTTATTTATTAGCTGGAACAAAGGGTTCAGTAGATTCAACTCCGGTTGGTAGAATGGATGCAGGCTTATCAACTGTGTCGGTTTCATCGCCAACGGTGGCTGATAATGCAGCGGTATCAACAGTTACGATTACAGTTGTAAATGCAAGCAGTACCCCACTTAGTGGAATTGCAAATACAAAATTTGTCATTTCTTCAACCGGTACAAATAACACAATAGTTCAGCCAGCTAATCCTACTAACGGATCTGGTGTAACTACCGGAACTATTAAATCTACTAAAGCCGAGGTTAAAACGATTTCTGTAACAGTTGGCGGAGTCGCCATTACGCAAACAGCCGACGCAACCTTTACCCCAGCCCCAATAGATGACTATATAATTACAAGTGGAATAATTGGAAATCAGGTAGCGGGAACGTCATTTGAGGTAGTTATTCAAGCAAGAGATGTAAATGATAACTTTATTACTTCAGGAGGTGATGCCTCTGAAACAATTAATATAACTTTAGGACAGGTTGATGGAGCAGCTTCAGGTTTATCTGTAAATACATCTGGAGGTGTGGCGACAGCAACTATTACTTTAACAGTAGCGCAAGCTAACCAAACTTTAACTTTTACCGGAGTTACATCAACTAAAACGACTGGAGCCTCAAACACCTTTACGATAACTCCAGGAGCAGTTAATGCCGGAACTTCTAGTTTAACAGTTAATACTAATTCTTTAACAGTAAATTCTGGAACAGCTTCAAGTACAGCTACAATTACACTGCGTGACCAGTATTCAAACCTTATTACCGGAGCTACAGCCGTTCTATTATCTACCGGTACCGATAACTTAATTTCTGGTACAACTGATAATGGAAATGGAACATATACAGCTACAATTTCTTCCACCAAAGCGGAAGTAAAAACTTTAAGTGCTACAGGAGATACTGTGACTATCACTCAAACACAGGCTGTAACCTTTAACGCCGGAGCCTTCGCTTCCTTCAACGTGGTGCCGGCTACCACAGCCCCAACTACAGGCACAGCCTTTAATGTGACTGTAACAGCGGCGGATGCTTTTTCTAACGCAGTCACTTCGTTTACCGGAACAGTCTTATTCTCAACCGATGCCACCGCCCCATATACACTTCCAGCCTCAACTGTATTTGCTGGCAGTGATAACGGAGTAAAAACTGCGAGTGTGATATTTAATGTGGTTGAAAGTAATAAGACTATAACAGCGGTTGATTTAGCGACAGGATTAAAAACAGGCACCTCGGTTGGTATTAGTCCTGTAACCAGTGATCCAAATGCACCTACTATAGTATCTTGGACTCCAACTGATGGGTCTACAAATGTAAGTGTATCGCCATCTATTACTTTGAATTTTTCTGAGGCTTTAAACCCAAATACGGTTGATAATACTAAGTTTAGAATTAGAAAATATAGCGATGATACAGATGCTCCGGGTTCACTTAACGTAGTTTTGCAGGGTGGAAATACTAGTGTAATAATTACACCAAATACTCCACTTTTGTATGGAACTCAATATTATATTCATGTAGTAAGTACAATAACCGATGTTTCAGGAAATCAGTTTGGCTCTAGTTGGCAGTCTGGAGAGAAAGCAGACCACGAATTTACCACAGTTCCAGCCTTAACAGTTGATGATGTGGTTTTGGAGCAAGGAACGGCCACCGCTTTTGATAGCTTCGCTAGTGGATGGAGATATAGATTTGAGGTGACCAGTAACGATACTAGCGAAAATACTTTAGAATTAAGACTAAACGATTGGGCAAAGTCGGGTGGCGGCGGTACAGTTACAACCACCTTAAACACCAGATTATTATTTGACAGTTCCTCTGGAGATTCTTTTGCGGCGACCAGTTTAACCGATACTGATGTTATAAATGGATCGGGACTTATTGTAAGTAGGGCAGTTGGTAGTGCGGTAGATTATTCTGAATCAGATACTATCACTATAACAGGACTTGATAACGATACTGGCACAGCTG
>PCWO01000034.1:0-4725 GCA_002796205.1 Candidatus Liptonbacteria bacterium CG11_big_fil_rev_8_21_14_0_20_35_14
ATTCTCTTATATGATTTTGCAAATCAAAATCCCCCCTATAGGCTAGTCCATAAAGCTCCTTTACCCCAAAAGGAAATTCATACTCAAAATCAATTGTCTTTTTTGAATAATGCGCTCTTTCGCCCTCTGGTACATCTAAAATATGAATATCACTCCCCAATATTCCTAAATCCTCTATCCACTTTTCCATTTCTTTTTGCCAAGTATTAAAAACCTCCATCCACTCCTTATCCTCTTTAGGTGGTAAAATAAAATACTCTATCTCCATCTGCTCAAACTCACGCGTCCGAAAAATAAAATTTCCCGGTGTAATTTCATTACGAAAAGCCTTACCAATTTGCGCCACTCCAAAAGGAATTTTTTTACGAGTAGACTCTAAAATCTGTTTAAAATCAACAAACATTCCTTGGGCTGTCTCCGGTCTTAAATATATATCACTACTTGTCTCCAAAGTCGCCCCAAGCGATGTCTTAAGCATTAAATTAAATTTACGCGGGTCGGTTAACTCATTTCCATTCGGGCTCTTTATATTTTTTCCCTTCATTTTTTCTATCATCTGCTCAAAAGACAATCCCCCAATTTTTGTGCCAGCCTGCTCCAGTAAATGGTCTAATCTAAATCTCTCATGAGTTATCTTATCCTCCACCAACGGATCAGAAAACTCCGCTAAATGCCCACTCGCTTCCCAAACTTTTGTATTCATCAGTATGGCTGAATCAAGACCGACAATATCGCTTCGTCTTCTGACAAATCTATTCCACCATTCATCCTTTATATTTTTTTTCATCTCCACTCCAAGTGGACCGTAATCAAAAGTATTTTGCAAACCTCCATAAATTAAAGAACCCGGATAAATAAAACCTCGTCTCTTCAAAAGAGACGTTATTTTTTCCATAGATTTTGCCGTATTTTTCATATTAATTATTGCCCAACTTTTCCATCTGTAATATTAACTGTTGGATCATCGGTTAAAGAACTATCAACTGCCTTATGTTTATTAAATAATTCTAAAGAAGTAAAATTATCAACTGCCGAAATTTCTGTATCTCGCACAATTAAAACGTAATTTGAAACATTCGTCAAAGATGGCACAACCTCCACCTGAAAGATAGCCTCTATCGGATCAGAAATCACTCCTTTAGTTGCCACCACATTTCCTATATGCCACTCTATTTCTCCCGTTCTTTCGTTAAAAATAGGCGAGGAAGAAATAGTACTCTTAACATTACCCGTCCATTTAACTCCAGGTGCCAAAGATGATTTTAACTTAACATTACTTATATCTGTACTATAATTTTTTATAATCATATGTACTGTAAATTGCGTTGGAGTATCAACTTTAAGCGGTAGATTTCCACTATTTACAAAACCAGAATTAGCATCGCGAAACAACACCTTTACATCAACCTCCGCCTTTCCGGCCACTTTAGTAGTCAAATCCGCAATAGAGGTAGTCATATTAGCCGCCACATTTTCCGGTACAGTCGGTGACTCAATTGAAGATTCCACTAATAAATTAAAATTTTTATCATTCAATCTGGTTATCGGATAGGCATCTAATGCATTAATAGAAAAACTCACCGTGCCCGATTCCCCTGGCTTTATTAAAGCTAAATCATTTTTTGAGGACGCATTCCAAACTATTTCTTTTTTAGAAAAATTAAAAAATCCATTAGATTTTAAAGTATTATAATTAAACATATCACCATTTAGGCGCGTAGTTATTATGACATCCCTAAGACCGATATTAGTATTATTTTCATAAACTAAAGTGTAATTCAACAAATCTCCTAGCTTAGCCACATAATCATCTTTATCATTTAAATGCATAGACAAAGATAAAGGCGACGCCTCAATAGATAAACTGGTAGACTTTTCCAAAATTACATATTTTTTGCCACGCAAAACTGCCGAAACCTTAACCGTTAAATCAAAAAAAGATTCAGCTGGTAAAACCATAGAACCAACAACCGTCAGCTCTCCCTCACTGTCTATAATTTTATCAAATTTCCAAATCAAGCTATTATCATCTTTTTTTGGTAAAACAGACTCTATATTAAAAGCATTAGGAGTTAAAAGTTCTATTTCTACGTCCTCTACCTCAATACCAGAATTATTACTATATCTTATGATAGTATCAAACCTCTCACCGCTAAAAACTTTCTTAGGCGTCTCTATATCAATTTCAATAACCGCATCCTCAAGCACAATAGACGACCTGCCATAAGCCTCATAAGTAGAGGATATAGAACCAGACTCATAAAAAACCGTTGCCTCTAAATCCTGTAAAGTTTTTTCACCCGACACCGCTACCAAATCCACCGATTCGCGAATAACCACCGCAACTCCAATATCACCAATATCTCTACTAATAATTTTTTGCGCAGAATCTCCGTCCAGTAAAACCAAATTATCAGGCAAAGTAATTGCTATTTTTGCATTATTTATAACTCTGCCAGTCTCATTAGCGACCGTTATACTCACCTTAAAAGGTACTCCTATTCTCACAACCTCCTCCTCAACATTTATGTCCACATTAACCCCCGAACTATTTAAAGCTTTCCATAAATAAAAACTACCAGTTAAAACAGATACCACAAAAACTACCGTCACCAAAAAACCAAGCCATTTTTTCCAAGCAGAGATATTGGGAATTTTATTTTTTTTTTCATTATTATAACCCCTTAAATCAAGCGGTTTAAATTTTACATCAGCCAAAATTTCACTATCCAAAGTTTTTTTATTTTTTATGGTATCTTTTTTAGGCATACCAAACCGACTATATAAATCTCTTTCTTTTGTTTCTAAAGACACAAAGAATAATAAAATAAGCTAAACCTTTCTATAAACATACTACCTCATCATACCCTAATTTTAAAGATGGTAATAACTCCTTCTTCACAAAATCTAAAGAATTTAACATAAAACATTCCGGATTTTTTCTACCCGACAAGGAACAAATTGCCCCACTAGCATCATAACCGAAATAAGATAATAAGATTCTTACATCAACCTTTTGACCAAGCAATATATTAAACAAATCAATATCTTTATTAAATAAAGGCGCTAACTTTCTAACCATTAAAAGTAATTCATGCATAATATTTAATTTGGCCATAGATAATCCGTCCACTAATCTAATCTCATTTTTTTCAATCAATCTCGCTAAAACCAAATTACCAATTTGAAAATGACCTGATAATTTTGAGGTTATTTTATTAATTCCAGTCACCCTGGCCTCAACCCTGCCTAAATCAGCTGTCAATAGATGTATCAGTCCATTATACTCACCTCTTTTTTCTCTATCTAAAACAATAGCCTTGGTATAATATTCCAGCATATTTATATTATATCATGCCCTAAAAACCCTTTATTTAAGTCACATTTTACCCCTTGACAAAGCCCTATTGACATTATATAACAGTATGATATACTATAGGTATAACCCGTGAGGGTCTTTTTTATTAAAAGGCCTATTACAAAAAGGTTAGAAAGATAGGGTTATAAATCCTGCGCTTCGTAGCCAACGAGGACTGGAAAGCAATTTACTTCTATAATAAGTCGAAAAAACTAACAAGAAGTGGGTTGCCAATCTATGATACGATACGCCGCTATTTTAGGAGCTCTACTTATTATGAGCCCGACCGTAACCGTAAATTCTGAACCTTTACACCCCGTAGCAGTTGAAAGAAATTATGAAACTGCCTACAACCAAACAGACCTTGTCGCCGATTCTCCTGCCCAAATACCAAACATTTGGTACAAAGCCGAACAAACACACTATGTACACGTTACTGGATACTCCAGTACTCCCGACCAAACTGATGATACCCCATTTATTACCGCCTCGGGTAGTCATGTTAAAGATGGCATTGTAGCCGCCAATTGGCTACCTCTTGGTACTAAAGTTAAAATCCCAGAATTATTTGGCGATAAAGTTTTCACCGTTGAGGACCGTATGAACAAAAGATTTAGCGATCGCATGGATATATGGTTTGAAACTAGAGACGAGGCTCAAGCTATTGGTAAACAATATACACCAGTAATTGTCTTATAAACAAAAACCCCTATTTAGGGGTTTTTGTTTATTTTGACTTAAATAATAAAAAAGGACTCACTTTTTACATAAGTCCTTATGCATTTTTAACATTAAATTAATACTGTTGATTCCAATGATTATCTTCAAATTTTTCTCGTTTGTCAGGATCCAACCTGTCTCCAAATTGAACATTCGTTTTTTTAACAGGTTTTTTATACATTGTTTTAGCCACTTCTTCTCCAGAACGTACTATTGTAACAATAATACGTTCTGTTCTTGGCTGTATTTTACATTGTCTTAAAAAAAATATACTACCTTCCTGTTGCTCTATTATTTCAAGATTTTTCTTTATTAAAGAAAAAATATCAATAGAGCAATCTTTAATTTTTTCTCCTTGTTTTTTTTGATTTGGAAATATTTCTAAAAAAATATTAGAAATTTCTTGATTTGATAAATTCTTCATTATTCACCTCTTTTTAAAAATGTGAGTTAAAGTTCTTTCTGTATTATATACTTTATTATATATTTGTCAATAACTCGATTATATATTACATAACGTATCGGCATATCTGATGTTTGCCGTAGCGGAGCGGAAGAAAAATTTGGGTGGAGGCTTTTGGATAAAAGCCGTAACCGGATACTCGTTGTTAGCTGATGTATTCCTTTTCTTTTTTCCGACAGCAGTC
>PCWO01000034.1:4750-9759 GCA_002796205.1 Candidatus Liptonbacteria bacterium CG11_big_fil_rev_8_21_14_0_20_35_14
AAATTTCTTTTTCCGTTTTGGATTTTGGGCAGAGAGGTCAGGGGTGAATGCCCAAAATCAAAAACTCCTTATCTTTTGTATGATGACTAAAATTCTAAACTTTTTTCAAGTAATATCCTAGAATCGTTTATTAATACTTTCCTTTGATTTTTTAAGTCAAATGCTTTTTCAGTTAATTCAATGATTTCCTTTTGTTTGTTTATAAGGGGTATTTTAAAATCTCCAATTCTGTCCTCTCTGAGGTGCGGAATGGTTGAGGCAATAACTGTTCTTTGAATTGCTTGATATAATCCAACTTCTTTTGTGGATAATGCAATAAATAAATAGTGAGGGTTTATTTTATCTTTTTTTGTAATTATTCTTAAAATTCCACTTCCCAAAATACATTTGTCAGACCTTGTTGTCATTGCAGATATACCAACTTTTCCATCTTTGGTAAATAATATTTCATTTTCATTTATTCCTTGTTCAATTTCGGAATAAATTGATTTTTCTATAAAGTAATCGGGATATGAATCAAAATCATAATTAATTAAATCAGAAGTCCTAATAAACGGGACATCTGTTTCTTTTCTTTCTAAATAACCTTTGTAATTGGCAGAACCAACTTCATCGCCATTTTTAAAATCTGCCAAACCTCCTAGTAACTCACATTTATTTTGTTTTTCAATTTCTTTAATTGTTTGAGTATAAAGTGGGAAATAAAATGCAGGTGTCATCATGTCGTCACTATTTAGCTGTTTGCTAGGCACTGCGTAGAACTTGCTATTTTTTATATTTTTAAAATCTATGTTTAATGATTTTAGAAATATTTTTTGTGCCTCTTTAATTAGTTTTAATGATTCAATCTGGAATTCGTTTGCCTTTACCAAATTATCTGTTATTTTTTTCTCAGTATTTTTGTCATTTACAAATATTTTTAATGATTTTATTTTTGGATATGTAAGTATAGGATAAATGTTGCCAGTAAAAAGATTATCAATTTGAAATTTTGCAATTCTTGAGTTTAAAAAACAAGATAAATATTGGGGTGTTGTAAAATTTTTATTAACTCTAATTCTAACAACATTCTGATTGATATTGCCGTTTTCAACATTCTTATTTACTATTGCCGAAATACCGATATTGCCAATAGTTGTAAATAAAACGTCATTTTCTTTAAGCTTCGATCTTGTAAGTAAATTGTTTTTTTCGTGAGTTATAAAAAAACCATCAAATTCATTTATGCTATATCTTTTTACGGAGGAGTTTTTTATAAATAAAGCACCGCTTTCAACAAATTTTTGACCAGCGTGTTCACCGTCAGTTAATACATCTAAAACATTTATATCTCCCAGACTAAACGAAAGAATATCTTTTCTTTCTGAATGTTTTTTTATCTTTTGTTTGAATAAATAAAAACTTGGGAACAAGTTAGTTTCTAAATCTTTATTTTGTACACTAAATATTTTTATCATAAAACAAACTTTTTAGGGGCTTTCATAAATTCAAAATATTTTTCGCTAACCAATGAAACATCGTCATCGGGCATAGAATTGCCCCTTCTGTCGTGTCCACAAGTTTCGCAAATAGCCATAAAGATATAATGGTCATCTATTTTTTCACCTTCTTTAATTTTTTCAGCAACAAGAATTGTTGTTTTGGTTGATGTATTCGGCTGGAATGTTTCTGACGGAACGTCAATGATAGCCAAAATTTTAGTATGCTTTTTCAAATATTCACGGATATATCCTAATTTATCATTGCCATAAATTCCATCCGGCAAAACTATGCCCATTTTTCCTCCAATTTTTAGCAATTGTAGACATCTTTCAATAAATAATATTTGGGGTTCAACACCTCCTTTTTTTCCTTTGTTATTTAACTCGCTTTGTTGCTCCCATTGTTTACTTTTTTTATCAAATTTCCATTTATGACCAAAAGCAAATTGTTTTAATATCTTTTCATCTCGAATTGGAATTTTTGAACCAAATGGCGGATTTGTTAAAACAATATCAAATTTTCCTAAATCGATTTTATCTTGGCATTTATTGCTCCATTCCTTAACATCCTCTAAGCTATTTTCACAGAAAACACCGCCCCTGCCATCGCCAACAACCGCCATATACGCCTTGGTGACTTTTGCCACAAACGAATCTTTATCAATACCTCTAAAATACGTTGTTGCGACATATTGTTTTTCTTCCTCAACCCTTTTGTCTGACCATCCTAATTTTTTTGCATTTTCTTCAACTTTACCCCAAACGTGTCGTAGAGATTCAATTAAAAATCCTCCAGTTCCACAGGCCGGATCAACTATCATGGTTTTTTCATCAGGATTTATAATATCTACAATCATTTTAATTACATTTCTTGGCGTGAAAAATTGACCATCTTCATCTTTTAATGCTTTTGATACGAAAACTTCAAAAGCATCACCAATTACATCTCTCTCTGATTCTGTAATGCAAAATTCTTGTATTTGACCAACGGCAAATACAATCGAATCTGGGTCTAAAGTAATTATGTCTTCATCTTCAAATACATCATTAAATCTATTTTTTACTTGAATAAACAATTCTTTTATTCTTTTTGCGACCAGTTCTTTGTCTTCATACACGCCAGCCCTAAAAGTAACTTCTTCATTTTTTCCAGTATATTGTTCATCGTAAATTTTACAGAACAACAAATTAATAATTTGTTTTGCTCTGTTTCTTGTAGATGTATCATCTTTTTTCATATTGCCATATAAGTAATTGTTGATTACTTTAAAATGGCTTTTTAAATCTTTTGCAGGTTTTAAATCACATCTTTTGTATTTTCCAATATCCTCAATTCTTTGACCATTTTTAGGAATATTGGGAATTTCAAAATATAAAATATCCCCATCTTTTTTTATTTTTTGTAAATTTATTTGTTCCTCCCCATTGAACCAAACACCCCATTGGATGCTACTGCACATATCCATATATAGTTTCAATTGTTCCAGCCCATCTTTTCTGGTTTTTTTCTTACACTCAATAATACCCACTAAATCACTTTCCGTCCTACTCTTTCCTTTGAATATTGAAATATCAACTGGCCATTCTTTTTTGGCTTCATCGGAAGGTGTTTTTCTGACAAAGTGCTGTGGTCTTGTTTGAATTTGTTCTTTTGAATATTCATATTCTTCTATAAGACGCTTTGAAAATATTTGTGTTGCGTCAACCTCTTCAGGAGTAGCTTTTATTTCTTGTCCCGATATAAAATCAATAATATATCCTTCTTTTGGTTGTTTAGTTGTCATATAAACATTTATGTTTAATTTATATTAATTGTACCTCTTTAAAATAAAATAATAAATCGTTTTCGTAGCGGAGCGGAGAAAACACCTTATTACCCCTCTTTAATTAATGAAAAAGAAATTTAAAAATTTTTTAAAACAATTGGGCAATAGCCCAAAAAAGAAAAGGAATATTTCAGCTAACTGATTATATATTATATTTATTTTGACTTAAATAATAAAATAAGCTATACCTTAAATAGAAATTAAATTTAAGGGAGAAAATTTATGAACAAATTTCAAAAACAAGTAGATGACTTTATGAAAGAAAAGGGATGGCCATATTGGCAACCTTTATCAATTTTAGCCAGACTTTTTGAAGAATGCGGAGAATTTGCCAGAGAAGTAAATCATAAAGATGGAGAAAAAAAGAAAAAAGAAACTGAAAAAAATAGCAGTATAGAAGATGAAATAGGAGACATAATATTCACCTTAATATGTTTTGCTAACTCAAATAATATTAATTTAGATGATTGCTTTAAAAAAAGCTTTACAAAAGTTCAAGCAAGAGACAAAAATAGATTTAAAAAAGACCTTATTAATAAATAAGGTCTTTCTTTTACTTCACAAACTCCGGTTGATAATCATCATTTATATATATTGGCACTCCCTCCACACTTTGAATACCGTCTTTTGTAGCTAGCACACTTAAAACAAGCCCATTCCTGACATCCTCCTCAAAAGTCTGATCAAACACAAAGTTTCCTAAACTATATGCCACCCATGTCTCATTAATTTTTTCAATCTCCTGCACCACATGCGGATGGTGCCCTACGATTAAATCAACTTGAGCCTCAGACAAAACCTTAGCCAATTCTCTCTGATAATTTCCCGCCTCTTTTTTATACTCATCCCCAAAATGCATAGATACTATAACTATATCAACCTCATCCTCATTTTTTAATTTACTAACAATATCTTTTATATAATTACCATCCAACCGACTTAAGCCTCCTTTTTCACGCCAGGCCACATGACTATTAGAATAAAAAGGCGTATAGGCTAAAAATGCAAATTTAATACCTCTCACCATAAATATCGAGGCTTTATTAGCCGAAATCTCATTTTTTCCCACTCCCACATAATTTATATTACTTTGGTTTAAAAAATACATTGTGTCCTCCATACCTTCATATCCTCTATCAAATATATGATTATTAGCTAAACTAAGCACATCAAACCCTGAATACTTTAACCCCTCAATTACGCTCGGATTAAAAGCAAAAGAATATATACTCCCCACATCATTTTGACTATATGTTATAGGTCCCTCCAAATTTCCAAAAGTTAAATCAGCCGACCGCAAAACGGAAGCTGTCTGTAAAAAAGGATATTTAAAATCTTTACGAATATCCATAATCTGCCCAACCGCCCGACCCAGCATAATGTCGCCGGTAAACAATAAATGCACCGGCCGTAAATCTTTTTCCTTTTCTTTTGAAGATACTACTAAAGAAAGTAAATTAGCCTGCAGTTTTGAGGATATATTATTTTGATAAGCGAAACTTACATATTCAGCTCCACGCACCATCATCCCACCAGTTACAGCCATAATTCCTAAAAAAATATAAAGAGGCAAATGTCTCATATTATTATATTTTATAGTACCACAACCAAACCAAAACGGCTAATTTCCTCAATGGTGCGCGGGAGAGGATTTGAACCTCCAAGCTCTTGCGAGCGCTACCACCTCAAGGTAGTGCGTCTA
>PCWO01000049.1 GCA_002796205.1 Candidatus Liptonbacteria bacterium CG11_big_fil_rev_8_21_14_0_20_35_14
AAAGGAAATTGCAAGTGCGAGCTGTCCGCCTCGCTTCGCTCGGCGGCTAATTTGTATGGGATTTTTGGCGAAAAAGAAATGGATTTATCAATAAGGGCAAAAGAAATTTTTCATTCAATTCGTAACACTATGCGATACGTACTATACGCAAGAAAATCGAGCGAGAGTGAAGAACGACAGATTTTGAGTATTGAAGCGCAGCTCGCAGAGCTGCAAGAGTATTCCGCCAAAGAAAAACTTGAAATTGTCGCTTCCTTTCAGGAAGCCCAAACTGCCAAAGAACCTGGGCGAACAAAGTTCGCTGAAATGTTGTCATTTCTGCAAGCCGGGGAAGCAGACGGGATTTTGAGTTGGCACCCGGATCGTCTCGCCCGCAACAGTATAGATGGCGGGCAAATTGTGTATCTACTGGACACAGGAAAAATCAAAGATCTCAAATTTCCTACGTTCTGGTTCGAGAACACGCCGCAAGGAAAATTCATGTTGAACATTGCCTTTGGACAAAGCAAGTATTACATAGACAACCTTAGCGAAAATATCCGGCGTGGACACCGCGCGAAATTACGCAGAGGCGTGTATCCTGGCTCCGCACCACTCGGCTATCTCAATAATCACCGCACTCGCGATATTGATATTGACCATGAGAGAGCACAGATAATACGCAAAGGTTTCGAGTTATACGCGAGTGGCAAATATACCTTGAAGCAAATCGCGAAAGCGTTTAAGGATATGGAATTGCGGAGCCACAAAGGCAATGTTCTCGCAGTTTCCTGTGTCCAGAGAATGTTGAGTAAATCGTTTTACTACGGACTTTTTAAATTCAAGGGCGAGACATATCAAGGAACGCACGAGCCAATCATCACAAAGAAACTTTTTGATACATGCCAAGAGGTTATGAAATCTCGCGGACATATCAAAACGCGCAAGGCGGAGAAAACTTTTCCGTTTCGCGGATTATTTACCTGCGGAGAGTGTGGTTGCGCTATTACCGCCGAAATGCAAAAAGGGCACAACTACTATCGCTGTACCAAGAAACGCGAAATATGTTCACAAAAATATGTCCGCGAAGAAACACTCACCGATCAAATGAAAAGTTTTCTTCAAAAAGTTTCTTTGACGAGCCAAGACACCGAAAAAGTTTTGCGCGAGCTGGACAAGGACGAGCAGAAAGCAAAATCAGAAAATTATGCTGTTCTACAAAATCTCAAAAGTGAGATAGCCGACATTGGCGTAAAGTTAGACAAGTTGCTTTCTGCGTATCTCGACGAGATAATTTCTGCCGAGGAATACGCCGCGCAAAAGCACAAATTGCTCTCGCGCAAAGTTGAGTGCAACGAAGAAATTAGCGAAATCGAGAACGGAAGCGTGTCTTGGCTCGAACCGGCTCGTGCATTTGTAAAATCCCTAAATCACGCGACGGAATTGGTACGGAGTGAGGATAAGTCAGAAATGACAACATTTCTAAAACAAATCGGCTCGAACCATATTTTGTTTGATAAATCCATTTCTTTTTCGCCAAAAATCCCATACAAATTAGCCGCCGAGCGAAGCGAGGCGGACAGCTCGCACTTGCAATTTCCTTTCTGGCGGAGAGGGAGGGATTCGAACCCTCGAGAGGATTGCTCCCCTAACATCTTAGCAGGATGCCCCTTTCGACCACTCAGGCACCTCTCCAAATATAAACGCATAATACAGTAAAGATTATGTAAAATCAAAACCCATATTATAAATATACACTCAAGTTTTTTTCTAGTTGTTTGGGGTTTTCATATAATATAGTCGCTATTCCTAATTTCTTAGCCGGCTCTAAATTTTTTTCTAAATCATCTATAAAAATAGACTCCTCGGGATTAGACTTTATTTTATCTAAAGCTAAAGAATATATTTTTGGATCAGGTTTATTAATCCCTACTTCTGCTGAAATAATAACTTCATCAAAATATAAAGATATGGAATATTTTTATCTAATATAGGCCACCAATCTTTTGTCTGATCAGATAATAAACAAGTTTTATATCCTTTTTTTCTTAACTTATTTATTAAACCAACAACATCTTCATTTAAAATAAAAAAACCTAAAAGCTCATTTTTTAAAACCTTATAATCTTCATTAATATTTAAATCTTTCTTTATATGTTCCCAAAAATCAATTTCAGATAATTCTCCCGAAAAATAAGGCTTATAATATTTATTTATAAAAACATCAAAAACTTTCTTTTCTGATAGACTGTAAGTTTTTTCTAAATAAGCTCTAAAATCCCAAAGCCCCCTACTCAAAACAACACCCCCAAGATCAAATATAAAAGTTGAAATCATGATTATGTTTATAAATATATAACGAAAACATTAAATAATAAAATTTGCTTAAAATGAATTTTTCTAGTATTGTAATAAACGTGAATCAGGCGCTAAACAATCAAAATATTAAGCGACCACCAGTAGTGGTCGTTTTAGGACACGTTGACCACGGTAAAACCTCTCTTTTGGATTATATTAGAAAGGCTAATATTGCCGGTCGTGAAGCCGGTGGAATTACCCAAGCTACTGGCGCCTATGAAATAGAACATAATAATGAAAAAATAACTTTTATAGACACTCCCGGTCATTCCGCCTTTACCAAAATGAGATCTCGTGGAACCTCTGTAGCCGACATCGCTATTTTAGTTGTCGCCGCTGACGACGGCGTTAAACCTCAAACCGCCGAATCAATTAAAATTTTAAAAGAATCAAATACTCCTTTTATCGTTGCTATTAACAAAATTGACAAAAACAACGCCGATATAGAAAGAACTAAACAAAGCCTAGCCGAAAACGAAGTTTTTTTAGAAGGTTACGGTGGTAATATCAGTTTTCAACTCATCTCCGCTAAGACCGGCGAAGGTATTAACGACCTTTTAGACTTACTACTCCTAGCCGTTGAATTAGAGGAGCTAACTTATAGTAAAAATAATATCGGCCAGGGTGTTGTGATTGAATCTAAAATGAGCAAACAAAGAGGCAATGAAGTTTCTATCATTATTAAAGATGGTATTTTTAAAAGAGGTGATGAAATTTCAACCGAGTCAGCCCAAGGTAAAATAAAAATCTTAGAAGATTTTAAGGGTGATGTGGTAAGTGAACTTACCGCCTCATCTCCAGCCGTTATTATAGGTTTTGAGAAGCTTCCAAAAATAGGCGAAGAGTGTGTTATTGGTAATATTAAAAAAGATGAAGAGATAGAAATAAAAACTCAAGTTAAAATAACTGATAATAAACAAATTTTAAATCTTATCCTTAAAGCCGACACCTCGGGCTCTCTTGAGGCCTTAAAATATTCCATTGATCCTATAATAGAAAAAAATAAAGAAGATGTTCGCCTAATAATTAAAGATACCGGTGTCGGCGAAATAACCGACGGTGATATAAAGCACGCTGTCACCACCAGCTCAAAAATAATTGGCTTTAATGTTCAAGTTAGCCGGGCCGCTCTCAAATTATCTGAAATTCATAAAACAGATATTATAGAATCAAAAATAATTTATGAACTTCTGCAAAAAATAGAAGAATATATAGAACGGGTTAAAAATCCGGTTATTATTAAAAATATTTTAAACATCTTAGCGATTTTTAGTAAGCAGGGCAGTAAACAAACAGTTGGGGGAGTAGTTTTATCGGGTGTTATTAAAAAAGGTAATACTATAGAAATAACAAGAGAAGAGAAAGTTTTAGGACGAGCTAAAATTACTAATCTCCAATCTGGTAAAAATGAAATCAACCAAATAGAAGAGGGTAAAGAGTGTGGTCTGGTTTTAAATTTTTCCTCGGGTGAAGAGGCGCAAGTTGGCGATAATCTTGTAGTTATATAAAAAATGTCTCAATTTAAGCAAGCTAGATTAGAAAGCGTTTTAAAAGACGAAATCTCAAAAATAATAATGAGGGATATTGAAACTCATAAAGCCCTTGTTACTATAACCGAAATTGTGATAAGTAAAAAAAATGAATCTGCTAAAATTGGTATTAGCATTATTCCTGCCAATAAAAAAAATCTTGTTTTTAATGAACTTAAAAAAAATCAAGGCGCTATTCAAAGAAAACTTATTAAAAAAATAAATATTTATTTCGTTCCGCAGATAGATTTTGTTATAGATGAAGGTTTAGAACACGCCTCTCATATTGAAAGACTCTTAAAAAACAAGTAATTTTTTTTGTAAAATAAGTGGTAATATTGTATACTGCTAATATGGGTATAAAATTTAAATCTAATGAAGATTTTTTTAAAAACTGGAATCCTATAATGGCATATGTTCTAGGTTTTTTATTTGCTGATGGAAATATAGAAAATTCTCCTTATATGAGAGGAAAATATATAAAAGCAATTAATACAGATAAAAAAATTATAGAAAAAATAAAAAAATATTTAGACTCAGAACATAAAATACAATCTATAAAAGATGTAAATAGTAAAATAAAAACCAAATATATTTTAAGAATAGGCAGTCATAAAATGTATAATAGTCTTGAAAATATAGGAATGACTCCTAATAAATCATTAACAATGAAATTTCCAAATATTCCAAAAAATTTACAAAGATATTTTATACTGGGATATTTTGATGGCGATGGCTGTGTTTATATAGATAATTATAAAAAAACAAAAGGTAGAAGATTATTAATAGCTTTTACTAGTGGTAGTAAGTTTTTTTTAGAATCACTTTCTAATATATTAAATGAAAAACTATCTTTAAAACAAAACAAAGTATATAATAGTCATCGATCATATCAATTAAGATATTCAACCCATGATAGTGTAAAAATATTTAAACTATTATATAAAAAACAAACAAATGATTTATATTTAAAAAGAAAGTTTGACATTTTTAAGAAATTCTTTAACCTAAGACCATTATGGGTAGATCCTGAAGTCTTATCTGTATTAAAGTCTTAAGGCCAGGTGCCCGAGTGGTTTAGGGAGAGGTCTGCAAAACCTTTCACAGGGGTTCAATTCCCCTCCTGGCCTCAAAAATTAAATAAAAGCCCGAGTGGCGGAATGGTATACGCGCACGACTTAAAAT
>PCWO01000014.1 GCA_002796205.1 Candidatus Liptonbacteria bacterium CG11_big_fil_rev_8_21_14_0_20_35_14
CAAATATCAAACTTCTACAAATATAAAACAGATTATAAAAGAATGGAGTCCTTTAAGTATGTTGCCAAAACTCTACACAGATAGAGATATCAAAAAGAAGTAATTTTTAATTATAAAAATAAAAATACCGCCTTTTGTGACCCTACGGGGAATTGAACCCCGGTTTCGACCGTGAGAGGGTCGCGTCCTAGCCGCTAGACGATAGGGCCGTAATAAAAAATATAATATAACAAAACTACATATAGAGCAACTACTCCAACTTATCTGGCGTAATATGATAATAATTTATAACAAACTGAGCTAACTCTTTAAAAGCCGGTACTACTGTCTGACCGGCTAAAGGCGCTCCATAGGGTTTATCAAGCCGTACTAATATAATAAACTGCGGGTTTGTAGCCGGCCCATAACCAATATATGTATTTATAACCTCCTCTGTATATCCCCCATTTTTAAAATTTGGCACTTGGGCTGTCCCCGTTTTTCCGGCAATATTATAGCCTGGAATATGAGCGATAATAGCTTTATCTACCGCCGACACCATTATATTAGTTATCTCTTTAGATGCCTCCTCGCTGATTATCCGGCCAATTTCTTTAGGTTGTTCATTAACCTCAATTAACGGCTTCATCATTATTCCTTTATTAGCTAAAACTCCCACTGCTCGCAATAATCCTATTGGTGTTACCGAAATGCCTTGCCCAAATGAAGCCGTCGCAAAATTTATATCCTTAGAGTCTTTTTCATTATATAAAGACCTAAAGTTGCCGACCACTTCGCCCGGTAAAGCAATATCTGTTTTTTCCTCAAATCTAAACTTCTCTAAATACTGTTTAAAAATTCCATGCCCTATTTGTTTTTCGGCAAAAACCGTGCCTGTGTTTAAAGATTTTTCAATTACATTGGTCATTGTCTGCCTCCCATGAGATTTTAAATCCCAGTTATGTATGGTACTTCCGTTTAAAGTTACCGAACCGGTATCTACATATTCCGTTAGAGGAGTAATCGCTCCTGAATCAAGTCCAATAGCCATAGTTATCACCTTAAAGATTGATCCCGGCTCATAAATACTCTGAACCGAGGGGTTAGTAAATGAGGGTATTGGGTAATTTGAAAAATTATTAGGATCAAAAGTTGGACTATTAGTATTAGCTAATATTCTGCCAGTTTTTGGATCTTGTACAATAATCATTCCCCCGCTGGCGTTATAGTTTGTGACTAATCTATTTAATATCTCCTCGGCCTGTGATTGTATATTTCTATCAATGGATAAATAAACATCCCCGCCCGCTACCGCTTTTTGCACCGAATCTCCAGACACTATTTCCGGCACTCCAGCTAATCTATTTTCAAAATAACTTTCTAGTCCATAGCGCCCTACCAGCAAATCACTTTTTTCATCCGCTGATACAAACCCCAAAACATGCGCGACCTGACTGCCTAAAGGATAAAATCTCTCGGCCTTTAATTTTTGATGTATTCCGGCTATATTTCCTAAAGCATTTATAGCTTCTATTTGTTCACTAGAGGCTTTGGCTATTAAAAGTTCGTACTCGTCATTTTTTTTATTAAACATACGAGTTAATTCTGATACCGGAATATTAACTATTTCAGATATTTCAACAGCCGCCACCGCCGGATCTATTATTTCAATTGGTGTTGCGTATATTTCGGTAAATTCTTTTTGTAAAGCTGCCGGTATATATGTCCCATCTTTATCGGATAAATATATAGTTCCTCTTCTCTGGGCATCTAAATTGCCGAATAATTGTGATTCAGCCTTAGCGGCATAAAAATCAACTTTACTAATTTGAATTGAGTAAAGTTTAAATACTAATAGCCCATATAAAGACACAAAGAAAAAAGCTAAAAATAAAACTCTAAATTTCATACAATTAAAATAAGTATAACTGCAAAACAAAAATCAGTTGCCTGTGTATAAAGTTTTTATCTTTGCGCTACCTGAATAAATTCCGGATTAGAATCTTTTACAAGTCCTCTTGCCTCGGCCATTATAGAAATTTCGGCCGGATTTAATAAGCTATATAAATTATTTTTCATTTCGGCATTAACTACTCGAGTTCTTTGTAGTTCAAGTTCTACTCCTGAAATATTATGTAAAACTGTTACTTTTAGGTTATAGGTATAGAGCCATAAACCCGACACCAAAATTAAAGCTAATACTAAAGCTCCAATATAAATATTAAAATTATCTTTTTTATTAGGTGTAAAAACTGTCATTTTATAAAAATTAATTAAATTTGATTACTCTTAACTTAGCGGAACGACTTTTAGGATTATGACTTTTTTCCTCTATAGTTGGCACAATTGGTTTTTTGTTTACTAAAACCGCTTTTTTTTCGTCTACTAATTCTTTAAAAGAATTTTTTACTATCTCATCCTCTAAAGAATGAAAAGTAATAATGGCTACCCTTCCAAGAGACGCTATTATATTCGGTAAAATAGATATGACACGCCTTATATTATCAAGCTCATGATTAGCATATATACGAAGCGCCTGAAATGTTCGCGTGGCTGGATCAATTCTGCCTTGCTCGTAACTCTTTGGTAATATCTGTCTTATAATTTCCGATAATTCTAGGCTAGATATTATAGATTCTTTTTGAGTTCGCTCTTTAATAGCTTTAGCAATTTTACGAGAAAATCTTTCATCGCCATATTTATAAATCACATCGGCTAAATCTTTTTCCGATAAACGAGATAAAATACTGGCGACCGATTCCTCATCCTCGCTATAGGTCATATAAAGAGGCTCATCTCTATTAAAGCTAAATCCCCGACCAGATAATTCTATTTGGTCAGAGGAAAATCCAAGGTCTAGTAGCAATCCATCAACCCTTGGTAGGTCATTAGCCGATATAATACTTACAAGATCTGCATAGTTAGCATTTATAGCCACAATATTTTCTGATAGAATGGATTCTTTAAATCTATCAACCGCACTTTTATCTAAATCTAAAACTAAAAGTTTACCGTTTGGTTTAATTTTTTCCCAGATAGCTTTGGCGTGCCCTCCACCTCCGAGTGTTCCATCAATAAAGAACTCCCCTTTTTGAGGATTTAAGTTTTCTATAACTTCTTTTAACAAAACCGGTGTATGCATCTTAAATACCTAATTCATTTAATTGTTCGGCAATTTTATCAGAATCTCTCTCGGTAATCTTTTTGTATTTATTCCAATTATTATCACTCCAAATTTCAAATCGGCTATAGAGTCCAATGGTTACTATTTCCTTTTGAAGGCCGGCATATTCTCGTAGATAATCCGGTACAAGAATTCGGCCTTGTTTGTCAATTGATAAATCCATCGCCCCAGACAACATTAAACGCACAAATGCTCTGGAGTTTGATTGTGTCAAAGGTAGAGAAACAAGCTTTTGCGCTAATATTTTCCATTCAACCGACGGAAATACAAACAAACATTGATCCAGTCCTCTGGTAACAATTGCTCCGCCTTTTAAGTCATTTCTAAACTTAGGAGGTAGAGCGACTCTCCCTTTTTGATCGAGCGTGTATCTGTATTCTCCTAAAAACATATTCACCACATTTCCCCACTTACACTCATTCTACACCACCACTCTCATAATACAACCACTTTACTGTGTATAACTTTACCCTGTTAAATAATTTTGAAAAATCAAAATTAAAATCTTAGATTTTATTTAACAGGGTAAACAAAAAAGGCCCGTTTACACAGAGCCTTATATTTTAAAGTTTTTTTAATCAGTCAGTTTTAGTCTTCTGAAATTTAAATATCCTTATTATCTTTTATACTTAAATAAGAAGCTAATGTAGAAGTAAATAAAATAATACCAATATAGCTAAAGATTACATATAATAAATTATTATAATTGGTTAAGTAAAGATAATATGAAATAAAAAATAAAATAAGACCTGACAATGTTAACCAAAGAAAAAATTTTTGTTTTTTCCTGATATTCATAATACACCTCTCTTAAGTAAGTTTTAACGTCCTGAAAATATTATATATAAATAAAAAAAATAAGTCAAATTTTATTGACTTATGCAATATTTTATGGTATACATATAATACTAGTTACAGTGGTAGCTACTGTACATTTAAATGTATAGAGGAAAGTCCGGACACCCCTTAATTTATTAAGGAAGTAAACAGTTGTTAACAACAACGGGGAGTAATCCTACGGAAAGTGCAACAGAAAATATACCGCCTAATTTATTAGGTAAGGTTGAAATCGTGCGGTAAGAGCGCACGCCTATATATAGTGATTTATATAGGTGGTAAACCCTGTTTGGTGCAAGGCCGTGCCTATTTTATATAGGAGTGCCGCTTGATTCCAATTTGCAAAAATCGGAACAGATAAATCGTTACCCTCTTTTTTTAAAGAGAACAGAATCCGGCTTACAAGTAGCTAGTTTAAAAAAATCTAAAAACCCACCTTTAACGGTGGGTTTTGGGTTTATATAAAAATTTATAGCCCCTTCCTTATTACAAAATCGTAACAAGAAAGGGGCTTTTTCATATTATTACCTCTCTATTTTATTTTCTGGACCGAGAGGCTAAATCCAGAATTTATTATTCTATCATGAGTATAGCACACAAATAAATAAAAGTCAACCCCTTTGTCTTCACATGATATTTGTTTATTTTACTAGCTTTTTATCTAGGGCCTCATTAACCAATCTATCAGCCTCTTTATTTTTTTCCCGAGGAATGTGGATAAACTTCACACTTTTAAAATCAAACATTAAATTATGAATATCAACATATAAAACCTTTAGGGAATCCTCTTTTATTCTATACTCGCCACTCATTTGCCTTTGTACCAACTGGCTATCCAGTCT
>PCWO01000020.1 GCA_002796205.1 Candidatus Liptonbacteria bacterium CG11_big_fil_rev_8_21_14_0_20_35_14
AGATTGAACCTACCCTGATCCGAATTTAAAAAAAATTGCGGACGCGGAAACGCGTAAGAAACGAATCCACGTTGTTCGTTTTTCTCTTCCGAATGTTGAGCGGAAACTTGGCATATTTGGTGAATATAACCAATTAAATGCGGAAGCGGCATGGGGCAGGTCGCGAATATTCTCGGCATTTCAAAAAAACTGCGGACACTGTTTTTGCTTCGTATCGTGGTGCATGGAGAAGGATGAAGCTCTTGGGAAACAAAAAACAAAAAACACGCTTTATTATTCTGATTACGCGCATCATCCAACGGAAATTAATGCAACGCTCAAGGCATTCAAAGATAATTTTCCAAATAAAAAACTTATCTGTGTATTTGAATCTCATCAGACCTATAGGTTAAATCGTCTGTTTTCTGATTTCGTACATGCCTTTGAATCCGCGGACAAGCTTATATTGTTGCCTGTTTATAAAGTAATGAGACGGGAAGAAGAATCGAAACGTGACGCATTTGATCTCGCGCAGGCTATCCGCAAAAAAAAGAAAGAAACGTATTTTGTCCCATCTTGGGGAAATGCAGATAAAATGATTGGTAAAATACAAAACGAAGGGAATACTCTTATTGTCTTTATGGGCGCGGAAGATATAGACGCGAATGCGCGAAAATTTTGCGCACGATTGACATTATAATATAAAGAGGTGTAAAATATTTTTTATATTCCTAATTTACGAAAGTCCGATTAAATATAGAATGGAGGGAGAGGGATTTTGTACTTTGAAGTTGAGGGATTTTTGTGATGAGGAAAAATAATATAAAAACGAGAGGAAAAAAATATGGCTTCTCATCAACTGTATACTCAAAGTTTATATGAATTAGCAGATGAAATTGCGCAACTTGGACATATTAGATTTTATCAAAGCAAAAGTGGAAATGAAAATACTGAAACTGAAAGTTGTTATATTATAAAAAAACACCCTAAAAAAAATGAATGTTGTATTGAGGGGTGCGAAAGTAGCGTAACAACAATACCTGGTTATAAAAAATTTCACAGGTGCACTCATCATATAAAATGTGCTTGTGGATGTGGTAAAAAAATATCAAAAGAAAGATTAGATTCAGTGGCTGGGGAAAGGGCAAAATTAACTATTGAGTGCCAAAGAAATATAGAAAGAAGGAAGATGCTTTAAAAATATACTATATCCTCTGTTATATATATCCCCTATCTTATAAATTTATAAGATAGGGGATTTTTGTTGACAAAAAATTATTAAATCAATATTATTTATTTAGAAGCTTTACCCTACGAACCCCCCCTCAAACCGAACACCCTGACTCAAATGAGTCGGGGTGTTTTTTATTTTTTATGTTTATTCAACACTTCGAGCGGAGTGCGGTAGTTTAATACTTTATATATTTTATTTTGTAATTTAATAACACTTCAAGAAGCTGAAAATGTCCTAATAACAGAGCAGAAAAAATGTGAATGCTATAATGACACAGAGACAGAAGATTCAATTAAGCATTAAAAAATCCCATTATTAAAAACCTTATTTTATATAAAATAAGGTTTTTGCCTTATTAAATTTCGGCATTTTTATTATTTTTGCCTAATTAAAACTTAAATTGTTTGCCGGCAAACACTTGTAATTAAATTACTTTATTAACATTGTTTGTCGTTAAACAATGTTAATAATTTTTAAGCCTATTTTAGGCTTATTTTTATGTAAATTTTTATTGTAAGTGTTTAACGTTAAACACTGGTAATAAAATTTTGGTGTTTTTAGTGTTTTTTTTAGACTATTCTATTATTGTAAGTGTTTGTCGGCAAACACTTACAATAAATTTTAACCTTTTTATGATATTTTTGGCTTATTTTGTGATTTTAAGTGTTTCACGTTAAACACTAGTAATAATTGAGATTGTTTGCCGGCAAACAATTTTTTAAAGACCCTTTATTTAAGCGCTAAACTGGTTGTGATTTTACTCTGTGGATATCTTGTTTTATATAAATAAGTGCTTTTTACTGATTTTTAGTGTTTAACGTGAAACACTGACAATTAAAAAATATTTACTTTGTTTAACGTTAAACACTTGTAATAACTTTTTAGCCTTTAATTAATTATTTGGGGATATCTTTTATAAAAATGGGTATAACTTTTATTTAAAATACTAGATTAATCAATACAACAGCTTAAATAAAGGCTTTTTTCTTTGTTTATTTATATGGTTATATATTTTTACTATGTGTATAAGTTCGGAAATTTTGTGTATAAGTTCGGAATATACTTGACTGTGCATATTATTTATTATTTTATAATATATACTAACCTACTATATAATATAGTTAAACTAGCTATTGACCCTGTTAAATAATTTTGAAAAATCAAAATTAAAATCTTAGATTTTATTTAACTGGGTTGACATATATTAATCTTATACGTTATAATTAAAATAATGATAGAAATCCGCCTCCGACGCGGATTTTATTAATAAAAAGGGTGTTTAATAAGTAATAATAAATATGAATTTAAAAGAATTAGTAAAAGTAGCAGAGCAGATTGCTTCAGAAAAAAATATTCAACCGGAGACGGTTATAGAGGTGGTGGAAAATTCGCTGGCAGCGGCCTATAGAAAAGAATACGGATATAAAGGAATGATTATCAGAGCAAAGCTTGATTTAAAATCGGGTGATGTTTTGTTTGAAAGTGTAAAGACGGTGGTGGACGAAAATACGGTAAGAATACCGATAGAGGGCGAGGAGGAACACGGGGAGGAGGTTCGCCCAAAGGAAGCTTATGCAGAGGAGGATATTTTACCGCGCTATAATCCAGAGAGACATATTTTAATAAAAGACATAGAAACAGAAAAGCCGGAATTAAAAGTAGGGGATGAGATTGTTGAAAGCTTACCAGCTCCTCAAGCTGAATTTGGTCGCATTGCGGCTCAAACTGCTAAGCAAAATATTTTACAAAGACTACGGGAAATTGAAAGATCTTCTATAGTTTTAGAGTTTAAAGGAAGAGAGGAGACAATTGTGAGTGGGATAGTCAGAAGATTTGAGAGAGGAAATGTTTACATTGATTTAGGAAGAGCGGAGGGAATTATGTGGAGTAATGAATCTATTACCGGAGAACATTATAAAATAGGGGATAGATTAAAATTTTATGTTATAGCGGTACAGGAAGGCGCGCGTTTTGCGCAAATTGTTTTATCTAGAAATCATCCAAAATTTTTAAGTAAATTATTTGAAAGCGAGGTGCCAGAAATTTCAGATGGGACGGTTGAAATAAAAGGGATTGCGAGAGAAGCGGGGAGTCGTTCTAAAATTGCGGTTTATAGTAATGATGAAAATGTGGATGCAGTGGGAAGTTTTGTGGGGCAGAGAGGCACTAGAGTAATGGCGGTAAATAATGAAATCGGTCAAGAAAAAATAGATATTATTGAATGGAGTAACGACCCAGAGGAATATATTTCTCACTCTTTATCTCCGGCCAAAGTATCTCGCATTGAGCTAGGAGAGCGAAGAGAGGTAAAAGTGTTTGTGTTAGAGGATCAATTATCTTTAGCTATTGGGAGAGGTGGGCAGAACGTAAGATTAGCCGCAAATTTAACTGGTTTTAAAATAGATGTTAGAAGTGAGCAAAACCCGGAAGAAGTTATTAACGGGGGAATAGCCGAAAAAAATGATGAGCTAGTTGGAAATAATGAGATAATTGAAAATATAGACACGGAAGAAATGAAGGAAAAAAATATTGAGGAGAATAATTAATATTAAATATATAAAAATATGAGTGGAGCAATAAAAAGATTAGGTATTGGCAGTAAAACTCCCGAGGTCTTTAACGTGGTGGTTGAGGTGCCGAAGGGAAGTCATAATAAATATGAATATGACGAGAAGTTAAATGTATTTACATTAGACCGTGTTTTATATTCACCAGTTCATTATCCTTTTGATTATGGGTTTATTCCGGAAACAAGAAGTGAGGACCAAGACCATCTTGATTGTTTAATAATAGGCGGAGATTCAACTTTTCCAGGATGCGTTGTGAGAGTGCGCCCAATTGGAATATTAAAAATGATAGATGACGGGGAGGAGGATTTTAAGATACTGGGCGTGCAGAAAGATAATCCTCGATTTAATGAGGTGGCTGATATTGAGGATATAAAAAAAAATAACAAACATATGTTAGAGGAAATTCAGCATTTTTTTAGAGTTTATAAAGAATTAGAAAATAAAAAAGTGGTGATTAATGGATGGGAAGGAAGCGAGGTGGCTAAAAAAGAAATAGAGAGAGCAATTGAAGCTTATAAAAAACAGGGATAATGAACTATACAAAGATAAAAAATAAGGACGGTAGTATAAAGTTTGACGTGGTCTTAAAAGGAGAGGAGTTTCGTAAATATTTTGATGAGGTAGTGGCTTATAAAATAGGCGAGGTAGAGGTTAAAGGTTTTAGAAAGGGTCATACACCAAAGGATATAGCTATCGCTTATGTAGATAAAGATAAAGCATTTACCGAGGCGGCCGAAAAGGCTGTAAGGATTAGTTTAAAAAAAATAACCGTAGAAAATAATTTAACTTTAGTAACTCCGCCGGAAGTCAAGTTGCTTGAGGATAAAGAAAATTTACATTATGAGGTTACTGTGGTTGCATTGCCCGAAGTAATTTTAGGAGACTTTAAAAAAGACGTAGCTCTATCTAATGAAATTTTTTATAAAGAATTAGAAAATATTAGTGTAGCGGATGAGGAAATACAAAAAGCAGTTGAGTGGTTAATTAATTCAAGAAAGGAATTTAAGGAGGAGGCAAAAAAAAATGAAACTATTTTAACCGATGAAATGGCGCAAAAGATAGGAGATTTTAAAACGGCGCATGATTTAAAAGAAAGTATTAAAGAGGGAATTGAGGCTGAAAAGAAAATTCGTGAAGCTGATAAAAATAGGGCTAGAATTATTGATACATTAATTTCTAAAACACTATTTGATTTACCAGATATGTTAATCAATAAAACAATGGAAAATTTAAAGAATGATTTAAAAAATAGTCTAGAGTCCGGAAAAATTGATTATAGTGAGTATATTAAAAAAAATTATGAAAGCGAAAAAAAATTAGAGGAAAGTTTAAAAAAACAAGCCGAGAAAGAATTAAGAGCGCATCTTGTATTAGAGGCGGTAGCCAAAGAGCTTGATATAAAAGTAGAGGATAACGAAATAGAGGAGGAGATGAACAAAATATTTATAAAACAACCGGAGGTAGCTCGTAAAAATATTAATTTACAACAACTAAAAGATTTTAGTTATGGTACTATTAAAAATAGGAAAATATTTAAAGCATTAGAAAATATAAAAATATGAATTTAATACCAACCGTTATAGAAAAAAGTCAGTATGGTGAAAGAGCTTTTGATATATATTCAAGGCTTTTAAAAGAGAGAATTGTATTTTTAGGGGGTACAATAGATGACAATGTAGCCAACACAATTATTGCGCAATTATTATTTTTAGAGAATGAAGACCCTAAAAAAGATATTCAACTTTATATAAATAGTCCGGGAGGATCAGTGTCGGCGGGACTGGCAATATACGACACGATGCAGTTAGTAAAGCCTAATATATCAACCGTTTGTGTTGGAATGGCGGCCTCTATGGGGGCTGTGCTATTAGCCTCGGGAGAGAGGGGAAAGAGAATGGCCTTGCCCCACTCAAAAATAATGATGCACCAAATTATGGGGGGAACCGAGGGGCAGGCCTCTGATATAGAAATCGCGGCTAGAGAGATTTTAAAAATGAAAAAGCAATTGAATCAGGTGTTAGCGGATCACACAAAACAACCTATTACTAAAATAGAAAATGATACGGATAGAGATTTTTATATGACTCCGGAGGAAGCAAAAAAATATGGCGTGATTGATAAAATAGTTAGTGGAAAATAGAATAATAAAAAAACGACCTGGCTGATGCAGGCGTTTTTTTGTTATTCAATAATGGGTTTAACTTTGACGTATCTAGATTTTCCAAAACCTTCGCTTTCGGTTTTTATATCGGGTCGCATAGAAAGCTCGGCGTGAATTATCCTTCTTTCATATGAGTTCATTATAGGAAGGTCAATCTCAGTTTTGGTCATAAGAGCTTTTCTGGCGGCGGCCCGCGCAATATCGGAAATGATTCTTTCTCTTTCTAATCTATAGTTATTTATATCTACACATCTAAAATCTTCTTCATATTTCTTAGCAATAAGCTGGCAGAGGTGGTTAAAATCATTAACTATATTAGGAAGATTATTTTGAAAAAGATTAGAGTCTTCAAAAAATATATTAAGACGACTTTTATCCTCGGTTTGCTCAACTACTCTAAAGTCGCCTATATTCATTAGGTTAATCAGGTGTTCAATTGTTTGCTTGGTCTTTTCCATAATTTTTTAGCGAATGATTGATTATTATTTGTTGCCCGATTGAAAAAACCGAGGTGGTTATCCAATATAGACCAATAACCGAGGGGAGCCCTAATAATATAAAAAATGTTAGAGCGGGAGCGATATAAATCATCTGCCTACCTATTTTTTGAGCGGGGTCATTTTTATTAACATCATTCTTTAATAAAGATAGCTGGCCTTGCATATATTGAGAAAAGGCGGCTAAAACGACTATTATTATACTCATTTTTTCAAGATTAATCAAGTTTAAAAATATAGAGTGAATTTGATCTGGTTTATATATAAATGAGTATAAATTTACTAAAGTTTCATCGGTAAAACCTTTAACAAAAACATGAAAGAGGGCGAGGAGAATAGGAATTTGAATTAAGAGAAAACCGATACTAGAAAAAGGGTTAACTTTATTAGTTTTATAAATTTCCAGTATTTTTTTGACTTGCTCTTCTTTATTATCTTTATGTTTTTCGGTGGTGGCTTTAATAAGGGGTTGAATTTTTTGAAGAACCATCTGATTTTTAGTCATTTTATGAAATAAAGGAAAGAGAATAATTCTGATTATGATAGTTAAAATAATGACAGCAAAACCCAGACTTTCTAGAGATATAGTGTTGTATATATAAATAAGAGCGTTCAGAAGTGGGATATATAAAATTTGATTATAGATTTCAGAGATCATAGTTGTTTAATAAATTTTATGACGGTTTGCTTTAAGGCGGTGGCGTTTTGAGAGGTGGTATTAATAATAAATAAGAAGTCGTGGCCAGATATCAAGTCATTATACACGGATTCTAAATTTTTATATATAAACCTTCTTATATTATTACGATAAACAGCTCTTTTATCATACTTACTAGAAATAATAACACCAAAACGGTTAAAATTTTTATTATTAAAATGTTTTTTAATACTTAAAAAGTCATTCCTTATAATGGTTTTTACACCTTCTTTAGGGAATGACTTTAGAGAAAGTTTATACTTTTTTTTAAGCATAAAATAAGAAAAAAGCCCTAAACAGAGAGCTTTTCTCTACCTTTACGGCGTCTATTTTTAATAATATTTTGACCGGTTCCGGTTGATTGTCTTTTGAGAAAGCCGTGGGTACGACTTCTTTTTTTTTTTTTCGGCTGATAGGTTTGAGACATAATAAAAAGACTATAGCATTTTAATATTATTTTGACAAGTTTTTGTATAAGACAATATTTTATATTTGGTTCAAAATTTAATAAGAGTTATAATTGTCTAAATTATGATCGTTGGTCGATATTTTTTTCTAAAATTTTTTTATTTTTTATAAAAAGAGTAAAATAATAAAACCAATAATTTAATTTACTTTAAAACTTATGGAAGAACTAGACAATATTTGGCAATCAGTATTATCAGAGATGGAAATTCAACTATCTCATGCTAATTTTCACACTTGGATGAAAAATAGTAAGTTAATTAATAAAGATAATAATGGAATGTTTATAATTGCTCTGCCAAATAATTTTTGTAAGGAGTGGGTGGAAAATAAGTATTATAAAAATATATTAAGTGTCCTTCGTAATATGGATTCTAATGCTCGTAAAATAGAATTTATAGTACAGGGAAGCATATTTAAAGGAAATTATACAGTTGATACAAAAAAGACTCCCAGGATTTTGAGCCAGATGGTGTTTCCAGAGTTTAAAATTGATCCAAATACAAATCTTAATCCTCGTTATACCTTTAAAAATTTTATAGTGGGTTCTTCTAATGAGTTGGCCTTTGCAGCTGGACAGGCCATTGTTAAATCGGTAGGAACAAAATATAATCCCTTCTTTGTTTATGGGGGAGTGGGCTTAGGAAAAACTCATTTAATTCAATCTATTGGTAATGAAATATTGCGTCAATATGGCTCAAATGTGCGTGTAAAATACGTTTCTTCGGAAAAATTTACCAGTGATGTGGTTTGGGCTATTAAAAATAATAGAATGGAAGATATAAAAAGTCGTTATAGAGATGTAGATGTATTAATTATTGATGATATTCAGTTTATTGGAGGAAAAGAAAAAACCGAGGAGGAATTTTTTCATACTTTTAATACATTATATTCGTTAAATAAGCAAATTATTATATCCTCTGATAGAGTGCCGGCGGCCTTACCGACATTACATGATAGATTAAGGTCTAGATTTGAGGGAGGAATGATAATTGATATTGTTTATCCTGATTATGAGATGAGGGTGGCTATTATTAAAACAAAATTACAAGAATGTCAACATAATTTAGATGAGACAGTGATTGATTTAATAGCTAAAAAAATGAGTAAAAATATACGTGAAATTGAAGGAATTATAAATAAAATCATTTTTATAAAAGAAAGTAAAGGTGTGGAAATAAATGAATCACATATTGAGGATGTTATAACTAAAAATAATCAACATAACAGTAATATTAGTCCAAATAAAATTATTAAGACGGTGGCTGACTTCTTTGAAATATCAATAGTTGATTTAGTAGGGAAATCTCGTAAGAAAGAAATTGTTGAACCTCGTCAAATTACTATGTTTTTATTAAGAGATATTCTTAGTATGTCTTATCCTTTTATTGGGGATAAGGTGGGGAAGAGAGACCATACAACCGCTATCCATGCCTGTGAAAAAATTAATACTAATATTAATAAAGATATTAATTTAAGTCAGAAAGTGGGGTTAATTAAAGAATCTATATTCAAGGAATAAGAGTGTTATTAACATCTTATTATATTAATATTTATTTTAAATACTTGCTTTTTTTTAGTTTTCCACTAAATTAAGGGGTATTAATAACTATAATAATTTTAAATTATTTAATTATATTAATATTACTTATATAAAATATGAAAATTATAATTGTAAAAAATAATATTAAAAAAGCAATTGACGCGGTTGTTAAAATAAGTTCTTTTAATTCTCATTTACCGATACTTAAAAATATATTTATAAAAACAGATGGAAATAAATTAATATTTACAACGACTGATTTAGAGGTAGCAATCCGTTATTTTTCGCCGGCTAAAATTATAGAACCGGGAGAATTTACAGTATCAGCTTTAATATTTAATTCTATTATTAATAATTTAAATTCAGATGTTATTAATTTAGAGCTTAAAGGAGATATTTTACATTTACAATCTGATAATTATAAAGCGGAATTAAATACATTATCACCAGATGATTTTCCGATTATTCCAAGTTTAAAAAAAGGTTCTGAAATTGGAGTTTTAACGATAAATTCTAATATTTTAAAGGAATATTTAAATCAAATATTATTAGCAACCACATTTTATAGTATTAGACCGGAAATAAATGGAATTTATTTTAAATATAATGGATCAGATTTATATTTAGTGGGGACTGATAGTTTTAGATTAGGGGAAAAATATATTAATTCTAAGGATTTTACAACTAATTTAGAGAGTGAGGTTGATTTTATTATTCCTCTTAAAATTATAAATGAATTTTTACATATAGTTTCGCCTAATACTTCGGTTTTAATTTTATTTGATAATAATCAAATATCTTTTCAAACAGATGATTTTATAATTATTTCCCGTTTAATTGATGGAAAATTTCCTGATTATAAACAAATTATTCCAAAAGATAGTGTAAGTACTATAGTTTGTGATAAATCTGAATTAATTAATGGTTTAAAAGTTACGAGTGTACTATCATCAAAAGTTTTTGATGTGACTATATCTCTTAATTCTAATCATTTTAAAATATACTCTAATAATCAGGGAATAGGGGAAAATAATTATTTAATACCAGCTAAAATTAGTGGAGAAAATATAGAGGTTAAATTTAATATTAATTATTTATTAAATGGAATTAAGTCTATAATAGGCGAAAAAGTTGTTTTAAAATTAAATATAAATAATAAACCGACTATAATTCAATCGGAAAATGACTCGTCTTATACTTATATATTATTACCAATAAAGGGGTAGGGGAAAACTTAGATTGACAGCTTTGATTTATTATTTATACTTCTTAAATTATATAAAAAGGTCGCCTAATATTATTTATAATATTTATTAAAATGTTATTAGCTCAAGATTTAGAAACATTAAAAATTTTAAACGAGGACGAAGACGAAGAAGATGTTGAAGGTGATATTATAGAAGATGAAGAAGAAGATGAAGAAGAGGAGGAATAACTAAATTTAAAAACCACTCACTATAAGATATACTTATAGGAGTGGTTTTTAAATTTATTGACAGATAGGCTTTATTTTTATATAACTTTATTTAAATGAAAAATACTTTTTTTATATTTTTTTCAATATTTATTTTATTAATTTCAGGGATTTTTATTTATATATCTTATATTTCTTTAGATATACCCGATGTTAATCAAATTAGTAATAATCGTATAAATCAGTCTACTAAAATATATGACCGTTCTCAAGAGATTTTATTATATGAAATTCATGGAGAGGAAAAAAGAACGGTAGTTTCTTTTGATAATATTCCAGATATTATAAAGCAAGCTACAATTGCGACGGAGGATAGAAATTTTTATGAGCATCCAGCTTTTGATTATAAAGCCCTGATTAGAGCCGGTTTTATAGATATTATTTATGGAAAAAAAATTGGAGGATCAACTATTACACAACAACTAGCTAAAAATATTTTTTTAAGCAGTGATAAAACTATTTCCAGAAAAATAAAAGAATTAATAATTGCTTTAAAATTAGAACAAAGATATGCAAAGGATGATATTTTATCTTTATATTTAAATCAAATACCTTATGGCGGAAATGCTTATGGTATAGAAGCGGCTAGTCAAACTTATTTTAATAAGAGGGTGGAGGATATTAATTTAGCCGAGGCAACAATCTTAGCATCTTTACCCCAGGCTCCATCTTATTACTCTCCTTATGGAGCTCATGTAGATAAATTATATGAGAGGCAGAAATATATTTTAGATCAGATGATTAATTTAGGGTTTATAACAGAGGATAATTATAGGGAGGCGATAGAAACTGAAATTTCTTTTACTCCCCAAGCAACTACAATTAAAGCACCGCATTTTGTAATGATGGTAATTGACCAATTGCGGGATATTTATGGTGAGGAAATGATTCAAACCGGAGGGCTTAGAGTAATAACAACGTTAGATTATGATATGCAGAAATTAGCAGAAAAAGTGGTGACTGAAGGAGCTAATAGAAATTATGAATTATATAAGGGTCGTAACGCGGCTTTAGTAGCGCAGGAGGTAAAAACAGGACAGATATTGGCTTTGGTTGGATCTTTTGATTATTTTGACCAGGAAAATGAAGGTAATTTTAATGTGGCCTACCAAGGCCTTAGACAGCCTGGTTCGGCCTTTAAGCCATTTGTTTATTTAACAGCCTTTGAGAAGGGCTACACGCCTTCTACGGTGTTGTTTGATGTGGAGACAGAGTTTGATACCGCGGGTGGTCCCGAGGCTAGTTACACGCCTCATAATTTTGGTAATAGATTTAGAGGGCCAATAAGTATGCGAAATTCTTTAGCGCAGTCTATCAACGTAACAGCGGTTAAGACTTTATATTTAGCCGGCATAGATAATACTTTAGAAACAGCAAAAAAATTAGGCATAAATACTTTAGGCGACAGAAGTCGTTTCGGGTTGTCTTTGGTGCTGGGGGGAGGTGAGGTGAGGCTAACAGAGTTGGTTGAGGCTTATAGCGTGTTAGCACAGGATGGCGTTAAACATAATCAATCCTCAATACTAAAAGTTGAAAATAGTTTGGGTAAAGTTTTATATGAGTGGGATGATAAGTCTAATAGAGTTTATAATGAACAATCAATTAGATTAATAAATGATGTTTTATCTGATGTAGACGCGAGGCGAGGATTATTTTCTTCAAGTTTATCGTTAACTACATTTCCAGATTATCAGGTGGCCTTAAAAACGGGAACAACAAATGATTATGTTGATGCCTGGGCAATCGGTTATTCGCCGTCGCTAGTGGTTGGAGTTTGGGCTGGAAATAATAGGAGAGAGCCAATGCAACAACAGGGCAGTAGTTTGTTGGCGGCTTTACCAATTTGGAATGCGTTTTTTAAAGAGGCTGTAAAAAAATATGAGCCGGAAACGTTTAATAAGCCTGATAATATAATTACAACAAAACCAATATTACAAGGAGACTATACATGGCAAAATCAAATTCATAATATTTTATATTATGTAAAAAAAGATGAGCCGAGTGGACCTCTGCCAGAAAATCCAGAAAGAGACCCACAATTTAATGGCTGGGAGTCGGCAGTGTTAAAATGGGCGCAAAATAATATACCTAATTTTTCAGAGTATAATAAAACAAGAATTTTTGATTATTCAAATTCTTTAAATCCGGAATTATCTATTATTATAAATTCTCCAAAAAATGGATCTTATATGCAAGGTGGTTTTAAATTTGAGGCGGATATAAATACAAATTCAAAAATTGAGTCTATGGAATTATTTATAAATGGGGGTAGGATAGATAGTTTAAAACAGGATTTTGATAATAGTTATAAATATAATAAAACAATATCTTTAAATCAACTGGAAACACAAAATAAAATTTCTTTAGTAGTTAAAATGGAGTCGGGGGCTGTAAGAGAGGAGAGTGTGATAGTGTTTAAATAATATTATTTGAGGAGGCTATAATAGCGAGGGCGAGAGCGTCTAGGGCATCGTCGTATTCTTTGGTAGTTGTTTTTAAAATTAATTCCACAGTATTTTTAATATCGTTTTTATTAGCAGAACCATAGCCGGTAACATATTGTTTTAATTGATTAGGATTTATTTCTATAAGAGGAATGCGGTTTTTTTGGATGGTTAAAATAATAGCGCCTCTGGCTTCGGCGACCGCGATAGCAGTTTTTTGGTTTTTAGAAAAAAATAAAGTTTCAATGGCGCAGGCAATGGGTTTATATTTTTTTATTATAATTTCTAAGTGATTTGTGATGTCTTCTAAGATAGCGCCGGTAGCAGTGCTCTCTGTTTTTAATAAGCCGGCGTCTAATAATTTTAGCTCACCATTTTGTTTGGCAATGACGCCAAAACCGGCTCGTTTGGTGCCGGGGTCTATGCCTAAAAAAATCATTTTTTAGCGCTGGTAATTATGTTTGTAATATCGTCGTTGTCCTCTAAATTTTCTATTAGGTTATTTAGTTTTTGTAAATTTTCGGCACTTATATTTTGAGGAAATTTTGGAGTCCATTCATTATTATTTTTAGCAAAAGCCCATAAAACGCTACCGGGTTCGGCCCATTTGGCGTCGGTTTTTTTAAGAATAGTTTTTACTTCGCCAATAGTTCTATTGGAGTTATCGGTGATGGCGGTGATTAAAATAGCCACGCCTTCCGGCCCGTAGGCCTCAAGAGTTAATTCTTCTAATTGGCTAGCATCTTTTTCAGAACTTTTTTTAATAGCTCTTTCTATACTGTCGCTCGGAATATTGTATTGTTTGGCTTTATCAACAGCCGATCTTAGAGTGGGATTAAATTCGGGGTTAGATTCGCTTCGGGCAGAAACGGTTATGGCTTTTAATAATTTACCAAAAACAGCGCTTTTCTTTTTATCAATGGCGTTCTTTTTATGTTGTACATTTTTAGCGTGGGAGTGGCCGGACATATTAAGTTGTATGATAATAAATTTATAAGTAAAAAAAAAGCCCCGTGTTGCGCGGGGCAGATAATTAAAAAAGGAGAAAGGAGGGTTAGAAAAAATTTCTGCTATTACCTAAATTTCTAACAGTATAACTAATGTCTCGGGCGAGACGGCTATACTGTTGAAGTTCGTGTTGTTGTTGGCGGGCTCGATCCATCGCCTGGCGATGGTCAAGCTCCTGTTGGCGTCGGGCATCGTTGTTTATTCTTTCCATGACATAAACGTCATCTTGAGAATAAACGGCTTGTCCGTTGACGGTGGCTACTGAGTGCGTCTCGTATGTATTATAGTGCGCACTCGAGTAATTATTACCAGTGTTAGGTGGGTTGTAATACCCACTTAAACTAACTGGACGACCACCGGTATTCATTGGCTGGCTATAACCACGGGGGCTATAGCCGTCGAAGGCGCCTTGCTGATATAAACGTTGACGTTGATTGTCAACATAGTTATTTAACAGGGCGCCGCCCAAGGCACCAGCGCCGGCGCCGAGAAGGGTTGATTCGGTGTCGTGACCAATAATTTGGCCGGCCACACCGCCGATAACTCCGCCCCACATGGCACCTGATTGGGTGGGAGTGGTTTGGCAGCCAGTGTTTAAAAAAATAACAAAAACTGAAACTATAAGAAGGATTAGATTTTTCATCTTCCTTCTCCTTTCTTATTAAATTTTTAATGATGATTCTTTTTATATTATAGCATACTTTATAAACTATGTCAAGTATTATGGGTAATGTGCACAGACATATAGAGGGTAATTATTTTTATGAAAAATCAAACCTTTCATTTATTTTTTGACAAAGTATATTGATTTTCAGTGTTAAGGGGAGCATAATGTTAGTAATTTTAAAAAAAGTTTTTTATATTTATGTTTTCTAATAACAATACAGCTGTAGCGGAAAGACTGATACGCTTTAATCAGGAGGCGGAGGAGCGTGATGCCCAGCGTAGAGCCTCAAAACTCAAAAAACCTTATTTAAATTTAATAAAAACTCCAATAGAAATTGAGGCTCTAGCTCTTATTCCTAAAGCGGTGGCGCTAGAAAATAGAATAGCGGTTGTTAATTTAGTTAATAAAGATTTAATTGTGGCAGTTTTTGATTTATCTAATCCAAAAATTGAGGAGGAGGTAAAAAAAATAGAATCTTTGGGTTATAGAGTGCAATTATTTATCGTGTCTGAATCTTCTTTGCGACACGCGTTTAGTTTTTATCAATATGTGGTTAAAAAAGGAGATGATATAGTGGGAAAAGTTTCTATAAACGCAGAGGATATAGAATTATTAAAAAAAACTATCAAGACAGTAGCTGATTTAAGTAAAAATTTATTAGCTTTAAATTTTAATTCACTACCCGTGGCCAAACTGGTCGGTTCGGTGCTCGGGGGAGCGATGGCACTGTCGGCCTCGGATGTGCATTTTGAGCCAACTAAAGATGGGGTAGCGGTCAGGCTTAGAATTGATGGAGTTTTACAGGAGGTTTTTGGTGTTCAGACTCATGAGTTTATTCCGTCTGATTTTTATAAGCAGATAGTTTCTAGAATAAAATTATTAGCCGGTTTAAAACTTAATATAAGAGACGAGGCGCAGGATGGGCGGTTTACTATAGGACTAAAAATACATGACGTGGAGGTCCGGGTGGCGGTAGCGCCGTCGGAGTTTGGCGAGGTTATGGTGCTTCGTATACTTGATCCAAGGGCTATTCAGGTTGGTTTTTCGGATTTAGGTTTTTCAGATTATGACTTAAAAACTATAGAGCAAGAACTTAAAAAACCAAATGGAATGATTTTAAATACGGGGCCAACCGGAAGTGGAAAAACAACAACCCTATATTCGTTTTTGAGAAAAGTTTCAACGCCGGAAAATAAAGTCATTACGATTGAGGATCCAATTGAGTATCATTTAGAGGGGATTGAACAAACCCAGGTTGACGGGGCGGCTAATTATACTTTTGCCCTAGGACTGCGGTCGTTAATGAGGCAGGATCCGGATGTAATATTGGTGGGTGAGATACGAGACGAGGATACGGCCTCGATTGCGGTTAACGCGGCGTTGACGGGGCATTTAGTACTTTCAACGCTACACACAAACAACGCGGCGGGGGCGATAGCGAGGTTGGTAGATTTAAAGGTAAAGGAAAATATTATTACGAGTGCGGTTAATTTGGTAATCGCCCAAAGATTGGTGCGTAAGGTTTGTGTTAAATGCGCTAAAAAAAGAGAATTAAATTCTGATGAAAAAAATAAAGTAGCTAAATTTTTGCAGAAATTTTCCGGGCGAGAGGATTTGAAAAAAATAAAAACAGTCTCGGCAGTTTATGAGGTTATAAAAAATAATAATTGTGAGGCTTGTGGCGGAGTTGGTTACAAGGGGAGAGTCGGTTTGTTTGAGCTCATGGTTATAGATGATAATATAAGAAAGATAGTTGAGAGCGAGGCGTCTTTGACTGACATTGAGAAAATAGCGGTGCAAAATGGAATGATGAAAATGCAGGAGGATGGGATAGTTAAGGTTTTAAATGGAGTAACGACATTTCCTGAGGTGGAAAGAGTAACGGGAGTGATAGATTAGAAAGAAGTTTGAAATATTATAAAAATAAAAGCCTTAAATCTGTGGGCGAGCTTCATGGAGGAAGCTAAGAAAATCTTTAAAAAGAAATTTTGAAATTATTTTGAGGTGGAGACTCGCTTAAGACCAGTCTCTCCTTAACGTCAAATAATTCCTGCCCACAGATTTAAGGCTTTTATAATAATTTAATAACTTGCGTATTTTAGCATAGTTTATTTTGTTTGTCAATATGCTTGCCTAACCTTATTTTGGTATAGTAAAGGTAATATGGAGGATATTTTGGGAAAAGAGGGGAATAATTTTTTGGAGTTTGACCAGGCGCTTCGGCCGGATTCTTTTGAGGCTTATATTGGTCAGGAAAAGGTAAAGGAAAATTTGGCGATTATTATTGAGGCGGCGCAGGGTAGAGGGGAGAGTATAGATCACATTCTTTTACACGGGCAGGCGGGGCTGGGAAAGACGACACTGGCTTTGATTATGGCTAAGGCGCTGGCAGTGCCAATTAGAGTGGCGAGTGGGCCGACCTTGAAGAAGGTGGGGGATTTGGCGGCGATACTGTCTAACCTTGAGCCTAACACAATTTTGTTTATAGATGAGGCACATAGGTTAAATAGAATGGTAGAGGAGTTTTTGTATCCGGCGATGGAGAGTCGGAAACTGCATTTAATTATCGGGAAGGGCCCGGGAGCGCGGACTTTGAGTTTGGATTTACCGCCGTTTACTTTAATAGCGGCGACGACGCGAGCCGACTTGTTATCCTCGCCTCTACGAAGTCGTTTTGGGGCAACCTTTAAATTGGATTTTTATAATAATGAGGACATAAAAGAAATTATTAGAAGGTCGGCTAAACTTTTGGGAGTTGAGGTGCAGTCTTTGGCGGTTGAGGTGCTGGCAAAATCATCTCGGGCGACGCCGAGAGTGGCTAATAGACTTTTGAAAAGGGCGCGAGATTATGCGCAGGTAAAAAGTAATGGAGTGATAGACGAGGAGGTGGCTTTAAAGACTCTTAAATTACTAGAGGTGGATGAGATTGGGCTGGAAAATCACGATAGAGAATTTTTAAGAATCATCGTGGAAACTTTTAATAGAGGGCCGGTTGGGATTGAGACTTTGGCGGCGGCGCTCTGCGAGGAGAGGAGTGTGATTGAGGATGTGTATGAGCCGTATTTAATGAGGGTGGGATTTTTGAAGAGAACGTCGGCGGGGAGGGTGGTGACGGAGGCGGCTTTGGCTCATTTAAATATAAAAACCAAGGAGCAAAGAATGTTAGATGACTATTTAAAATGAGTTTAGTGATTAACGAGGTTTTGGCTAATCCGGTAGGCAAGGATACAGAGGGAGAGTTTATTGAGATATATAATAATAGTAAGGATAGTATTTTTTTGACGGGATATTATTTAGCGGATGAGAGCGGAAAAACTTTTAATTTAAAGGGAGAGATTGAAGGGCTGGAATATAAAGTTTTTTATTATAAGGATACAGGGATAAATATAAATAATAATGAGGAAATTATTTATTTAAAAAAGGGAGGAGAGGTGGTTGATGAGGTGGTGTTAAGTGGAGTACTTGAGGGAATGAGTTTAGCGAGAGTAGGAGAAAATTTTATTTTTACTAATAATATAACAGAGGGTGCGGGGTTAATAATGAGCGAGGAGAAAACTTTGGATAATATTAATTTAATAGATAACGCCAGTTTAAATTCGGTAGTTATAACCGGAGTTTTAATTTCAATAATTTTTGGTTTTGTAGTATGGTTTCTTTATAGAATTTTAACTTTATATGAGTAAGGAAAAAAAAGTAGAAAGTGATAAACAAATGGAGGAGTTGGCGGAGGATTTTATTAAATCTTTAAAGCCTTATAAAAATAAGGCCAAGGTGGTTTTTTTAAAGGGGGAGCTTGGGGCCGGAAAGACGACGTTTACAAGAGGTGTTTTGCAGGTTTTGGGAGTTAAAAAAAATGTAACTAGCCCGACGTTTGTTTTGATGAAAAAATATGTTTTGGATAATAAAGATTTTAAAACTTTATATCACATAGATGCTTATAGGCTTAAGGAAAAAGACGGAGATATTTTAGGTATAAATAATTTAGAAAAACATAAGGCAAATTTAATATTTATAGAGTGGCCAGAGAGGCTTTATAAAAAAATTCCTAAAGAGGCAGTGGTTATAAATTTTTTGCATGGTAAATTGGAAAATGAGAGAGTGGTTAGGTTTAGTTAAAGTTTATAATATTTACATACTTAAATAGATTTTAAAAAAAGAGAATAAGTAAATATATATAAAATTTTTATCTGCTCCATAATTTATATAAATAGGTGATAAAGAACCTTATAAACAATAGTCGTCTAACGGCGTTAAAGAGGCCTTTAACTTGTTAGAACTCCTTTGTTTAAAAAGAACCTTATCAATTATTTATATAAATTACGGAGCTTATTTATTAGGGAATAGATTTTTAAAAAAATAAATTATTAGTTTTAAATTATATTATATTCGCGTTTTTGTTTTAGTTATATATAATAGGATTAATGAAAACTTTAGTTGTAATAGACGCAAATTCTTTGATAAATAGAACTTATTATGCCTTACCGCCTTTTACAAATAGTAAGGGGGAGCCAACGGGGGCTTTGTATGGACTAGCTAATATATTGTTAAAAATGTTTAACGAAAGAGAGATTGATTATGTGATGGCTTGTTTTGATCGGCCGGAGGAATTGATTCGTAAACAGGTGTATAAAGATTATAAGGCGCAAAGAGGTAAGGCTGATGATGAGCTGGTGGCGCAACTGATTAGAGCCAAGGATTTATTTCGGGTGTTTGGGGTCAAGAGTTTTGAGATGGCTGGATATGAGGCGGATGATTTGATTGGGACGGCCGTTAAAAAATTTGTATCTCATGATTTAAGGGTAATTATTTTAACCGGAGATTTGGATGCAACTCAACTGGTTAATGATGCAGAAAATATAGTGGTTGAGAGTTTTAAAAAAGGTATAAGCGAGATAGTTTTATATGATGAGAGCGAGGTATTTAAAAAATTTGGAGTGAGGCCGGACCAGATTACTGATTATAAAGGGTTGGTTGGGGATTTATCGGATAATATAAAGGGTGTGCCGGGAGTGGGGCCTAAAACGGCGCAGGCTTTAATAAATGAGTTTCAGTCTATTGAGAGGATTTATGAAAATATGACTGATGATAAAAAATTTAATAAGGTGCGTGATTTTAAAGAGGAGGCCATAAGCTCAAAAAAGTTAGCGACAATTGATGGGGATGTGCCAATTTCTTTAGGGAAGTTAGATGATTTAAAACCGAGTAAAATTCCGAATAAGGAGTTAATAGAGTTTGCTTCGGAGTTGGGATTTAATAGTTTATTAAATAGAATGGGGGCGACTCAAAATAATGAGGAGGAAAAAGATTTAGAGGACGAGGAGGAGATGGATATTTCTAAGGTTGATTTTATTGTATCTAAAAAAGATTTTAAAAAAAATAATAATTTAAAGGTAGGTTTTGATTTAAAGAAAAAGGCTTGGCAAGGATTAGGGGGGCCGTATTTTGATTTAGGGATAGCTTTTTGGCTGATAGATTCGGATGTGCAAAATTATAGTCCGGAATATGCCTTTAAGCGTTTTTTAAAAAAAGATTTAGAGGAGAACGAGGAGAGTTTAAAAAAAGCTTATGTTTTTACTTTAAATAAATTAAAGAGTAATAATTTATGGCATGTTTTTAATGATATAGAGATGCCACTCTTGCCAGTATTGGCCGAGATGGAGGAGGAGGGTATATATGTAAATCAAAAAAAATTAAAGGAGTTAACCGAGGAAACAAAAAAAATTGTTTTAAAAATTGAGAAAGATATTTATAAAATTTCAGGGGTAAATTTTAATATTAGATCCCCGAAACAGTTAGGGGATGTTTTGTTTAAAGATTTAGGAATAAGTGTAAAGAAAATTAAAAAAACCTCGGGGGGATCTTATTCTACAAATTATGATAATTTAATAAAAATTAAAGATGAGCACGCGGTAATTCCTTTAGTGTTGGAGTATAGAGAAATTTTTAAGGTGTTATCGACATATCTAGAGCCGACATTAGAGTTTTTGAGGATAGATGAGAGACTACACACGACTTATGTGCAGACGGGTTCGGCGACCGGAAGATTGTCTAGTGAAAATCCTAATTTACAAAACATACCGCAGGGAACGAAGTTGTCTAAAAAATTTAGAGAAACATTTGAGGCCTCAAAAGGTAAGGTTTTTTTAGCGTTTGATTATTCACAGATGGAGCTAAGAATACTGGCGTCGGTGGCTAATGATAAAAAAATGATAGAGGCTTTTAGAGAAGGGAGAGATATTCATACCGAGACAGCGAGCCATATTTTTAAGGTAGAGCCGGATAAAGTTGATCGGGAAATGCGTCGCATGGCTAAGGTTTTAAATTTTGGAATTGTGTATGGCATGGGTTCAATGGCTTATGCGCAATCGGCGGGAATTAGTAGGGCAGAGGCAAAAAAACATATTGAGGATTATTTTATAGAATTTAAAGCTATAAAAAAATGGCACGA
>PCWO01000047.1 GCA_002796205.1 Candidatus Liptonbacteria bacterium CG11_big_fil_rev_8_21_14_0_20_35_14
GATTGGGTAGTAGACCAAAAAAGTAGACGCATTGGCACTTTAATAGCCACCGACTATCCCTCAAACGCTGTTGATAAAATGCTTAAACTTCCCATTTCTTTTTTTAAAGAACATAAATCAGGTAGCACCTGGGATAAGGTTAATAGAGGAGGCGATGCTGTGACTAATATTATAGAACAAATAATTATCAATCTATCACCTCAACTCCTATCTGTTTTAATCGGTTTAACTGTCGCTATATTAATTAATCCCATACTGGCTTTAATAATAACTATCGGAGTTTTAATATATATTTTAACCTTAATAAAAATTGTCTCTCCGATAGCCGACCTTATTAAAAAAGGCAGGCGTTCCTGGAATAAAGCCTTTGGTTACGGGTATGATTCTATCGCTAATTTTCAAACCGTTAAAAGTTTTACAGCTGAAAAATATGAATCAAAAAGAACTAGTAAAGCCTTTATAGATGGAGCCTTTAAAAACTGGTTTATAGTTGAAAAAATTTGGGCCAATATTTCTTTTTTTCAAAGAATTACCATATTAATAACGAGGTTAGCCGTTTTTATAGTTTCCGTCTTTCTTATCCAAAAAGGCGAAATATCTATTGGTAGTCTTATCGCCTTAAACGGCTATGCCTCTATGGTTTTTGGTCCGTTTGTTCGGTTGGGGCATCAATGGCAAATAATTCAAAATGGACTAGTGGCCATAGAGAAAGCCGAAGAAATATTAGAAAGTCCTAAAGAAAACGAGGATAAAGAAAATAAAGCATATCTAGAAAATATTAAAGGCCAAGTTGAATTTAAAAATGTTTCGTTTTCTTATGATAAAAAAGATGGTAAAGTTTTAAAGAATATAAACTTTAAAATTAATCCGGGCGAAATCGTCGCCTTTGTCGGGGAATCCGGTGTTGGTAAAAGCACTACTATAGACCTTATCTCCGGTTATTATTTTGCTAGTCAAGGTAGCGTGTTAGTAGATGATAATAATGTAAAAGATATAAACTTAGAATCCCTCCGAAAAAAAATCGCCATCGTTCCTCAAGAAGTAGTTCTTTTTAATGACACCATTGAGATGAATATAAAATACGGTAGCCAGAGAGCCTCTAAGGCAGAAATTTTAGAGGCCTCCAGGCGCGCTCACGCCGATTCCTTTATTGATAAATTCCCTAAAAAATATAAACAAATTGTGGGTGAGAGAGGCATTAAATTATCAGTTGGTCAAAAACAAAGAATTGCTATCGCGAGAGCCATTCTAAGAGACCCAAGTATTCTTATTTTAGACGAACCAACTAGCGCTCTAGATCCAAAAACAGAAAATCTAATTACCGAATCTCTTCAAAATCTAATGCAAGGCCGAACTACATTTATAATTGCCCATAGGTTAAGCACTATCAGGCACGCCAATAAAATATTTGTATTTGATAAAGGTAGAATTATAGAGGAAGGCACCCACAGCCAGCTTCTTAAAATAAATAACGGCACCTATAAAAAACTCCACGATTTTCATATTGGGTTGAAATAAAAATATTAAACTCGTATATAGGTTTAATGTTTTTGACATATTTTTTAAATGAAATTACAATCTAAAATATGAAAAACGAGTATGAATCTTCATTCATAAATATAAATGAAAATGAAATAAAAGAAAAGCTAGAAGCTATAGGGGCTAAACTTATTAAGCCTAAAAAACTTCAAAAAAGAATAATATTTAAAAACAATACAACTGATGAAAGTAGATCATGGGTTCGCCTAAGAGACGAAGGGGATAAAATAACTCTAACTCTTAAACAGGTATTGGACTCCGCAAGCATTCACGGCACTAAAGAAATAGAAATAATAGTTAATAATTTTAATAAAACCGCAGAACTATTGAAAAACTCCGGACTCTACCAAGAAAACTACCAATAAAATTACAGAGAAGAATGGCAGATAGATGGTTGTGTATTTGATATAGATGAGTGGCCAGACCTCCCAGTTATTTTAGAGATAGAAGGTAAAGACGAAGAAACAGTTAAATTATATTCAGAAAGATTGAATTTAGATTATAGTAAAGATAAATTTTGCACTGTAGGAAATATATATGAAGAACTATTAGGCAGGGATATAACTAAAGAAGCAAAGCTTATATTTAAAAAATGAAAAGCCTCAACGTTACTATGTAACGCTGGGGCTTATTTTTTTATAAATTACTCAAACATAGCTTCTTCATCTGATCTCTTATATTTGTAAATTTCATTCTCTCTAAACCATAACTGTATTTCATACTTTGCCTCCTCTTCGTTTCCAGAAGCATGAATGATATTTTTAACCGATCTCTTTTTTTCATTAGCAAGCATAGGGGAGTCTATAGAATAATCTCCTCTAATGGTTCCAGGAGTTGCCATGCTTGGCAAAGTGCTTCCGACAATTCTCCTAACATTATCAATAGCATGATTTCCCTCTAATATCATAGCTATAACAGGTCCAGATGAAAGGAACTCCATATTCCATTTATTAACCATTTTTCCAATTTCTTTTGGATCCATTGTGCCAAGTTCCTCACCTACATCTTTCCCATATTTCTCGTATGTCTCTAGAGTTTTTTCCCCTATGCCTTCTAATAACTCTTCTCTACTCATTGGGTAGTGTTTTTCAACTATATCTTTATTAACCCAGACCATTTTCATTCCTACTATCTTTAGACCAGCCTTCTCAAAACGGCTTATTATTTCTCCGGATATACCTCTTTGAACTCCATCCGGCTTTACTAAAACTAAAGTTTTTTCTTTCATATAAAACTAAACATATCAAAAATTTCTAATTTAAGCAATATTAAATAACCTAACTATTATTTTACAAAAATTTGACTTTTTGTTAATAAAAGATAAATATAAACATAGCATAAAAAATACTGAATTTATTCAGTGCAGTAAAAAATAAATAAGGAGGACATTACTATGTCCAGATTAAACGCATTACTTTTCTCTTTGTTTTTCTTTTTTTCAATAGTGGGGTGTGTCACATCCCCTAACGGTGGTGGTAATAAAATTTCTAATATGTTTAATGGTAATAACGTTTCCACCCAAACAGTCTCTCCTTCAGTCGACCTTAGAATATTAACTAAAGAAGAGCAAGCCCAACTTCCTTGGGCTAACTACTCCGGCCGGCCGATTAGAATTGCAATTGAATCATTTGAGGACAAAACTGGCGCCACTACAACAGTGGATTACAGCGGTGGACAGGCAGTTATATCATCCAATCCTATTGGTAATGGTATGACTGACCAAATTATAACCGCTCTTTCCGGTCTTAAAAATGCCGGTGCTCCTTTTGAAATATTTGAGTATCGTCAAGGTCAAGCTTCTATTAATTTTGATTATGTGTATAAAGGAGCCGTCATCGGTTTTATGCCTTCACAGCAAAGTATGGATGCCGGTATTGGCTTCGGCGCTCTTGGCGGATCATTTGGTGGAACCGGTGGTATTGGTATTTTGGTCGAACAGTTATTTAAATTTGCCACTAAAAAAGACTACGTAGCTCTCAACATCAGGGTGCTAGATATAAACGATAGAATTATTGATAGTGTGGCGGTTGAAGGATATGCTAGCGATTTTGCCAGCTCTGCTGGCGGTATATTCGGTACTACTTTTTTAGGAGTTTCTGGTCAAAGTAAAACTCCTATAGACAAAGCAGTTCAAGTTTGTTTAATAAGGGCTCTAGGTCCGCTTTCAACCTCAATCATCAACGATTCTCAAAGACGAGTAGCTAACAATTAAGTTTATTTATTATTTTTTACATTCCAAAGGGCGTCAATCACGCCCTTTTTATTTACTTAAATTATTAAGGTATTATATAAATAATGAAAGTTCTCATAGATATCAGACTTTTAGCCAACAACGGTTTTTCCGGAGTAGAGGAGTATACTAGGCATTTAACTCATCATCTTATTCAAAACAAAAATATTACCTGGAATCTTTTTTATAACACCCACAAAACTCCTCCCCCTATTCCAAAGGAATGGGAAGAGAATGCCCAAATTATTAATTTTAAAATACCCAATAAAATTTTAGATTTGTCGGGTAAATTATTAGGCTATCCCTACATAGATACTTTAACAAAATCAGATATTATAATTAGCCCTCACCTAAATTTCATCTCCTATAACCATAAAAGAATAATGGTTATCCACGACCTATCTTTTTTACACTATCCCAACTTTTTCTCTATTCAAGATAAAATTTGGCACCACTTTCAGGCTGTCTCAAGTCAGGTGAGAAAAGCTAATCATATTGTAGTTGATTCTGAATTTACCAAAAGTGATGTTATTGATTTTTTTAATGTTAAAGAAGATAAAATATCTATTATCTACCCCGGTCTAAGCTCTGAATTTTTAAATAGAAACGATGACCTAAATTTTATAACTAAATATAATTTAAATAACCCCTATATTTTATATCTTGGTTCTTTTGAGCCTAGAAAAAATGTCCCCGCTCTTATTAAAGCCTTTAATCTTTTAAAAAAATATCATCAAAATGTTGATCTTGTTATGTGTGGAGGTAAAAAATGGCTTGATTATGAAATTAATAAATCTATTTTAACCTCTCCTTATAAAAATGATATAAAAATAATCACTAATATAATTTCTCACCACCGAAGATTGTTGTATAATAAAGCTATGGTATTTGTGTACCCCAGTTTTTTTGAAGGCTTTG
>PCWO01000037.1 GCA_002796205.1 Candidatus Liptonbacteria bacterium CG11_big_fil_rev_8_21_14_0_20_35_14
TTTGATTGACCTTTTACTTTAGAGAGAACTTCTTTGATGCCTTTAATAATAAATGATACAGCCTTATCTTTGGGGGCATCTTTGCCGGAGCCGACATGAAAGACTAAGCCTTCGGCGCCGATACTTTCGGCTATGTTAAGATGGTCTATTAAACTTTGAATTGATTTTTGCCTATTATCGGCTGAGGAGCTAGCCAGATTTACTAAATAAGCGGCGTGTAAAAAAACGGGGCCTAATTTATTATCTTTAAGGTCTCTTTTAAATTTGTCCGCATCCTCTTTAGAGTGGCCTTTGGCCAGCCAAGAACGAGGCGAGGCACCAAAAATTTGAAGACACTCTGCGCCTATAATTTTGGCATTGGTAATAGATTTATAAATTCCGCCCGAGGCAGAGACATGGGCTCCTATTTTTAGCATAGATAATAAAATTATTATACAGACAAAAAGCCCATCCGAAAAGTCTCATATGTTTCTGAACTTGTGCATTAGTTGTATTATTTTTTTAGAAGTTCTCTAAAAATAGATGGGTCTATGTGAACCTCGGCTCTGTCTTTTAATTTCTTTTTGCCTTTTTGTTGTTTTTTCCAAAGTTTCATTTTTCTAGTTCTATCTCCGCCATAGAGATGGCCAGTAACATCTTTTCTCATAGCGGGAATGGTTTCACGAGCTATAATATTGCCTCTTGATTTTGCTTGAATAGCTTGGGTAAATTGTTGCTTGGGAAGAAGATCTTTTAATTTTTCAACCATTTTTCTACCCTCTCTTTCTAATTCATCGCGAGCGACAATTCTGGTTAATCCGGAGACCGAAACGCCTGCGACTAATATTTCCAGTTTATCTATTTTTCCCTCCTCAAAGCCTAAAAGTTTATAACTAAAAGAAGCGAAGCCGGCCGAGGCTGATTTTATTTGATCATCAAAATCGCGAATCAAGTCGGCTAGAGGCATTTTAGCGGTTAAAATTATTTGATCATCTAAATTTTCGGTACGAATGTCGTCTATATGAAAACTGCGGGCGATAGCCATGATATTTGATAAATAATCGGTGGAGGTAATAATTTCAACTTGAACCATAGGTTGCCAGGAAACATCGTAATCATCCGGAAAGTCTTTGGGGTTTTGAATAATAATTTCTTCGTTATTTTTTTTAATTTTGTATTCTACAGATGGAAAACTATTAATAATTTCAATATCAAACTCTCTTTGAATGCGCTCGGCGATAATTTCATAATGCAGACGACCTAAAAATCCGCATTTAAAACCGCGACCTAAAACCTCGCTTCTATCGGGTTCATAGAACAAGGAACTATCCGAAAGGTGTAGTTTTTGGAGAGACCTTAAAAGCTCGTCATAGTCACTGGCTTCATTTGGGTAAAAAGACACAAAAACAACCGGACTGGGATCTTTGTAACCCGGTAGAGCTTTAGTATTTTTATGACTAGCGACAGTGTCTCCAATTTTTATTTTTTCGGTGTCTTTAATACCGGTGGCGATGTAACCGATATCACCGGCCGATAAAGATTTATTTGGTTTTAGCTCGGGGGCAAAAATACCGACCTCTTTAGCTTTGGCATTTGTGCTGGTAGCTAAAAGATGGATATCGTCTGTATCCTTAACAGTCCCCGACATGATTCGAACATAAGCGATATCCCCTTTATGGTCGTTGTAAACAGAATCAAAAATAAGAGCTCTAAGCTCGTTGGTTTCTGGTTTTAGAGGTGGTGAAATTTGTTCTATAATGGCGTCTAATAATTCTTCTACCCCTTGACCGGTTTTGCCGGAAACTCTTAAAATATCTTCTTTTTTAACTCCAATTAATTTAGCGGTTTTTTCGGCTATATCGTCTATATGATCCGGGTTTAAGTCTATTTTATTTAAGACACCGATGATTTTTAAACCGGCCGATTTGGCGGAGTGATAATTGGCTAAAGTCTGAGCCTGTATGCCTTGAGTGGCGTCGACTAGTAGAATAGCTCCCTCAACGGCGTTTAGGGCGCGTGAGACCTCGTAGGAAAAATCTGAATGTCCGGGGGTGTCTATGAGATTTAAAATATGATTTTTATAACTCATGCGCACCGGAGCCATTTTGATAGTAATACCTCTTTCCTGTTCCAATTCCATTTGATCCAAAAACTGCGCTTTCATTTTGCGTTTTTCAATAGTGCCGGTTAGATCAAGCATACGGTCGGCCAAAGTAGATTTACCGTGGTCAATATGAGCGATAATAACGAAGTTACGAATAGGCTCCATGGACTTTACGATAACAGAGATTTATACGTTTGTCATTTTTTAAATCTGTTCAAGAGTTAGAGGAACTATAAATCTTTTAGGATCTTGGTCTATTTTTAATTTATAGGTAAAGCCATTGATTTCTTTCCATTTAAAGCCCGGAGGGGCCTCGATAGTAATATCTAATTTTGAATTTATACCCGATTGCTTTTCGTAGACAAATTGATAAATTCCGCCGTCTCTTAAAAATAATTTATGAGGAAGTTCATACTCAAAAATTATGTCTTTAGTTTGGCTAGGTAGAGTGGTAAGCCATGTATCAAAGATAGATTTATCTCCTTCTATTTTTTGCTCTTCGTATTTAACTATATCGCTATCAAAATCGTAACCGGCTTTAGTATAGTCTATTGGTTCATAAATAGTTTTTTTGGTCGCGCCATCAATATTTATTAACTTTGAACCGAGCGGAACATAAAGACGCATATGATTTTGATTTTTAGTGTTATACCAAGCGTCTCTTTCATCGCCACCATTATGAGTTCTTTCTATAGTAGCTACATTAAAAATAGTACCGTCTAAAAATATTTCACTTTTGAGAGTTATAGATTGATTAATAAAAGCGTCGGTTTTACCGCCAGCAATGTTAGTATTTACTACAGCTAAATAATCGTTAGCGGATGTGCTAGAGATATTTAAAATACGACCGGCCACATTGTGTTTTTCAAAGAAGCTCTGAAGTTTTTTATCCTCGGAATAAAACATAATATCTTTATTATTAAAATGATGTTGAACTATGGCGATTAATTGCTCCCTTTGAGATGGTTCTAAATTTTGGATTTTAGATATTATAAGTGGAGTTAGATCTTTAAGGACAGTTTTGGGTTGACCCTTGTCTTTGGTTCTAATAACCTCAATTTCTCTTTGAAGCTCTCTAAGGAAATTATCTTTAGTGATAGTTAAATCGTAATCCGGCATTTCAATTGGTCCTAAAATATCTAATAGACTTTCAAAAACATTGGTATTGATAGCCGTAACACCGGTAAAATTTACACCTCTTTCGGTATATATTTTAGAACTATTTAGAAAACCTTTAATTTTTTCGGCGCTCAATTTAAAGTCAAAGAACCAGTTTGCGTCTCTGGTTTTCCAGTTAGTGGATATCGCTTGAAGAGGCTTGGGAGGAATAATGGTTGAATCTATTTGCCCGTCGGAATCATAAATATCTACAACCTCCATATTTTTAAGCGAACCATTTTGAATAGTTAGATCGGCGTAACTGCCAATAAATCCACCAGTGGCTCTAATTTCGGAGGAGTTTTGAAATGTCACTAGCCAATGTTTTTCTTGATTAGTATCTAAAAGAGTTATAAGGCCGTCTAAAAAATCCTCCATTCCTAACAGAGAGGTTTTTAAGGAGAGATACTCGGAATTTTGAGGAATCAAATCTTGAGCCGAAGCCTGGCCGATAAGTTTTTCACCTTCCTTATTTATAATGGCAATATTTTGACGAAGATTTTTAAGTTTAGCTATAAGATTTTCGCCTTGCTTATTTAAAAAATAGGAAAAACCATTTTTTTGAACATCCTCTAAATCTTGAGAAATTAAAATACTAGAGGCAGTAAATATTTCTAAGCCGTTGAATGAATCTCTAATTTCTTTAATTTTAGGAATAAGACTACTGCCAACATTCATAATAGCCGATAAGCCGAGAGAGTCGGCTTTTTGTCTGATGGTGCTTATTTCTCTATCGGCTATGCTTAATGATTTTTGAGCCGAGGATGTATTAAATGATTTTAAGGCGCTGGCTGTTTCTACAAATTGACCGGAAACAAAAGATAATGAGTCTTGAAGGCGAGATTTAAACTCAAAAATAGAAAAGCCATAAATAATAACAGCGATAGATAAAGCGCCCACTAAAAAAGGTTTTATTTTTTTGAAAATAGATTTTTTAGAAGAGAGAGAATTAAGTTTTGAAATTTGAGGTTGGTAACCAATATTAGCCAAAGAAATGGTTGGTTTTGAAACTTTTACTCTAATTTCTTCTTCTAATAAATTTTGAGAGGTGTTAAAAATAGGCCTTTGATATGAAATGGGTTTTATATCTGAAAGTATTTTATAGACGTTTTTCTTCGGAACACGCATTAAATTTTGTTTATAAGTTCTATAAATTGATTAGCTGTTTTTTGCCAATTAAAACGTTTAACGTTTTCTTGACCTCTTAAGATTAATTGTTTTCTTAAGATTTCATTTTCTAGTATACTTTTTATACTCATATATATTTCCTCCACGCTCCAAGGGTCTATAAGTAAAGCAGAGTTTTGTAAAATTTCGGGTAGTGATGTTCTGTTTGAGGATACAACCGGTACACCGCAACTTTGAGCTTCAAGTGGAGGTAAACCAAAGCCTTCAAAAAAACTGGGGTACACAAATACCATAGCTTTATTATACA
>PCWO01000011.1:0-1029 GCA_002796205.1 Candidatus Liptonbacteria bacterium CG11_big_fil_rev_8_21_14_0_20_35_14
AAAGTAGTAGTTTGATCATTTTGAATTAAAGACCTAACAGCCGATAAACCCTCAACCTCTAAGGCTATTAGATCAAGCCCAGCCTCCTTAAAAATTCCTTTGAAACTTTTTATTTTTTCAGTCGGCACCGAAACTAATAAAATTTGTCTCACCGCTTTGCCATCATTACCTATTCTCCTTCCAACCGGTATATAGTCAAGCGTTACCTCCTCAAGCGGTAATGGCACATACTGTTTAGCCTGAAATTTAATAGTTTGAGCCACCTCCTGATCCGAAATATCAGGCAACTCAATTAAAGCTATAAAAGCTGAAAAAGTTGGCAATGAAGCCACTACCCTACCTTTTTTTATTCCCATATTATCAAGCAACAACCTTAAAAGTCTGACCGCATCTTTATCAAAAATTCTCATCATACTTGTTTGAATAACATCATTACTACGATCAAAATGACCAAAGTTAGACAAAATACCATAATTATCAACATGATAAATATCTCCCTTTTTAGAAAGCTCAACTATCTTAATAGAGGCTGTTCCAATATCAACCCCCAATACACCCCCTCCTAAAAAACTATTTAAAAAATCAAAACTAAAAGTCATAATGATTATATAAATTATACTATGATTAAGCTCTTAGAAAAAGTAAAAAATATATTTTTAAATATTCTTTTTCAAAATATCTGCTTTACCTGCAAAAATAATCTCAAACAAAACGAAGCCGTTTTATGTAGAGAATGTTTTCAAAGCATAGACCTAAATAAAAACCTTCCCATAAATATAGAAAAAAATATAAAATTATTTCACATAACCAGCTATCAAAACAAAGTCATTAAAGATCTAATCCATAAACTAAAATTTAAAAAACTTAAATCAGCTATAATACCCATCCATCAAATAATAAATGCCTATCTAAAAAATCAAAATATAAAAGCCGATATAATAATCCCTATTCCCTTATCAAGAAAACGCTTTTCCGAAAGAGGCTTTAACCAATCAGAATTAATAGCTCAAACCATATCTCAAATATTAA
>PCWO01000011.1:1048-5628 GCA_002796205.1 Candidatus Liptonbacteria bacterium CG11_big_fil_rev_8_21_14_0_20_35_14
TCATCAAAATAAAACACACCACCCCCCAATCAACCCTAACCATTTCTCAAAGACAATCAAATATAAAAAATGTCTTTAAAATAAAGAATCCAGAAAATCTAAAAAATAAAAATATTATCCTGGTAGACGATATCTATACCTCGGGTGCCACTACCAGCGAAGCCATTAAGACTCTAAATCAAGCTAATCCAAAAGAAATTACTATTATAGTTTTAGCCAAAACTTAAACTATTTTTTTCTCCTAAAATTATGCCAAACCAAAAGCAAGGGGCTAGCCACAAATATTGAGGAATAAGTTCCGAGACCCGATCCGATTAAGATAACTAAAACAAAATAAAATAAATTAGCCGGACCGGCAAACAATAAAGCTATCAACACAAAAATTAAGGTCAAAGAGGTATTAATAGAACGAGCCATAGTCTCGTTAATAGACATATTAACTATCTCGGACAATCCTTTTTTATCTCTATAATTTTTCAAATTTTCACGAATTCTATCAAAAACCACAATCGTATCATGCACCGAAAAACCGGCTATCACCAGTAAGGCCACTATAAAGTTTGTATCCACCTCAACTCCATAAAATTTAGACATCAAGGCCAAAAATCCGGCTGGCACAATCACATCATGGAACAAAGTTATTAAAGTAATAAGTCCGTAAGACACTGAACTAACCGGATAAGAAGCTTTTATAAAAGCTAAAGCCACAAAAACCGATATACCAATTAAAACGAGTATAATCGCCCAAATAGCCGATCTGCGTAGTTCATCTCCAATAGATGGCCCTATAGATTGAAAAGATAACTCCTCAAAAAAGCCTAAATCAGCCTTTAAAAACGAGGCTATTTCCTGATGTTTATCCTCCCCTATTTCAGAAAATCTAAGTAAATAACTCCTATCAGAGGATGAGGTTATAGATATTCCCTCTATGCCATATTTAAGCAATGATTCTCTTATAGCTTGAGAATTAACCACCTCGCTATCAAACCTAACCTGCCACAAAGATCCACCCACAAAATCAATTCCTTGCTTAAAACCAAAAGTAAAAATTGAAACTAGGCTTAAAACCACCAATATTAAAGCTAATCCTAAAAATATATTTTTATATTTAATAAAGTTAAACATGTTTTTTTCTATAAAATACTCTCAGCATTACTCTGGTTACAAAAATAGCCGACAACATACTAACTAAAACACCTATTAACAAAGTTAACGCAAAACCCTGCACAAAACTTGAGGTAAAATAATATAAAATAATGGCTGTTATTATAGTTGAAATATTTGAATCTCTTATAGAAGTCCAGGCTCTTAAAAATCCTTCCTCTATAGCCTGATTATAGGAAGCTCCCCTTTTTAACTCCTCTTTTGTGCGCTCAAAAATAAGAATATTAGCATCTATCGCCATACCGATAGAAAGTAAAAATCCCGCTATTCCCGATAGCGTCATAGTCACTGGAATAAATTTAAACACCATCATAGCTATCAATACATAGATAATTAAAGCTATCGAAGCAAAGACGCCTAAAATGCCATAATAAAATATCATAAACAACATAATCGCCATTATACCGACTACTCCAGCTACCACCGCCCGATTTAATGAATCAACCCCCAGAGTCGCCGACACCGTCTGTTGATTAATTAAATTTATTGGTGCCGGCAGTGCGCCCGCGTTAAAACGTTGCACCAAAATATTAGCCTCATCCAAACTAAACTGCCCCGATATCTGCGCCTTCCCCCCAGAAATTTTCTGTTGTACTGTCGCAATTTGCACTAAATTATCATCTAAAAATACCGCCAAATTCTTACCCACATTTCGCGCTGTAATTTCCTCAAAAATATCCCCTCCTTCTTTATTAAAATTTAAAGATACAATCGGAGCCACTCCAGTTTGATCAAAAGCCACTTGAGCCGACTCTATATATCTGCCAGTTAAATTAGTTTTAACAAACTGAATATCCCCTGGTAAAATTTGTTGCCCCTCCTCTAGATTGCTAGGTAAAACCACCTCTCTAAAATCCAAAAGTGGCGTTAACCCTATCTGACGGATAGCCTCTGACACCTCATGCACGCCAGCCAAACTTACCAGCAACCTATAACCGCTATCACTATTAGCAATTACCACCTGTGGCTCCGACACCCCAAATGAATTAACCCTTTTTTCAATAACATCCCTCAAACCAGACGCCAAAGGTGATTGGTCTAAGGTCTCAACCTCACTCATATCAATTTCATATATTAAAAAACTTCCTCCGACTAAATCAAGACCCAGTCTCCAAGGTCTAAAATCATTAGCCAACTTCTCTAAAGGTTTTATCGGATAAATAAAAAATAAAGAGAAAATTACCACTACTCCTATCAATAATAAAATAAATATGTTTTTTCCTTTATTCATAAATAAACTCTACCCTGTCCGCCCACTAGGACTTGAACCTAGGACCATCTCCTTAAAAGGGAGCTGCTCTACCAACTGAGCTATGGGCGGTTAAAGATAGAAATATGATACATATTTTATAATAAAAAATCAACCAAAAACGGCTTAACCATTTTTTTATTATATCTAAATCTCTTTTTTAAGCCTATCTATCAACTCCTGTGCCTTTTTAGAAATCTTTTTTGGAGTTAATACAGTAAAAGAAATAATCAAATTTCCAAACCCCCAGGATCCGAATCGGGGCATGCCTTGATCCGATACAGTTAAAGATTCATTTAAATTAAAACCGACCGGTATTGATATGATTATATTTTTTCCCGCTATTGTTTTGACACTAATATCAGAACCCGATAAAACATCTAAAATAGGTAAATTTATATTCATAAATAAATCATCCCCCCGCCTCTCAAATTGATTGTGATTTTTTATATCAATTTTTATATATAAATCGCCAGCTGAAGCCGCTCTCTCTCCCGCCTCCCCAAAACCGGCCACCTTAATAATCTGCCCCTGTGCTACCCCTGGCAAAATATCAACCTCAACCTCTCTTTCACCACTAATTTTTCCACTTCCCGAACATTTAGCACATGTAGATTTTGGTTTTTCACCAGTTCCAAAACATTCATGACATTCTTTTACTTTAGCAAAACTGCCAAAAAAAGTTTTACGTGTTTCCTTTATCTCACCTCTTCCCCCACAAGTATTACAAATATCAACCCCCTTATTTTTATCAAAACCTTTTCCCACACACTCCCTGCAAACCACCTGCGTTGGAAACTTTATTTTTTTACGAATTCCATTATACGCCTCCTCTAAAGTTATCTGTGTTATATACTGTAAATCAGACCCCCTTTTATAAGACTTTCTTTTACCCTGAAAACCACCCCCAAAAAATACATCAAAAATATCCTCCATATCAACCATTCCGGAAGCATCAAAATCAAACCCATTAAAGGGATTTCCGCCCTGCCAGCCAAAACCATCAGTCGTTCCAAAAGCATCATACTGTTTTCTCTTATTAGCGTCTGATAAAATCTGATAAGCCTCGTTCACCTCTTTAAAACGCTCCGAACTACCCCCTTTTTTATCAGGGTGATACCTATGGGCCAGTTTTCTATATGCCTTTTTTACCTCGTCCGTTGAGGCTCCTTTTTCCAAACCCAAAATTTTATAATAATCTTTCATAAATAATCTATTTTTTAAAACTTAATCTTATAAATCCAATCATGTGAACCTATAACCAAAAACCTTACCGAATTTTTATTATTAAATCTAAATAATATCCTATATTTATCATCAACTCTAAAACTCCACAAAGCCCTATCTTTTGGCTCTAATTTTTCAGTATGAAGAGAAGGATAAAAAACATCCTTTTTAAACATCTCTGTCTGCTTATAAGCCTTCTTCTTTATATTTTCAGGCAGTTTTTTATAAAGATTTTCAAATTCAGTAGTTATAATAATCTCCATACACACAAAAACTATAACTCTTTTAAAGACTTTATTTTTTTATATTTTCCTTGTTTATAATCTTTTTCAGATTTTTCTAAACTCTTTATAAAATCAGGATTATAAAGCCCAAAAATATTAGCTAATTTTTCTAATTTATTAACATCTATTTCCACTTTGAATTTCTGATTATTAGATTTTTTAATAGTTATAGTCGAATTTAACATATCTTAATCATAATAACACAAGCACTCCAAAAATCAATCCTAACTAGAGTAATTTATGATAATATCATTCACCGTTGGTGATTGTGTATTTCCCGGATTAGCCGTTAAAAACACTCTATATCTAACATATCTTTCATATAAATGATTCTCCTGACGAATTGGAATAGGGTTATTAGGCCCTCCCGGCGTATAATAACTAGTATCAGTATCATCTGGTCCAACAAAATTCCAAGGTCCAGCCGAATCATTTGAAGAAGCTATATGAAAACGCACATTTGTCCCAGTCGGTTGTGTACCCTGCCACATAATAGAGTTAAGCAAAGCCGAGGCCGACCCTAAATCAATCGTGGCGGAGTCTAAAGTTCCATCCGATACTAAAGCAGATCCTCCCCTCCAACTAGTTATCACTCCATAAGTTCCCGAATCACATATCCCCGTCGTTCCACTACTACAATTACCCGCAAAACTTAT
>PCWO01000035.1:0-2057 GCA_002796205.1 Candidatus Liptonbacteria bacterium CG11_big_fil_rev_8_21_14_0_20_35_14
AGACGAGATTGATAAATTTAATCTTCAAAAAAAGGTTAAATTTATTGAGGCGGTACCACATAATCAAATTAATAAATTTTATGAAAATAGTAATGTTTTTGTGAATTTAACTGATAAAGGCAGTATGGATAAAACTATTTTTGAGGCGATGATTTTTAGATGTTTGGCTTTGACCTCTAATGTTGATATGAATCCGGCTTTACCATTTGATTTAGCCGATTTTATGAGGGTTGATATAAATGAGGTAAGTTTGTATAGTGCTTTGAAGAGACTTTATAATCTAGATAAAGAATATATTAATAAGATGATTAAAAAAGAGGTAGAGTATGTAAGAGAAAACCATATCTTAGGGGTTTTAGTAAAAAAATTAGCGAGGATTTTTTGACGGGCATTATTTGGGGTAATAATATTAGAATTAGTTTGAATTATTAGAGTATAACATGGTATCTTTTATATTGAATTTATAACATGAAAGTAACTAATTGGGATTTATATTATAAAAAGCCATTCAAGGCAACTGTTTTTACTAGATCTATTACGGGAAATTATTTAATTAGATTAATGAAAAAATGGATTAGTAAGGTGAGGCCTTTAGAAATAATGGAATTTGGGGGAGCTAATAGTTGTTTTTTTGATTTAATAGAAAAAAAAATAGAACCAGATAAATATTATGTGGTTGATAATAATAGTCTTGGACTAGATATATTTAGAAAAAGAATAAGAGAGAGGAATGATGTGATTTTATTTAATAGCGATGTTAGAGATTTTTCCACTGACTATAAATTTGATTTAATTTTTAGTGTCGGGCTTATTGAGCATTTTAATAAGGAGGATAGGAATATTATAATTCATAAACATTTTGAATTTCTTAAGCCAGGAGGAATGGTTATTATATTTTTTCCAACACCAACTGTATTATATAGACTGACTAGATTTTTGGCTGAAGTTTTAGGGATTTGGACTTTTTATGACGAGATTCCTTTGAGAGTTAATGAGGTTACTTTAGTGGCGGGTAAATATGGAAAAGTTTTATTTAATAAGATTAATTGGTGGATTTTTTTAACTCAAGCAATGATTGTAGTGAAAAAGAACGATAATGAGTAAGTTATCTATAGTGATTCCGGTATATAATGAAGAAAAGACTTTAAGAGAATTACTAAAGAGGGTAGTTGAGGCTAGACTGCCTAATAATATTGAGAAGGAGATAATATTAGTGGATGATGCTTCTAGTGATGTCACCTCTGATATTATTAAAAATTTATCCTCTGATTATATAAAAATAAAGCATGAAAAAAATAGGGGTAAAGGGGCGGCGATTATATCTGGTTTAAAAAAAGTGACGGGTGATCTGGTTTTAATACAGGATGCAGATTTAGAGTATAACCCAGATGATTATTTAAATTTATTAGAGCCTTTATTAGAAAATAGAGCAGAGGTGGTTTATGGGTCGCGTTTTTTAGTTAGGGGGACAATAGCATCTATATCTGGTTTGAGTTATTTAAGTAATAAATTTTTAACCTGGTTATCAAATATTATGACGGGTATGAATTTAACCGATATGGAAACCGGCTATAAGGTTTTTAAAAGAAGTATTATTTTTGAAATTTATCCCAAACTAAGATCGCAAAGATTTGGAATTGAGCCGGAGATAACTTCTTTAGTGAAAAAATATAGAGTAGGAGAGGTGCCGATATCTTTTAAAGGTAGGACAATAAGAGAGGGGAAAAAGATTAGATGGTATGATGGCTTGCGGGCTATTATTTATATTGTTTATTTTAATGTTAAAAACTAATAATGAAATATATTGCTATTATTCCGGCCTATAATCCAGGTATTATAGTTAAAGAAGTTGTTTATAAAACATTAGACTATGTAGATTTAGTTATTTTAGTTGATGATGGCTGTGATATACAGCATAAATGTATTTTTTCTGATTTTGAAAAACATCCAAAAATTAAGGTTTTAAGACATGAAGAAAATATGGGTAAAGGCAGGGCTTTGTGGACCGGTTTTTTAGCCTCTTTAGATTTTAATTATGATTATGTAATTACTTTGGA
>PCWO01000035.1:2091-4845 GCA_002796205.1 Candidatus Liptonbacteria bacterium CG11_big_fil_rev_8_21_14_0_20_35_14
TAAAAAACATATTGAATCTTCTAATAAATATTTTGATTTTATAATAGGAGAAAGAGAAATAGGTAAAAATATGCCTTGGAGAAGCAATATAGGAAACAGTATAACGGGTGGTATTTTTAGATTTTTTTGGAGGAGTGGTATATTAGATACTCAATCTGGGTTTAGAGCCTTATCTAACAGTTTTATTAAAAAAATTATTTATGATATTAAACCTGGAAGGTATGAAACCGAGATGCGCATATTGATTAAGGCTTTAAGAGACGGGCATAATGTAGGAAGTGTAAAGATATCAACTGTGTATTTTGATAATAATAAGAATTCTAAATTTAATCCAGTTTCAGATTCTTTTAAGGTTTTAAAACAATTTTTACTTTTTGCTATTTTGGGTTTTTCAGATTGGGTTTTAGACTATTCTATTTTTATATTATTGAGCTTGAGTTTCTCAGTATTCTTTTTGTGGGCACATATAACTTCTAAAGTTATATCTGTTATTTATTATTTTTATGTAAATAAATATATAGTTTTTAATTCTTACAGGCATGGTTTATATGAATTTTTAAGATATTTATTAGTAGTTAGTTTTAATATATTGATAACCTCCAGCCTTTTATATTTATTAGTGAGTTATTTTCAATTTAGTCAGTTTATGGCAAAACCTTTAGTGGATGTTTTAATGTTTACAGCTAATTTCTTTATATTAAAAAGTTTTGTTTATAGTAAAAAATAATCATGATTAGTTTAAATAATTTATTATTAGGTATGTTTTCTTTGTTATTTGTGGCTTTTGGGCCTGGGTTTTTAATTTATAAGTATTTTTTACCAGATAAAAAGATTTTTTGGCCTTTAGTTTTTGGGTTTAGTTTATTAACTATTTTTTACGTATCTTTTTTGGCATCTTTTATAGGAATGTATAATTTTTATTTTAGTATTGGATTTGTAACTTTAATTTTAGTCGGGCTTTTATTTTTTGGTAAATTTAAAAAAATAAACTTTGATTTAGATAAAAATAGTTTGTGGCTTATTTTATTATTTATTTTATTAGCTTGGCCTCGTATATTGTTTTCCTTTTTCTTTCCTTTTACGGTAGGGGATGCTTGGGCTAGTTGGAATAGGTGGGCGGTGGAATGGTTTAGATTATCTTCTTTTTCTTTTGTAAATGATTTTACCTATCCACAACTGTTGCCCGTCAATTTATCTTTTATATATAAGTTATTTAATCAGGTATATGTGAGTGAGTATTTTTCTCATGGATTGACGGTTTTATTTTCTTTATTTATTTTATTATTATTAGCTCATTTTAGATCTAATTTATCTCATTTAACGATTTATGTTTTTAGTCTTTATTTTTTGACTAACCAGAGTTCTTTTTTTAGCGTGGCTATCGGAGATGGGCTAGCCGATATTCTGGTGGCATTTTTTATTATATTATCTTTGTATTTGTGGCAGGAATATATAAATAATAAAGATAGGCGGTATTTATATTTAACTTTTATAATGGCGGCAACGGGAGTATTAACTAAACAGGCGGGATTATTTTTTTGGATAGTTTTACCTGCAATAATTATTTTTTATGACGTTAAGTTTTTAGGCGATAAGTTGAGAGAAAGTTTTAAAAGAATTTTTTATCCATTTATTATTTCTTTAATTTTAATTTTGCCTTGGTATGGAATACAGCAATTTAGTCAGGTGGCTACTTTTGATCAAATACAGGATGCTCTTAATGGAAGATCGATTTTAAATAGAATTTTAACTTCTATATATATACTGGTTCAAAATTTTGGAATATATTTATCGGTTGATAATCAATCGGATTTATTAATAAGTTTAATAGTTTTTATATTTGGATTAATATTGCTTTTTGGAATTTGGCAGGCTATAAAAAAATCTAGTTTTTATAATATTTTGTGGTGGTTTTATATTTTGCCTTATGGAATTTTATGGGTTTTAATTTATTCTTATGATGCTAGAAATGCGTTTATAGTTTTAATATTAGCGTTTTTTATATCTTTTGATGGTATTTTATCGTACTCCAAAAAATATAAGGATTATATTAAATTTATTTATAATTTTCGGTTTAGACTTTTGATTGTATTTATTTTATTTTTATCTGTCTTTATACAAAGACCATTGTATAGTCATATAAAAAATCCTTTAGATTTTAATATTATGACGAGTTCTTTTACATCTAAAGTGGGGGCTGTTTCTATAGGGGATAGAGATTTGGTAGAGGCGTTGTTTAATGATTTTAAGAAGGGTGATATCTTGTTAACCAATGATCAGGTTTTAGTGATTAAACTTCATTTAGAGGATAGATCTATAATGGTTAACGATAGCTATTTAGATGCCTCTAAAAGCCTCTCTGGAGCATATTTAGATAGTTTTGAGGATATTGATGTTGTATTATGGCAAGGGCAGTTTTTAAGGCCTGATGAGTTGACTAAATCTTTAGAAAATGTTTTAGGAAAGAATAGGTTAGAGCTATTGTACTATAAAGGTAATAGATTTTTATATAAGGTAAAGTCTTTATGAAGTTTATTTATTTAACGAGTAAAAATTATCCGGGTAATACAGCCGATCATGGTTTTGTGCAAAAACAGGCTGAATCCTTGGCAAAGGTTTTAGGGCTTGATTTTGTTTTGGTGGCAAGTGGTTTGGTGGAGGGGGATTTAAGTAGAAACATTAAAAGTCCGTTTTTAAAAATAAGACGAGGAAAAATTTTGTTTTATTTTTTTTGGAGTTTATTTTTTTATTTGA
>PCWO01000035.1:4977-5948 GCA_002796205.1 Candidatus Liptonbacteria bacterium CG11_big_fil_rev_8_21_14_0_20_35_14
ATTGGCGGGATAAATATGTGGCTTTAAATAGTGATTATTTAATAACTACTACCAGGGTTTTAAAAAATAGATTGGTGAATGATTTTAAGGTTGATGACAAAAAAGTTTTAGTATCTTATGGCGGAGTTAATTTGGATTTATTTAAGGCCGTGCCTGATGATAAAAATATTTTAAGAGAGGAGCTTAATTTACCTTTGAATAAAAAGCTAATAGGATATGTGGGGTATTTTAAAACTATGGGCATGGATAAGGGGGTGGGTGATATAATAGAGGCCTTAAAATTTTTAGATGAAAATTTTATAGCTGTCTTGGTAGGGGGGAAAGAAATAGAACAGAAAGAGTATAAAAAAATGGCTCAAGATTTTGGAGTCCTCAATAGATGTATTTTTGTGGACAGACAGGAGGAAAGTAATTTAATTAAATACAAAAAAGCGATGGATATTTTAGTTATTCCTTATCCTAACAGGGAACATTTTAGGGAATGGGGATTTCCGATGAAAACCTATGAATATATGGCAAGCGGAGTGCCGATTATTTATTCTAATTTAAATATATTGGATGAGGTGTTAAATGGTTTAGCTGTTGCCTATGAGGCGGAAAATGTTAAAGATTTAGCTGATAAAATAAAAGGTATAAATATAGATTCTTTAAAATTATCTAAAAAGGCTCAAGGTGTTGTAAAAAATTATACATGGAATGAGAGAGTTAGTAATATAATTAATTTTATTAGTAAATAATTTTATGAAATTATATTACATAACAGATGCAAAAATACCGACGGAGAAGGCGCATGGGTATCAGATATGTAAGATGTGCGAGGAATTTGGAAAAAGAGTTGAGCTTGAACTTATTATTCCGGGAAGGATAACTCATATAAAGGAAAATTTATATGATTTTTACGGACTTAAAAAAACTTTTTCGGTTAAGGTTTTGGGAGAGTTTGATTTTGTTAAGTTTGAAAGATATATAGG
>PCWO01000035.1:5957-6467 GCA_002796205.1 Candidatus Liptonbacteria bacterium CG11_big_fil_rev_8_21_14_0_20_35_14
TTTTTATTGGCAGAAAGTTTGGTTTTTGTATAAGTTGTCTAAAATTGGATTAGAAAAAAATTCTTTAATTTATACCAGAGATATAGAGGTAGTTTGGTTTTTGGGTAAAAAATTTAAGGTTGTTTATGAGGGGCATAATTTTAGTGATAGAAGTTATATAAATAAAAAAATATTAAGAAGAGCTTATAAAATTATATGCATAACAAAAGGATTAAAGGATGAATATATAAAAGTTGGTTTTAAGAGTGAGGATATTTTAGTAGCTCCGGATGGAGTTGACTTGGATTTATTTAGTAATTTACCAGATAAAAATATTTTAAGAGAGGAGTTAGATATAGATAAAAATAAAAAGGTTATTATGTATGTAGGCAGTTTTTATAAATGGAAAGGAATAGATATTTTAATTGAGGTTGCTAGAATGCGCCCTGAATATAATTTTATTATAGTAGGGGGCGGTAATATTGATGATTTACCTAATAATGTTATATTAATTGGGTCAAAAAAGCATAG
>PCWO01000048.1:0-4390 GCA_002796205.1 Candidatus Liptonbacteria bacterium CG11_big_fil_rev_8_21_14_0_20_35_14
TCAGGGACCAAATAAGAGCCATGGAAGAGGCCGGGGGAGGAAATAGCTATATGATATGGAATCCGTCTAATAAGTATAGAGATGGTATTTTTACAGATAAATAAATCCTTACTTTATTTTATAAAAAAATTTGCTATAATGGTTTTTATGAATAAATATATAGCGTTTATTGTTTCATTTGCCTTTTTGGCAGTAGCGATCCTTTGGTTAAATAGTAATCAAAACTATGTTGCGTCGATTAACCTAATAGAAGGACCAAGACAAGCAGAAAATATGCAATTCACAAATGCACCAGAATTTACAATCAATCAAGATAAAAAATACACAGCCGAGATAAAAACCACCGAAGGAACTATGACTTTTGAATTGTTAGTTAGCGAGGCTCCGAACACGGTTAATAATTTTGTATTTTTAGCCAATAAAGATTTTTATAAAAATACTTTTTTTCACAGAGTTATTGAAAACTTTATGATTCAAGGCGGAGATCCAACCGGCACCGGTACCGGAGGACCCGGATATGCCTTCAACGACGAGACTATAACCCGAGATTATATAAGAGGCACGCTCGCTATGGCTAACGCCGGGCCTAATACAAATGGCAGTCAATTTTTTATTGTGCATAAAGATGTAGGATTACCAAAAGATTACACAATTTTCGGAACCTTAATCTCCGGAGAGGAGGTGTTAGATAAAATAGCCCAAGGAAATGTTTATGATAATGGCTCGGGAGAAATATCAACGCCGACCAATAAAACATATATAAACAGCGTAGTTATTACAGAAGAATAAAAGAAAAGCCCACAATATACAATGCGGGCTTTTTAAATTTATTGATTATTTTTGTTTACTTTGTCAAATAGGAATATAATGAATGGTGGTTATGATAGGGGAAATAAAAAATGATGCCAGATATATATGGACAAATCATGCACAGTATAAAATGGGATATTATAGAATTTCTCCTAGCTTAGTCAAAAGAATTGTGAGATTTCCGGAAAGAATTGAGGAGAGTATCGTAGATGATTTAGTGGCGGTTATGAAAAAATCATCCTCAAAAAAAGAGGAGATATGGGTTATGTATGAACTATACAGCGGAGAGAAAGTAGAGAAACCAAAAATTAAAATCATAACTACATGGCGGTATCCGGGAGAAAGCTCGGCCAGAGACCCCATTCCAGAGGACATACTGCAAGAAATAAAAGCGATATTAAATAGATGACTTATCATTTTAAAAGCACACAATTTTCGGGCCCACTTGAAACCTTATTAGCTTTAATTGAGTCCCGTAAAATGGACATAAGTACTGTTAGTTTATCCGAGGTGACGGCTGACTTTTTGCAATATATAGAAAAACTTAAAGCCATAGATAACTCTAAATCTGTTAATAGAAAAATAATACAAAGAACTATATCGGATTTTATCGTCATTGCCTCGCAACTACTTTTAATAAAATCTAAAAATTTATTACCACAGGTTGAGTTAACAGGTGAGGAGGAAAGTGAAATAGCCGACCTAGAGGAAAGGCTTAAATTATATAAAGAGGTTAAAAAAGCTTCTTATATTTTTTTACAGCAATGGAAAAATAAAGAAAGATATTTTAGTAGAGAGCTTTTAAAAAATAAAAAACCGGTATTTTATGCGACCGAGGATATAAATTTAGAAAATTTAAAAGAGATAATAGAAAAATTATCTCACATAGTTAAAATTTATATGGAGGAAGAGGAAATGCCGAGAGAAAAAGCCATATCACTCGCGGAAAAAATCCAGGAACTTATATTCAGAATTAATAACTCAAACACTTTGGCGTTAAGTGAGGTGGCTAAAAATAAACAAAAAAGAGAAATTATAGCTTTATTTTTAGCAGTTTTACACTTAATACGAGATAAAGTAATAGAGGTAGAGCAGACAGAAAATTTTGGGGATGTTATACTAAAAAAATTATAAAAATATGAGCAAAGAAAAATTAGCTAGTATTATAGAATCTGTTTTATTTATCTATGGGGAGGAGATGGGTTTTAATAGTCTCTTAAAAATTACAGAATCTAAAGAAGATGAAATAGAGGGAGCCTTAAAAATTATTAAAGAAAAATATGGAAAACATAATTCAGGACTTGTTTTAATTTTAGGGGATAAGAAAGCCCAGATAACTACAAATCCAGCCAATGCTTTTTATATTGAAAAAATTATTAAGGATGGTTTTGATAAAACATTAACCATCTCTGCTCTTGAGACTTTAACTATCATTGCTTACCTAGGACCAGTATCACGCGCACGCATTGACCAAATAAGAGGCGTGAATTCAAGTTTTATATTAAGAAATTTATTAATAAGGGGTTTAATAGAAAAGGTAGTAGACAAAAATCGTAGTTATGTTATTTTATATAATGTAACAGGTGATACTCTTAAGTTTTTGGGAATAGCCAAAGAGGAGCAATTACCTGAATATGAAAAATATAGAGGTATACTTGAACCAAAATTTAGTGAAATAGAAAAAAATCATGAATAATAAATATAACTTAATACTTTTACTGATATTAATATCGGTAATTGTTTTTAATCAATATCAATATAGTGTAAAAAACATTAATGTTGAGAAAAAAGTTTTTTATGATAAAAATTATTTTCAGGTAATAGATCCGGCTTTAGCCTCTCAAATTGAAACAAAAGATGCCTCATCTCAAATAAAGGATTATTTAGCTTTAGCTTTAGTTAAAATAGAGCTAGAAAAAAAAGAGGAGCCGGTAGAAAATATAAAAGAAATTATAAAACCCGAGATTTCAGTTGAGTCATGGCTGGCTTATAATCTAACCACCAAGGAAGAAATATTTTCACATGAAGCTGATAAAATATGGCCAACTGCCTCACTAGCAAAATTAGTCACAGCCGTTATAACTACAGAAGAGATTGGGCTTGATACGCCAATTTTAATTACAGAGGAAGCTATTAACACCGAGGAGGAGGCTGGCTATTTTGAGGTAGGCGAAATATTTTCAGCCAGAGATTTAGTAACCTCCTTATTTCTAGTTTCTAGTAATGACGCTTCTACGGCTTTGGCTCAAAATATAGGCTATGAAAAATTTATTAGCGAAATGAATAAGTTGGCTAGAAGACTATTTATGAATCAAACTTTTTTTGTTGACCCAAGTGGATTATCAAATAAAAATGTCACGACAACTAATGATTTGAAATTATTAATACAATATATCTATAATAATAGACCGGAATTAACCTACTTTAGTCGTCAAGTAAAAGCGATTATAATGGATAAGGCGTTTTCACATGTTAAAAATTATGAGAATATTAATAAATTTGCCGGTACAAGTAATTTTATTGGGGGTAAAACCGGCTATACTCATGAGGCGCGTGAAAATTTAATTTCGATTTTTTCTAAAGATAATCAGGCTATTCTTATAATCGTACTTGGATCAAAAAATAGATTTAAAGATACAGAGACTATTATTAACGCTATTAATTTATAAACATGGTATTTGAGATTACACGTATTTTAGCATTAACAACATTTTCATTTTTAGTAGCCTTACTTATAGCCACCCCTCTAACTATTAAAATTTTAAAGTTTTTAAATTTTAATAAGCAAATTAGAAATGGGGAGGAGGCGCCTATTTTTTCTAAGATGCATCAAGGAAAAGCGGGGACGCCAACTATGGGTGGAGTTATTATATGGGGGACTGTTTTATTTGTAGCCATTTTCTTTTGGGTAATGAATTTTTGGTTTGATGGATTTTTTGGAACTCTGAATTTTATTGATAGAGCCCAAACCTATTTACCATTAACGGCTATGATGATTGCGGCTTTAGTTGGCTTAGCCGATGATTTATTTGGGGTTTTTAAAATAGGGGGTGGCAGTGGGGGACTTAAAGTACGTCATAAGTTAGTTTTATATTCTATTATTGCTGCTATTGGCGCTTGGTGGTTTTTCTTTCGTTTAGAATGGTATACTTTAATGATTCCTTTTTACGGAAATATTGAGATAGGATATTTATATATACCTTTATTTATGTTTGTTATTATATCATCCGCTTTTTCGGCTAATGAAACAGACGGACTGGATGGATTATTGGGTGGGGTCTCGTTGTTTATATTTGCCTCGCTGATGGTGGTGGCTTTTTCTTTAGGACGATATGATTTAGCGGCTTTAAGTGGTGTAATGGTGGGAAGTTTGTTAGCCTTCTTATGGTTTAATATATATCCGGCTAGATTTTTCATGGGAGATACAGGAGCCATGGCTCTGGGAATTACTATCGGGGTGATAGCCATGCTGACCAACACCGTCTTACTTTTGCCATTCTTTGCTTTTATATTTGTGATGGAATCTGTGTCAGTTATTTTACAGGTTTTAAGTAAGACCATTCGTAAAAAGAAAATATTT
>PCWO01000048.1:4416-5811 GCA_002796205.1 Candidatus Liptonbacteria bacterium CG11_big_fil_rev_8_21_14_0_20_35_14
TTTAATCATATTCTTTTTAAGCAGAGTGATATTGTCTTGATATTTTCTTAAATAATTTGGCGGTTTTGGTTTTTTTATTTTATAATATTAGTATATGAAAATAGTCAGAGCCGATGGTAGTACTCAAGAATTCAAATCTTATAAACTAAAAAACTCCTTAGAACGTTCTGGAGCTAGTCAGTCACTGGCCTCGCAGATAACAAAAGAAATAGCTTTAAATTTAAAGCCGGGGGACACGACCTTGGCTATTTATAATAAAGCTTTTAAATTATTAAAATCTTATGAGAAACCGGTGGCCTCTAGATATAGTCTTAAACAGGCCATAATGGCTCTTGGGCCAACCGGATATCCTTTTGAGCAGTTAGTGGGTCGTTTATTTGAGTATCAGGGATTTAAAGTAACCTATCCCGATTTCATGATGGGTAGATGTGTCGGGCACGAAATAGATGTTTTAGCTTTAAAAGACGGGCAGAGATTGGCGATTGAGGCTAAGTTTCATAATCAACCCGGAGTCAAAAGTGATGTCAAGACGGCTTTATATATAAAAGCTCGCTGTGATGATTTAAGAGAAGCACCTAATGGAAAGAATATAGAGTGTGTAATAGTTACCAATACAAAATTTACAAAGGATGCCGAGCAATACGCAGAGTGTGCCAAAGTTAGATTAATTGGATGGGGATACCCTAAAGGATTAGGCATAGAAAAAATGCTGGAGGAAAGCGGAATAATGCCAATAACAGTTTTAATAAGTTTAAATAAAAAAGAAAAAGATCTATTATTACAAAACAATATTGTGGTTTGTGGAGATATATTAAAAAATACTAAAATACTACAGAGTTTTGGAATATCTGGTGGTAAAATAAAAAGTTGCGTGGATGAGATAGATAAAATTTTAAGTATATAAATGATAAAATAAGCAGGTGAATTATAACTATAAATTTGAGGAGGCCTACAAGTCTTTAAATGAAAGACAAAAAGAAGCGGTAGACAGTATTGAAGGGCCGGTGATGGTAGTCGCTGGCCCGGGCACAGGCAAAACCCAGGTTTTAACTTTAAGGATAGCTAATATATTAAAAAATACCGATACTGAACCAGATTCAATATTAGCCTTAACTTTTACAGAAAGCGCAACTTCTAACATGAGAAATCGCCTAGCTTCTTTAATTGGACCCTCGGCTTATTATATAAATATAAATACTTTTCATGGATTTTGTGGAGAAATAATACAAAATTTCCCAGAATATTTTCCTCATATAATTGGTTCAGTAAATATTGATAAAATAAAACAAATTGAAATTATACAAAATATTCTTAACGGTTTTGATTATAAATATATCAGACCGCTCGGAAACCCTTATTTTTATACAAAAGAATTAATTTGGCAAATATCAAATT
>PCWO01000027.1 GCA_002796205.1 Candidatus Liptonbacteria bacterium CG11_big_fil_rev_8_21_14_0_20_35_14
TTTATAATATCTATCTCTATTTTAGTAGAGACTAATATCTCTATATTATAAATTTTTTTAGAATAATAAACGTTTTTCATTTTATTTATATTATAATTAGTAAATATTAAAATATAAATAGACGCAAAAAAACTTTAATATATTATGTAGTTTAAATTATTCAAGTGATAGTTTTATATAAAAAAAGACCCATAAGCGATTAAACTTATGGGTCGTGAATATTTGATTCAAATAAAAAATTAATAAACGTCCCAGTCGCCAATTGAGGTTTCAATTGGGGTTTGGGTGGGAGGAATAGGAGCCTCAATTACAACTGCCGCAATAACGGAAGCGGTAAAGTCCGATCCCTTTAAATCAATCCCCTGGTAACTAGGGGCTATTAAAACTTTATAGCTCCCCGATACTTGAGGGGGTGAAATTACAACTTGGCGAGCCGTACCCAGCAAAGGAGGATTTACTCTATCAATAAACGTGTTGTTTATTGTATAGAGATGAATCTCGAAATTATCGGGGTTAGCTCCTTGCCAATTCCAGAAAGCCTCTAGATTTCCGCCTACCAAAACCTTTAAACCTATACTCCCAATAAATCCGGGAGTCGGGGTGGGGGTTAAAGGAATGGGAGTTGGGGTGGGAGGAATAGGAGTCGGAGTCATAGTGGGGGTTGGCGTATGAGTGCCGGCCGGACCACTACTGTTTACCTGCGGGTAAACGGTAAACATTCCAAACGGAGGAATGGTAACTATGACTCTGAATTTGTTGATATTGGCGATGTTTTCGGCAACGTCCTCGTCGCCAATGACAACGCCAAAACCGAATATTTGGCTATCCCCTATTTGAGGAATAGGGTTGCCAACGATATTGACCCCCGGCTCAACTTCTAACTGCCAATACTCCGGTTTATTTTCTATTCCCTTAAGTGCGGGGATATGAATAAGCATTGATATGTTGGAGTTAGAAAATGGAACCAAAGTTCCAGTTGGGGTAAAGACCGAGGTATCTTCCCAATGGAAAATTTGTTCGGGGGGAAGAAGAGAACCATTAGCCCAGGCTATATGGACAAGGGGCTTTTGGTTTTCGCCTATGATTTGGAATGAATAATCCTCGGTTTGAAGATTAGCAACAGACTTATTAATCACTCTTTAGTCTACCAACGGATGCCCCACCTTAAAAATATTATAAGGGTTATAAATAAGACCAGCCTCACTTATAACACGCAAAGTGAGGGTTTTATTTATTAAAGAAGACGCCTCCGATACAGACCAATCTTTCTTATTTAAATATGATTCATTGGTTACGCCGTCTATGAGCCAATAGGCTCTAGTGTTGTAACCGGTTTCTAAGAAAGATATGGATAAAATCGGATTTATAGATGTTTGATTTCCGCCAGAGGACTGAATTATTATATCCCCTTCCGGTTGAGAATGCTTAATTTCTTGGGTTTTGGCTAAAATTTGAGCAATCCAAGCGTGTTCACACACCTTACAATATCCCCATCTCGGATCTTGGATATTCATTATGCAAGCGCCTGTAGTTGGTGCAAAAAGAGCATCACCAAAAGCACCTATGCTATTTTGATAAGGAAAATCTTCTGGATTAAATACTCCAGGACCAAATGCTAATTTTCCAAAAGATATGTGGGGAACTCTCCAAGTCGGCAATGGCACATTATCCTCAATTAAAGCTGCCCAAGGGATTTTTTCCCTAGGGATATCAACGATATTGACGTTGATAATTTCGCCGTTTACTATTTCTGCACTAGGGATATAGTCTTTGTGTCCGTAAAGATTGATCGTGGCTAACTCACCAAATTGAGTTTGGTTTATTAGTTTGTTTAATTGCCAATCTCTACCTGTGGCCAAGGCATCATTTTCGTCTGATAAATTACAAACTAGATGCCCTAGTTCGTGAGCCATAATGCCTTGGTTAGTTAAAGACATAACCGCACTTACATAGAAATAGTCTATGTTATTTCCACCAGCAACGACTGCGCTACCAACTCCAAAAAAATTATTAACATACACTAAATAATCATGACTATTATCAAAATTTCTTTTGATAAATTGCTCAATTGAATTTCTAGTGCTTTTGGAAGGTGTGACAGTGCTGTCGTTTTGTGGAATAAATCCTAAATTATTTACCCGTACCAAAAAAATATTAAATCTATTACTTAGAGGTACGTGTTTTAAAAAATAATCAGATTCTTGAACAACATACTGCTCAAAATCATTTAAAGAGATATTTTGGTCGGTAACTATAAAAATATTTATAGCATTTAGACCAATAATATCTTGACTTAAAACATGATTTTGATCCGAAACCGCTCGGCTAATCCACTCGTGATTAACCAAAGTTGTTTGCGAATTTACTATATTCACAAACAAAAACAAAAAACTCAATACAGATACAACCAGTTTTCCTCTCATAATCGTAACTCTCCTTTTGTATTTATTTTTTTTATTTAAATTATTATCAAAGTACTTATGGGTTAATTATAACACATTTCAACTAAAAATGCAAAAACCCATATTTTAGATGGGTTTTGGGGGGTGGGGGTGGTTTTAAAAGGTTTTTATAATATTTTATAATGTAAAATATTTTGTTAGTATATAGTTATGATCATTAGAGAATTTAAAGAAACTGATAAAAAAATAGTGAAAGAAATTTTTGCTTTGCACTTTACAGATCCGGAATTTATTGATGAGCTTTTAAATGAATTAGAAACATATATCCAAAAAGGATCTAAAAAAGATTTTGGATTTTTTATAATAGAAAAAAATAATAAAATCTTAGGAATTGCTGGTTTTAGATGTTTGATTAATTATTTGAGACCGTTTGCGGAAACTAATAATCCTATAGAGTTATATATTATTGCGGTAAAATACCAAAGAAAAGGCATTGGTAAAAAATTAGCATTAAATATAATAGAAAAATTAAGAGATTTCGGTTTTAGTGAAATTCTTTTATATAGTCCTAACTCTCATAATGAATCATGGGATTTTTATGAAAGAATAGGTTTTAATAAGGTTAAAGAAATAACTCCTCCAGATGATGAGATTGGGCAAGTATGGCGGAAAGCATTGTAAATTAAGATATTTAAAATAAATACACCGCCAAGGGAAATTCCTTGGCGGTGGTAAGTATTACTAGTCTACTGCGTAAAACTAAAGCAAAATATGACAAGCATCAATTTGTATTGATGTAGAGGTAAGATCTTTTACTAAAAATAATCCGTACTTACCACAATCAGTCATCATGGCGATAATCATCTCTAACTCTAGAGGAATAATAGATGTTTTACATTCTAAGCACGACTCTTGGCTGATTTTCATCAATTTCGATGCATCTTTTTTAAAATAGAGATTGTAAAAATGTTCGGCAGTAATTTTGGCTGGTGCAATAAATGTATTACTTAATAACTCACTGTTAACAGAATTACCAAGTAAGCCTGAAGTATGTGCTGTCTTAACAGGACAAACTTTAATTTGCTCTAATTTATTGAACAGAAAAAGCAGGTTGGCTTCGTGACCGAGATCTTTTATTGTGTCAATTGGACGATTTTTGTTTGCCTTGCACTTCATAAATGCGTACAATGGTCGCTCATCTGTAAATTTAGAAGAGTAAGAATAGAATTCACCTTGAACTGCGGGTATTATTAGATCGCTAAGAATTTCTTGATTTACAATTTCATCAGGGAATAGAAATTCTACGGAATAATAATTTCTTTTAACTGCTTTAGTTGCGGTCATCTTAATTTCACCACCTTTCATCATACTTTAGATTTTAAAGCACTTTGGAATGTATGGAATTTTTAAATATCTATATATTTATATAACATATTTCCACAAAAAATGCAAAAAACCCATATTTTAGAGGGTTTGGGAGGTGGGGGTTTGTTATAATTATGTTTTATCTTAATTAAGTATTTCCATTAAAATATTTTTCCTTGGCTTACCTATAGTTTGTTGCTTATAATTTGGAAACAGTTTTTTTAAGTTGCTTTGTAGAATTAGATTATCAACTAACCACTCTATTTCTTCATAACTAAGATTTTGCTTTTCAAAAAATTTCCCTAAACAAATATGAATTAATTCATGACCAATGGCTTCTAAAATCATTTTTTTATCTTTGGTTGTCCTTAATCTGACATATAATATATTAGGTGCCTGAAACTCGCCTTCTGGGCCATAAAGTGTAATATGACTGATATATTTTGGTAATAATTTTGAATGTTTAAAGCTACTTATTATTTTAAAATAATCCGATTCTATTTTATCCCATTTTTTTTGTAATTTATAAAGTTTATTTTTTACTGCTTTATAGTCTTTATCTGAATTATCACGGTTTGTATTTTGAGGTAGAAAAACCGGAAAATCATGGTCTATAAACCATTGTTTTTGGGAAAGTATTTTTTGTTGATATTTTTTTTCTCGTGATTTAGTGTGAGAAAATATTACATGAGACATACATATATTGTAATTAATAAAGAATAATAATTCAATAAAAAAGGGTGGCTAAAAATTAGCACCCTTGCTTAAGATAATAATTTTAATAATTTAATTAAATATAAGAAAATCACCTTTATTAATTGATTGCAAAAACGTTATTACATTATCTCTTACTTTACCATTTTTTAATGGATAATTATTTTCCATATCTGCTATAATATGCTCAACACTATGCTTACCGTCCATAAGAGTAATTATTTTAGATGCGGTTTCATCTAACGTTAGAATACCCCTATCCTTAAAAAATCCAATATAACCATCGAGGTCTTGTCGTATTTTATAACGGCAATTTATCTTCGGCTTAGCTTCAGTTGAAGGTATAAGTTTATTGTCATTATTACCGTTATAACTTTTAGCTATAACCCGTTCTAATGTACTCTGAATATAGAAGTTGAGTAACCCCGGCACTCGACGAACGAGAGTTAAAATATTTTCATCTTCCAGACTAGGAATAAACTCATCTGGCGCATAATGCGTGGCGCCCACTCTAGAAGCAGAACAACCACCGCCACAAAAATGCGGACAGTGACGACACTGTTTGGGCAGATATGCCAACGAACGCATTGTTTCTAATTTCTTGGTCCATATATCTATTAATGGAGTTTCTAATATATTTCCATAAGATCCTCCTAATATGGAACATGATTTTAATTCTCCTGTGTACGATATTTGTCCAAATCCTGTACCTTGCCAGCATCCAGTCACTAAATCCCAATCACTATAAGGCAAAACGCAAAGCGGAAATGCATCTCCCATATAGGCATGAATTCCAAAATCAGAATGAATGCGACGCATTTCTTTAAATAAAAATTTATAATCGTCCAACGTCATACGGTTATTGTCCCAGTTATGAGTTGCTTCACCTGAAGGACAGAGCCTGCCTATATCAATTTCTGTAACCGGCACATTGTTTTCTTTAAACCATTTAGCTAAATCATAAACTGATTTGTAGTTAATTTTAGTAGGTGTAAATAGTACAGTCACGCCGATATTCTCATCCCAACAGTTGCGGATCGCCTGAATGGTTTTTTGAAATGCTCCTTTAGTATCAACAATTTTGTCATGCATTTCTTCAGGTCCATGGATTGACATGGCTCCACCAGTGATGCCATTACAATAGAGAAATCTAACATCTTCACGTGAAAGCAATGTGCCATTTGACACAAAAGCCATAAAAAAGCCTTTATTATAGGCATATTCTACGGCTTCCTGCCAGCCTTTTAAAGCGGTAAATTCACCACCAAACCAACGAATTTCAAAAACCTCAGCTTCATAAAGTAAATCAATGATTTTTTTAACATTTTGAAGAGGTGGATTTTTATGGCTGTAAGTAGCCGAGTTACTAAAACAAAAACTACATCTCAAATTGCATACTTGTGTAGATTCAAAGTTGACGGACAAGGGCGCTTTAAGTGGTTTAAGAGTGTTCATTATTTACCTCCATTCTATAATCTAAGTTTTATTTGATTGCTAAAATAAATACGCAGGTGACCGAAATAAAAGCCACCTACGCATGTATATTAACCAACTACTTGCAACAACGACAAGTGCACTCACCGGCACACTTCAATGTAGTCGCGCGGGTATTAAAATTACTAAACTTTCCACGCTTTCCAGCAACTACTGAAAAAACGCCAATACTCGGACCCGAGTTACCACTGAAAAACACTTTTGGAAACAACTTATTAAACAAATAGCGAAACATAGTTTTCACCTCTTTTCATCATGCTTTAGATTTTAAAGCACTTTAGAATGTATGGAATTTTAAAATATCTGTTATTTATATAACACATTTCCCCAAAAAATGCAAAAACCCATATTTTAGATGGGTTTGGGGGGGGTTTGGTTTTTAAAGCTCCATCCTAATAGTTTTTGGTAGATATTTATTGCTAGGATATAAAATAATATTAATAAGTTGTACACTAAGTATATGAATATAATAATAGGTAAAAAAGAGTCAAAGGATGTATTTAGATTATTTTTACTTCTTAATATTTTTGGTTATAGAGAAGAAAATAATTCTAAAGGAATGAGTCTTTTTAGAAAAAAGATTAACGTAAAGATTAAAAATGGCTTTTTAGTTGATAAATATGAGGATGTAAAAAATACAATAGATTCACACCATGCTTGGTACTTAATAAATGCGATTTTTGAAAAAAATAAAAATAATAAAAAATTAACTGAATTTATTTTAAAATTAAAAGAATTTAGTCTAGAAAAAGATGTTAAAAATTTAGAAAAATATTTTGATAAATATTTTATAGATAATGGTAAAAAATTATTACCTGTATTTAAAAAAGAAATTAAAAAAATTAAAAAAGTGGTTAATAAAAATGTTTTAGTTAAAAAAGTGATTATAATTTTAAATCCATTAGATGCTTACTGGAGAGGATATTATGTAAATAATAAAGATAAAGTTTATTTAATATTGGGTCCTGGATATAGAGACAACTCATATGGATTATTGCGTCATGAGTTTTTACATATGTTTATTTCTAATTTCAAATTACCTAAAAAAATATTAGAAGGGAAAATTAGTGATGAATTAATAAAACAAGGCTATGGAGATAATAAAATTCTAAGAGATGAGTATGTAGTAAGAGCGCTTGATATTATATATAAAACAAAAGTTTTAAATAGAGATATAAATAAAGAAATTAAGATAGAAGAAAAAAATAATTTTAATAAAATAAGAAATGTTGTTAATTTTGTTTTAAAACAAAATTCGGTCACTGAATAAACAGTGACCGAATAAAGAAGATATTATCTTCTTTTTTTTGACTTACTTGCACAACTGCAGTGACCCGGGCATTGAATTCTAGTCAGATGAACTTTTAAGTCTTGTTTTTTACCTAGATAACTTACTTTTCTGATGACAGATTTAGACATTTAATCACCTTCTTTCTTATGATATTTCTTCAAATAAACGATGTACGGTTAATTCATAATTAATATGACACCGAGGATTTGAAATTTCTTTTCCAGAACTATTAGTTTTTCTAGCAAGACAGTCTCCAACACAATAGTATTGTGCCGGACACTCTGAACATATAGGATTTAACTTACCATCTTTGCTTCTTAAATTTTGAATCATTTGGTGGTCAAATATAAATCCTTTACCGAGTTCAAATTTTCCATATATAAAAAGACTAGCTAGAGGACTACTTCTTTCGATGACTTCGTGGCATGTAGTTACTAATCCAGTTGGAGAGACAATAAAATTTGGTCCATATATACCACAAAAATTATTGCGTATTTCTAAAAGATCAGGAGAATATCCGGAATAAAATAAATCTGTGTTACTAAAACTAGCGATTTTTGATGCTTCTATAAAGCCATATATAAAAGCGACAGAGGATGGAAATTCTTGATCCGAGCCTCTCCCACAAGAACAGGCAGGCTCTAAATGTATTTCAACTCCAGAAAAAGTATTAATAAAGAAACTGACTATCTCTGGAATTTTATTAATTCCCATATCTGTTATAGTACATTGAACTGCAACACCAACACCTTTATCTAAAAAAGAATGAATTGCTTTATGAACTAATTCAGAAGAAGGACTACCATTTGCTAGAGGTCTTTGAATATCTTGAATTTCTTTCATTCCGTCAGAAGATATTTGTACATAATTAATGTGATTTGATAACCACTTAATTTGATTTTCTGATAACATTCCATTTGTTACGAGATCAATGTTATAATTTATTCCATTTTCTTTTGATTGATCTTGAAAATAAAGGATAGTTTTTTTAAATACGGGCCAATTTTTAGTTGGTTCTCCTCCGCCATGAAATTCTAAAGAACATTCTTTTTCATTTTTTAGTTTGGCATTATTAATTAAAAAATCTATTGTCGCTTTGGCAATTTCCCAGGGCATATTAGTTTTATTACCTTCAGTCCCAGCATTTGAGTAACAATAAGTACAACGAAGTCCACAATCTAAAGTTGGGAAAATAGTGCCTGATGTAGGTAAAAATTCTGTTTCTATCTCTTGCTTAATTTCAAAATCATTGTTCAATAATTTTTCTGCATCTATAATGGGTAATAAATTTAATATATCATCAAAAGAACTGCTTTCAATATTAATTAAATTTAATAATGAGTTTTTTTCTTTTTCATCTATTTCCATAACTAAGCCTTTAAAAGGAGCAAATAATAAAAATTTACCATTTTTTTCAACAATATGGACATGCTTCATATTAAAACATCCTTCCTATTTCATATAAGATAATTTTCAAGGTACTTATGAGTTAATTATAACACATTTAAGCCAAAAATGCAAAAACCCATATTTTAGAGGGTTTTGTGGGGTGGTATAAAAAATAAATATAAAAATTTATATTTTAAAAAAGCTAGAAAGATATAAATTTTCTAGCTTTTTGTTTTATAAATATTTTTCTAATTAGGTGCTTGAGAATTAATAACTGGTGGTTCAGATGTTTGGTTGTCATAGTATGATGTATCTATATTATTACTCATAATACAATCTCCTTAAGATTATTATTTATTAGGAAATCTTTTCGAAAAATACTTAATATAACTTCATCAATTAGGTTATTACCAACTTGATATTGATCTTTAATTTTTGCTTCTTCAATAAAACCACATTTTTGAGCACAGATTATAGAATGTTTATTAGAGGCATATGTACTCCAATTTATTTTTCTTAAGTTTAAATGAGTAAAAGCATAATTAATAATCATATTAACTGACTTTGGACCATAGCCTTTTCCTTGAAAAGATGGGTTAATAATAATTCCTAGATAAGCTGTGCCATGAATTTGATTTATATCATAAAGACAAATTATGCCTATAATATCGTCTTTATCGGGAACTATTATTCCCAGATGTATTTCATCATCTCTACCAATAATATTTTTTTCTAGCCATTTCTTTTCTGTAGCTTCTGTAATTGGTTTTCGTTTTAAAGAAATTTCTCTTATTTTAGGATTATTTACTAGACTAAGTAAGGTATAAAGATCTGATTCTTTTAGTAGTCGCAGATTAACTAAATCCCCTACTATAAATATAATGGACTGGGGTTCTTTATTATTGTTTTCCATTTACTATTCTCCTTTTATAAAAACTGCTAACTGTACAGTAAAACTATTTTATTTATTAGTCAATGTATTTTTAAGAAAGCTTTCTATTTTGTTATATGCATCAATTTTATTTTTTAATTTTGATAAACTGTGACCTTCGTTTTTGTAAGTTATTAATTTTACTTGTTTTTTTAATTTTAATAATTTATTTTTTATTTGCTCAGCTTCATTTAGTGAAACCCTTGGATCATTTTTTCCATGTATTAAAAGTAAAGGTGCTTTTATATTTTTAATATAATTTATAGGAGATAATTCTTTTAATAATTTTTTATGATTTTTAAGAGAACCATATTCTATTTCTCTATTTATTAATCTGTGTGGAGCAGTGTTTTTAAGAAAAGTCTCTAAGTTGCTTATCCCTGATAAACTAACACCTCCAGCCCATAATTTAGAATAGAAAACTAAACTAGCAAGTACCATATATCCACCATAGCTCGATCCTATGAGTATAATATTGTTATGGTCTAATTTTTTATTTGATTTTATATATTTATGTAAATATTCTATGTCTTTTATAGCATTATGTCTTTTTTCTATATCGTCTAAACTCATATATTTTTTTCCATACCCGGAACTACCCCTTATATTTGGCGCAATGATAGCATATCCTTTATAGACTAAATACTGAATAAAAGAATTAAATGCCGGTCTATATTGAGCTTCTGGACCACCATGAATATTGATGATTACGGGTATTTTTTTTAATTTAAAATTTGGCACATATATAAAGTAAGGTATTTTTAGATTATCAAAAGATTTAAAATGAGATAATTTAGGTTTAGATAATTGTTCTGAAGAAACTTTTTGAATACTATTTGTTAATTTTTTTATTTTTTTATTTTTTATAGAATATATATAAAGATTACTGACATTTACTGAATCTCCAATTATCATAGCTAAATTATTTGAATCTTTTGAAAAATTGACTGAGTAAACCATTTCTAACTTTGTTAAATCATTTAAAATAATTTCACTCATATCTGACGTTTTTCTAAGGTTTATAATTCTATAACCATTTTTATTGATTATCGTTGTTAAAAACCTTCCATCATGAGAAACTCTAACACCTTCAACGTCAAACTTGGGAGTATAGACGTATTTCCATTCACTAGATGATATTTTATATAAACTTAACCCAAGAAAATTTTTAGTAGTGTTATTTATAAAATAAAAAGCAGATTCATCAGGAAGCCAATAAGCCCCGCCATAATAAGAGTCCGCTTTTGGGTGTATTATGCTTTTTATAGATTTATTTTTAAAAGAAAAAAGCAGTGTCTCAGTTTTTAAATTAGAATACCTTTTTTGAATGGTTATAAAATTTTGCTGCGGAGAAAAAGAATTAGGATAACAATTACCGCCACTATTATATATACATTCCTCTTTTCCATTTTTTATATTTAGAATATAAACATCAAAATCTTTTTCGCTCCTTTGATTTTTAGAGTATGTAATATACTTTCCATCAGATGACCAATTACCAAAATTATGTTTAACTTTGGAATTTTTAGTTAAATTTATTATTTTTTTAGTTTTAATAGAAAATAAATAAAGTTGGATTTTTTCATCTCCATTATTTGATTTTCCAAAAATAATTTCTTCTTTAGTGGGTGAAAAAATTGCAAAATAAATTTGGTCCTTTAAAAAAGTTAATTGTTTAGACTGTCCCCCCTTACTTGGTATTAAATATATTTGATAAGAGCCGGAACGATTGCTTAAATATGCTATTTTTTTGCCATTAGGACTAAAGGTTACACTTTTTATTGATTCGGATTCTATAAAATCTTTTATACTATAATTCATAATAAAATTATAGCGAGCGTAGATTAAAAAATCTACACTCGCTATGTAACACGATTACTCTGCCATTTCAACATCAGGACTGTCTGGGCCGGAGTCATCGCCATGATCAGGATAAGACTGGAATTCCAACATAATCCTCACCACCTTTCATCAAGTAGTAGCGCTTAATCCTCTACTACTCTTTGTTTTATAAAAAAATAACTAGCTATAATATATCATGTAATTTAAATTATTCAAGCGTTATGCAAAAACCCCATATTTTAGAGGGTTGGGGGGGTGGTAGGGGTTGGTTTTAATAATTATACTTTAACGTATTTTATTAAAATTATTACTTCAAAAGCTTAATTAATGCGGGCTCTTGAACAATTGCGTGACTAAAGCCGAAAACTATAAATAAATTTTTACCTTCTTTCCAGTATTTAATAATTTGTTCAACAATATAGACATCTCTTATAAGACCACGTTCCTGTGATACTTTATTAATTGTACAAGTATTTTCTGTTGGAGTTGTAATATTATAGAAAAAATCTTCATCTAAGGGATTAAATTTTTTATTAAATAAGTCTTGGTGGATTTTTTTCATATGATCTAAGGAAAATTCAAAATCCTTCCAATTAAATTCATGTTTATCTTGATAAAAGTAATTACCAAGATATTTTTCCAAATTAGGCACAGGATCTAGTCTGTGCCATTGCAAGATTAAATTTGCAAAATAATTGTAGTATATTTTATTTTTTGAAAACTTTTTTAATAGCTTATTTATAACAAAATTATCTGGAGGTTCGGGAGAATTTATTTCAATATTACTTTGAGCTGATAGATATGTTATATAACCTGCTTCGCCATCATTTAAAATAGCCTTATTGCTATTTTTATAAATTTTTCTTTGTCCGCCTTCAATTAAAACAAGGCATTGTTTATTTTTTGTGTTTTTAAGAAAATCTTGCCAATATTTTTTAATATTATCAAATTGATCATCTTGTGAATTATGTGTATGACTTGCCCCAAAATAAAGTAATAATTGTTTTTTATTTTTAATTTGAAAAATATAAGGAAATAAAATTTCTTTTTTATTGTATTCTTCCCAAGTTAATAATAGGGGTGTAATTTTAGAAGGCATAGATATATATAATATATTTAGAAAATATATTATATTCATTGTAGAGTATAAAAAAATAACGGGCAAATTTATTAATAATTTTACCAGTTTATGATTACTTATTTTAATATTTATTGCGTTTTGGAATAAAATTAAGGTTTGCCAACTTTGTTAAATCCATTGTTAAACTGGTTAAATTGACCTGGCTTTTTGCCACATGTTGTTTTTGACAAGCTGTTAGGATGCTTAGATTTAACATCCTGAATTAGTGCATTGGCATTAGATAATTTAGCAAGAGCTTTTTTCTTGATACTGGGCATCACCTTCACCTCCTTTCGTTTTTAGTTAAAATTAAAGCTGATTTACTACGGCTTCTAAAGGTCTTTGTTTATAATTTCGACAGAATACGGTTTCTGTAGTATTAATAGATCCAAGTTCGAAAAATTTATTACTAGCCCATCCACCACCACAAAAAGAGAAGTATTCACAATCCATGGCACATTTTTTAATGCCATTCACATAATCATCGACATAAGAAATATTATTCATTCTATTAATAATGGAGAGTAAAGATTCATTATTTATGTTGCCGACAATAAAATCGTCGTATTGTGGTGCCTTAGCTCCTAAAAATTCAGGAGAAAGCAAGACTATGTCGCCATTATAAGTAATGGAAGGATATATACTGTATTGTAAATTAACTGGCTCTTTATCTTCTTCAGTAGATAATAATTCTATACGTGATAGAATTTGGCTAAATTCGCGCACTTCTATAACTGGATTAGCTTTCCAGAAATCAAATAGATCGCTCCAAAAATTTGTTACCATATTATTATCACATATTTCCCGCTTATTTACATTTTCTTTTTCTTCAATATTAAAACCGACACTAGAGCATTTTAACATACAAAAGAATTCGTATATTTCTTTAGCTCTAGTTAATGACTCCTTGCTAACTACTGCAATTACCGTGAAGTTAATATTATTGTCTTTTAAATATTGAATACCTTTGATAATACGAGCATATGTTTCTTGTCCTTTTTTATCAATGCGATTTTTATTTGCCCATATTGGCCCATCAATACTTATTCCGACATTAAAATTATGTGAGATAAAAAATTCACACCAATTTTCATTTATAAGAGTTCCGTTTGTTTGAATGGTGTGATCAAGAATACCTGTATTCTTGAGTTTTTTAAATGGCTCTATTAGAAGTGAGAAGTGTTTTATGCCACAAGCTAGTGGTTCACCTCCATGCCAAAGCAATGTTATATCTTTATTATAATCAGAAATAGATTCAGAAATTTTTTGAGTTACGACTGGATTCATCCTCATATTTTTATGTCTATCAGGTAAATAACAATATAGACAGTCAATATTACAAAATGATGTCGGTTGCAACACTATTGTATCGAGTACAAAATTTATATCCATATAAATCAACCTCCTTTTACTATATATTAATATATATAATAGATTTTATTCATTGGCGTCAAAGTACTTATGGGTTAATTATAACACATTTAAGCCAAAAATGCAAAACCCCATATTTTAGAGGGGTTGGGGAGTATTTTTAGCTTGTGTGGAAAAGGTTTGCGTGTATAAAAAAAGCGGAAGTAAAAACTTCCGCATGCTTTTATTTTTTAAAATCTAAATAAAGAGAACTTAAAGCTAACCCATTAGAAACATTAACAAATCCTGAGCCCTGTCTTTTAATTTTATTAAACCCAAATCTTTTTTTAAAAATCTCTTGAATTTGAGTTAGGTGAGATGATCCACCAGTTAAAAAAACTGAATCAATATTTTCATTTGATAGACTAACAGATTTTAATAAATTTGATATTGCTTCATCTATGTCCGCTAATTCATCTTCAATAATTAAATCCAACTCATTACTTTTTATTCTTTCTTCAATAGAAAAGAAATCACTCGTAAATAATATTTTTGAATTATCTTCTTGCGATAAATTACACTTAGCTTTATCTATTGACTGGAATAAGCCAAAACCTAATTGATTATCAATAACTTGTTTAAATCTTACTATTGCATCTTTATTATTACAAGTCATTAACAACCTATTTATAAGTCCTTTATCTTGAGGATTATCTAAAAAAGGAAGTTTATGCCATTCTCTTAAATGCCATAATAAAGCAGTTGGGACATCCATAACTTTACCACTAGTTGATTCGTATTTAGCACCCAATCCAAAGTGTTTAGCAATTTTTTCCCACATAATGGAAGAATTAAAGAAGTCGCCTGCTATATTAATTCCGGAAGTGCCTATAATATCTTCTTTACGATCTTTTTTCTTAATATTTTCTTTTGATAACTTCATTATGGTAAAATCAGAAGTTCCGCCACCAAAATCTCCGACTAAAACTAATTCTTCACTTTCCAAATTAAATTCATAGTCAAGAGCTGCTGCTATTGGTTCAATTTGAATGGCTATTTTTTTAAATCCACTTAATTTAGCTGAATTTATTAATCTTTCTTCTGCAATTAAATCTCTCTCTGCGTCATCTGAAAACTGTGCTGGACGACCAAGAACTACGCTATCTATTTCTTTATCTAAAAAACACTCCATATTTTCTTTAAGATCTTTCATTATAATGGATATTAAATCTTCTAATGAAAAATGATAATCTCCTATTCTAGTTTTATCAAATAAAGGATCTGATAAAAAATTTTTAAATGATTGAATTAATCTACCTTTATATTTTTCATTTATGCATTTTTCTATTGCTTCATTACCGATAAAAATTCCTCCAGTTTTAGGAAAAAATATTAAAGAAGGCATTATATAATTTTCATTTAAAAAAACTCCTGATTCATTAATTACTGATATAGCTGAATTACTTGTTCCAAAATCTAAACCACAATAAATACTATCATTCATAGTTAATAACTTCCTTTCTATTTAAATAAAATTTTAAGAATCTTTTTAGAGAATAACATATAATTAATATTAGTCAATATATATTGGGGCGAGTTCAAGAAACTAATGTAAGATAATATATTATAATTGCGTAATTATCTATTTTTTATTAAAATAAAATTATGGAAAATATAAAAATTAAAGTTTCTGTGTTAGTAAATAATAATAAAGATGAGGTTTTATTAATAAAAGAAAAAATATCAAAAAAGCCTTTACCTTTATGGAATATTATAAAGGGTACTTATGGAGATAATGGGAGCGAGACCTTAATAGAAGCCGCGAAAAGAGAATGCTTAGAAGAAGCTGGAATTGAGGTTGATATAAAAAATTTAATTAATATATCCTTAGTTAATAGTGAAGAAGATATAAAAATTCAGTTTAATTTTTTAGGAGTTATTAAAGGAGAAAAAATAACTTTAGCCCCTATTAATGATCAGATATCTAGACTAGAAAATATCACGGATATAAAATGGTTTAGTAAGGAAGAAATAAAAAACATGTCTAAAGAAAGTTTTATATCTAATAGAACATTTGAAGTCTTAAATAGTTGGATAAAAGGTGAAAAAAATTCTCTTGATTTGATTAAAGTAATAAAAGAATAAAAAAGAGTTAAATTATAAATTTAACTCTTTTATTTATTATTAAATTCTACTATTAAAGAATGGAAGTATAAATTATTGTTTTCGTCCATTTTAAATTTATATTTAGGAAACTTTTTTCTTATCCAATTTATATTTTTTTCAGTTTGACCTCCTTTTCTAATATTATTTTTATATGATTTAATAATTTTAGAACTCATATTAATATTAGATGCGAATTTAAATAAACTTAATGAGTTGTTATATGATATATCCACTCCTAAAAAATCAAAAAGGAGAATAATTAATTTAGAATCTTTGTGTGTAAAATTTTTTGAATTTTTTATTATTTTTTCAATTATAATTCTACCATCTTCTCCCCCATAATCATGAGTATTTCCGGCTACTTCCATAGGCATTTGTGGCGGATTAGATACTATAAAATCAAATTTTAAATTTTGATTAAAAAAAGAAAAAATATTACTAACATGCCAATTAATTTTTTGAATATCTTTTAAATAAGCTGATTGAGCGTGTTTTATAATTTCAGGATCTATATCTACACCATAAACATCTTTTGCCCCTAAAAATTTTGAATAATTAGCAATAAAACCAGTTTCTCCAGTTCCTATATCTAGTACTGACTTATTTTTTAGATCACACAGTAAAAGATAATCAGATAATAAAAGTCCACTCTTGGGTATATAACCATCTTTTTTTACTTCTATAAATATATCCGATTCGATAATATGAATAAATTGTTTATCTTCTTGATTACATAAGTAAATATTATTATATAAATGCTTCATTTTTAAGAATGTAAAACCTTTTTTCTTCTTCATTAATATATCTGGTTGCATTAATATATTTTGCATAATAAATTAATCCTTTCTGCTTACAAATATTATCTATTGTTATTGCTGGATATTTTATTGAACCATTTAAAGTAAACGGGGTCATAGCCCTAGCCATAGTCATTTCAATTTCTCTGATTTCATCTAGTGAGTAATATTCCTTATCGCCAAAAAAATAATATAGTAAAATTTTTTTTCTTTTTGACTCTATATTATTTTTTCTAATTAAACCGTTAATACTTTTCAAAATAAAATCTTGAAATAAGTAATCTTGTTCATCTTTAAATAAAAAACAAGAGAATTCTTCTAACGCATAATTATATAAAAATCTGATAAATCTTTCTGGCAAAACAGATTTCTCTATAAATGTTTTTCTTTCAAAATCAAACAGCCATAAATAATTATTTTCTTTATCTATTACCATATTCCTAGGAGCAAGATCTCCCCATAAAAAACCAATTTCTCTTAAAGTAATAAATAGATTTTTAAATATATTTATAAAAAATAAACGACTATCAACATCTTTAGTAGATTTTAAAGCAATTTCACAATTAATTCCTGAACAAAATTCAGTTTTTAAAATTAAGTTTTCTTCATCCCATTCAATTAAATTGGCTATTTTTATTATTATTTTCTCATTTAATACTTGAGAATTATTAAAATTAATTCTAACTTTATTAATATTAATAAATTCATTTATACATGTCTTCTTAATAACTATTAATTTATTATTAGAATCTTTTTTAATTTTAATCTTACTAGAATCAAAAGATAATACTTTCGGTATATTCATTTGTATGCCTCCTTAAAAAATGTAACCAAATTGCTGATATAAATTATATAAATTACTAATTTCTATCATTTTCTTTTCTTCTTTAGATAATTCATATTTCCAGCTATTATCTTCTTTTATATGGTCTTCATTATTTCTTATCATTCTATTACCAAATAATATATGCCCTTTGTTTGAATTAAATTTCAACATATTATCTTCAAAATTTACTCCGATAAAAGAGCAAATTAACTTAATGGTATCAAAACTATTTTGACATAAATCTTCATATCTTATAGGTAATACGTTTTTTCTTTTTATTAATTTTATTGCCCTATTAGAAAATCTTTCTAATATTGGAATTTTAAATTCTATATTTCTTGGTACAGATTTTCTTATACCTGAATTTTTCATAGAATTAAGAATTCCTCTAGGATCTCTAAATAATAATAAGATTAACCAGTCCATATCAATTAATACCTCAGCAAAGTTTATATATTTAGTATTATCAACCGTAACTTCTTTACCGGTTTTATATCTAAATAAATCAGATAATTCATTTAAACCCTTACAAGATAATAATATTTTTTCATTTAAATTATCTAATTTTTTAATATTATTAGATTTTAAGCTTAGTGGATGAGGTATTTTATTTGGTTCTTCTATGAGTTCTATTATTTGACATGCTTCTAATAATGCTAATATATTAGACGATTTTATTGCTTTTTTATAAACATCATTTAAGAATTCACAATTATAATTTCCGCAAGAGCATATAACATTAGATGGATTTAATTTATGCCAATAAGGCGATTCTCCTAAATGTTCTACATTTGAATTGTTATTCAAAATTAATCCTAAAAGAGTTGAGCCTGATCTTGGCATTGAGCATATATACACATTTTTATTAACCATTTTATAAACCCTTCCTTATATTTAATTTTCAAAGTACTTATGGGTTAATTATAACACATTTAAGCCAAAAATGCAAAACCCCATATTTTAGAGGGGTTGGGGGATTTTTAGCTGGTGTGGATAATGATAAAATAATATATATTAAGTTTTATAAAGTTTCTGGGCGATTATTAAAAAGATATATTG
>PCWO01000026.1 GCA_002796205.1 Candidatus Liptonbacteria bacterium CG11_big_fil_rev_8_21_14_0_20_35_14
AGAGCTTGGTCCAACGCTAACAGTGGCTTTAGGGTTAGCACTTAGAGGTTTTTAATTTATATAATATGCAACAAAATGGACTAGTAAATGGAGGAATTCCGCCGGTGATACCTATCCAAAAAAGACAGGCTTTTTCTGGATCGGGTCTGATGTGGAGGCTTTTAACTTTTTCTTTTGTAGTGTTTTTTGTGATGGTGGCAAGTTTTGTGGGTTTAGAGTTTGGATATACGGCTGTTTTAAAAAATAAAAATAAAAATTATATAGCCCAATCAATGGAACTGGAGTCCTCAATTCCGGAGGACCAAAGGGAAAAAATAGTTGATTTTTATTCAAGGCTTTCTAATATGAAGAGACTTTTGGATTCTCATGTGCGAGCGACTAATTTCTTTGGTTTTTTAGAAGATAATACCGATAGTGGAGTGTATTTTACAGAAAGTTTTTTTTCGGTTGATAAAGGAGAGGTTGTTTTGGCTGGATTAGCCAGAGATTACGCTGAACTTTCTAGGCAACTTGAAAAATTGCGTTTATCGGAACAGGTGAGTAATTTAGTACTTGATTCGGCGGTGCGTAGTCAAAATGGTTTAGTGTCGTTTGAGGTGACTTTTATTATTTCAAAATCATTATTTAAATCTTAAAAATGCAAACAAATACCTCAAATAAAAGAATGTTAAGTCTGCTATTGGCAGTTATTTTGCTTTTATTATCTTTATATTTATTTGGGGCTTATGTAAGGCCAGCTTTTTTAAGTGTACGAGTTTTAAGGGAGGAGGTGGCTCAAGCTAGAGATTTTTTGGAGGCACAACAAAACGCTAAAGCAGCCTTTGAATCTTTAGCTTTAGATGTTGATGAGTCTTTAAATGCCCAAAATCTTTTGGCTTCAGCTTTACCTAAAGGGGCTGATTTACCGCAGTCTGTTCATCAAATTCAATTTTTAGCTAAGGTTCATAATATGTCTTTGCAGGCGGTGACAGTTGAGGAGGTGGCTAACGCGGTTAGTTCTAATAGTAATAGTTTAATTAAGGATGTTAAAAAAATGCGTATAACATTTAGCGCTTTTTCGGATTATAATTCTATGAAGAGATTTTTAGAGGCTTTAGAAAATAATATTAAATTAATTGATGTGGTAGAAATGACGGCTCAAGCTCAAGGAGACAGTGGATTATCATTTACTTTTGTAGTCGATACTTATTATCAAGAATAAAATATGGCTTTTGAAATTGAACAAGAAAAAAAGAAAATAGATTTTATGCCAATATTAATAGGTCTGTTTGTGGTGGTTTTTGTGGGAGCAGCCGTTTATTATATGTTTTTTTCGCCAACGCTTCTTATTACAAGTATAGTAGATTCTTCGGAATCTCAACTTGAGAAGTCGGCGACTGAATTAAACAGAGTCAGATCAGCTTCTTCACCCCAGTCTATTTTAAATAATCAAACTTTTAAGGAATTAAGAGCTCAAGTAGCTCCTCTTTCAACTTCCTCATCTGGTAGGAGTAACCCCTTCCAATCTTTTTAAGGTTTTTAAAATTTATGGATAACTCTACTCTACTCACAGAATTAATACAGCAAGGAATTATACAAGAACCCCAAGCAAGTAAGTTGCAAGGGGAAATGTCTTATTTAAAGGATCAAATTGATAAAGTTATTTTTGACCGGAGATTAGCCGATTCGTATAAGGTGGCCGAAATAAAAGCATCGTTGTTAAATGTGCCTTTTAAAAAAATAGATATAACAAATATTAATGAGAATATTTTAGCTATTATTCCAGAGGATACAGCTAGGTCGTATAAAGTTATTCCAATTGAGAAAAAAGCTGATATGTTGATAGTTGGGATGATTAATCCGGATGATGTTAGAGCGCAGGATGCACTGCGATTTATTGCAAAAAAGGAAGTAGTTAATTTAGGAGTTTATTTAATTGCCTGGGCTGATTTTGAATTGGTCTCTAAAAAATATTCTCCATATCAGAGTCAGGTAGATGAGGCTGTTAAAGCGGTGGCTTCAAAATATGGGGATAATGCTAACATGGGCTCGCAAAGAATAGTGCAGTTAGATGAAGGCGTGTCTGTTTCGGAGGAGGCGCCGGTTATTAAAATAGTAGCCTCAACTTTACAGGAGGCGATAGATCAGAAGGCGTCTGATATACATATAGAACCTCAAAGAACAAAACTGCGTATAAGATTTCGGATTGATGGCGATTTAAAGGAGGTAGCATCTTTTCCGGCCCAGCTTCATCAACCTTTAGTTTCGCGTGTAAAAATTTTATCTGAACTTAAAATTGATGAAAATAGAATACCACAGGATGGAAGATTTAGAACTATTTTATCCGGGCGTGATATTGATTTTCGGGTAGCTACTTTCCCCACGCCGGCTGGGGAAAAAGTGGTATTGCGTATTCTTGACCCAACTGTCGGTTTAAAAGGATTAGAGCAACTTGGTTTATCGCCTCATAATATGAGTTTAGTGGATAAAGGAATAAAAAAACCTTTTGGCATGATTTTAATTTCAGGTCCAACGGGCAGTGGTAAGACAACAACTTTGTATGGAATTTTGCAGTTATTAAATAAAGAGGGAGTTAATATAGTCAGTCTGGAGGATCCGGTGGAGTATTATATTGAGGGATTAAACCAATCACAGGTTAGACCGGAAATTGGTTATTCTTTTGCCTCGGGTCTTAGACAGATTTTAAGGCAAGACCCCGATATTATTATGGTGGGAGAAATAAGAGATGCTGAAACGGCGGGGCTGGCGATACATGCGGCTTTAACCGGGCATATTGTTTTATCAACTATACACACTAATAATGCGGTGGCGGTAGTGTCGAGATTACTGGATTTAGGGGCGCAAAAATTTTTATTATCTTCGGCTTTAAATTTGATGGCAGCGCAAAGATTGGTGCGTAGATTGTGTCAGGATTGTAAGGAGGCGGTAGAGCCGACAGCTGATGTTTTGAAGGAAATAGTAGAGGCTTTAAAGGATATGCCAAGTGAGGTGTTAAAAAATGTAAAGAAGCCTTATAAAATTTATAAAGCTCAAGGTTGCGCAAAATGTAACTATAAAGGTTTTATAGGGAGAGTGGCTATATTTGAGGTTTTTCAGATGACGACTAATTTAGCGGATGAACTTTCTAGTTCTAATTTTTCTGGTTCTAATATTCTTAAAGAAGCTAGGAGGCAAGGGATGTTAACCTTAAGGCAGGACGGAATATTAAAATCTTTATTGGGCGAGGTTATAATTGAGGAAGTTTTACGTGATACCGAGGCTTCTATTATAAAAGATGAAGTTGTAAAAAATGAGGAGGTGATTAAAAATACTTTAGTTTCTTAAAATTATGTTATTATATAAGTAGAATGCCAACTGATTTTAAAATAAAATTAAATGAATTGCTTTTAACAACTGCCAGGCAGGGAGCGAGTGATTTACATATTGCGGTTGGGAGAAAACCAACGCTTCGGGTGGATGGTAAACTTTTATCATTGGAGCAGGAACAGATATTAACTCCAGATGCGGCCTCGGGGCTAGTTTCGGCTATGTTAACAAAAGAACAGCTAGATTATTTTATAAGAAATCGTCAATATGATTTTTCTTATACTTATCAAGATAAGGCGCGTTTTAGAGTTAATGTTTATTTTCAAAGAGGCTACATGTCGGCCGCGCTTAGACTGATTCCAGCCCAAATAAGATCTATTGAGGAATTACAACTGCCATCTATTTTTCATGATTTTACTAAAGTTGAGCAAGGTTTTTTCTTGGTGGTGGGGCCGGCTGGTCAGGGTAAGTCTACCACGCTAGCGGCGCTACTAGATGAGGTTAATCATAGTAGAACAGATCATATT
>PCWO01000018.1:0-1573 GCA_002796205.1 Candidatus Liptonbacteria bacterium CG11_big_fil_rev_8_21_14_0_20_35_14
ACTAGAATAAAAAGGTTGAAAATCATTAATTGTCATTGGAAGTATTTTAAAATCACCTAGAATTCTACCTGATATTGTTAAAGTGGGTTCTTTTATATTTAAATCTATTGAGTCTAGTATAATGGCTGAACCATTAGACTCTTTAATTATAAAAGATATCTTATAATTACCCGGTAATAAATTATTTATATCTTCATATTTAATATTATTACCGTATATAATAGATTTTAATCTATATAAATCTATAAACGTATTAAGTTTTGTATTGGTTATTCTCATTATAATATTATTTGTATCCATATTAGTTATAAATGGTATAGATAGACTACCACCTGACTCCATAATTAATGGGGTTTTAATATTTTCTTTATTTATTTTGAAAAAATCTTTCTCAACAACATCAGATATTTTACGGGATATTTCAATAGTGGTAGTATTTTGTGTTTTATTAAGTACGGTAAATTTTATACCGACTACTCGATCTTCCCAAGATTCTCCAACATCAAGATCAAAATCCATTGGGAATCTTTCATTAGATGCGTTGATTAATATTGAGGGCGAGGAGGGAAGCGAGTTAGTCATATAGTCGCGATGTATTAAAACTTTATTATTTGAACCTGATTTTTTATCTAATCTATATTCAACTAGGTAGCGCTCATCAGAATGTATAGGAAAAGTTGGATCCAAATTAACGGCAATCCCTACAGGATCGGAAGTCTTTTCATCTATGGAGTTAATTGTAAAAACTTTATCTTCTAAAATATCTTCAAAATCAATTTGAATTATTCTTTCCTCATTTATCCAGTTAAGTTTCCATTTATGAGGAAGATTGAAAAAATAATTTTGATATGTTCCGCCCATTATATCAAATGGGTCTCCATATTCTAAAGTTTGGCACCCTAATCTTTTTACGCCATTATCAAGTTCATGAATTGAAGATTTTTCACAACTGTTAGCATGATAAAGTCCGAGATTATGCCCTAATTCATGATTAAAGATTTTAACTTTAGAAATATCATCGCCACTTGAGTCTACCGTATTAAAACCTATAAAATGATCTCCTCCTATATAATAGTTTCTACCTACACTACCCCATCCCCCAACATCACAAATATCTTCTACAAAAACAGAGATTATATCATAAGTGTGAATATTGTCTATGTTTTTAGATAAAATTTTTTCTGTGAATTTTTCCTGAAATTTACTGTATTCTTTATATAAAACGCAAGGTTCACCGGATTCTGATTTAAAATCAATAAATTGCGGATCTAAAACATCACCTTGCAACTCTATTTGATTTTGGGAATTTTCTTTATAAAAGTTCTTGGCAGATAAGATGGATCCATATATATTATTAAAAATTGTTTCATCGCTAAATAATATCTTGTTTATTCTGTTTCTAGTGTTTGAATGTAAATTTGAAGATAAAGAATTTTTTGAAAATACTACTGGTACAGCAAGAATTTTTATTTTGCCTGTTTCAGCGTGGTCTGGATTAGATAATATTTTAACATCGGATGTGTTTTTATTATCAATAATAATAGCCTGGTTGGGAATTTCTAAACCGCGCAAG
>PCWO01000018.1:1624-18826 GCA_002796205.1 Candidatus Liptonbacteria bacterium CG11_big_fil_rev_8_21_14_0_20_35_14
AATAAAATATTCATAAATACTGGTTTTATTCTCAAAATCATCAAAGTGTAGAGTTTCCAAAATACCTTCTTTATTAACGTTCTTTTCAAGTTCATTTTGAACAGCGCTGGGATATTGTTTTCTTTCTTCTTCGGTAACAGCATATTCTAATACTTTCTCTGGGTTAGTATAAGCAAGCTCTTTTAGTAGAGATTGTCTTTCTTTAGCTTTAGATATCATATTTTTTAAAATATCTTTGGTTTTATTTTCCAGACTTAAGGGAGAAAATCCTTTATTATTTTGATTGTACTCATCATTTAAATCCGCTAACTCTTTTATACTCGTATTAATAGAATCGTTTGGTAATTTAGATCTTGTGCTTGCCATAAATGTTTTAATATTGTTACTATCATTAATAGATAAAATTTTTTTAGGTATCTTAAAAACTACTAGGTTAGGTATATTAAAAGCCTCACTTGAGGATAAAAAATTATAATCAACTGACACAATTTTAATATTATTTCCTAAAAGCTCTTTTTTTATATCTGAAACATTAATATAAAAATCAAAATCCAGCTTTTCTTTTGGATTAATAACAATATATTTATCCAATTCATAACGCACATTTCCATTATCTAAAACTTCTATAAAATTTAAGTTATTAAAATCTGAAATACTTATATTTTCTAAATAATCACCTTTAGATAATCCCTCAAAATTAAGAACTAGATTTTTTATAGTAATTGGATTTTTAGAGGATCCGTTTAAAATGCTAAATTCCCCTATAGATTTAGAGTTATTAAATACATCGGCTACTAAAGAAAGGTGACGATTATTATTTGGCGATATAAAATAAAAAAATACGAAGACGAGAAATAAGGCGAGGATGAATATTTGTGACGCTTTTAGATTGAGCATTTTTTTATTCTAAGATTAAAGTAGATAAAATTTCTTCGGCTAAAGCTTTATTTTTTTCGTTAATCTCAAACTGAGATATTACATCTACTTCTTGGTTATTATTTTTTTCAATTGGTTTAACTGTTCTAATAATGTTTTTAAGAGGTTCCGTTTCTCCGGATCTACTTATATTGAGTTTAAGAAATTCTGTATGCGATAGGGGAATAATATAGGTTAACCAACGACCAGTGCCGAGAAATACTGGTAAATTATTAACCTGCATTTCAATTTCGGCCAGACCTGATTTATTTTGGCCGGTCATTTCACTAATTCTAAATTGCATCCATTGCTCACTATTAAAATCGTAATAATATGTAATAGAACCAAATTTTGAATCAAAATCAGTTATTTTATTACCTGTTATATAAGAAATTGTAATAGTATCTCCTATCCATTCTCCAGAGGTCTGTTCTAAAATTATTTCTTCTTTAAGATTTTTGTCAGGATTTACAGATGATTTATTTTCATTAACTATTTTCCATGTTGGTGGGTATTTAAATTGAAAACTTTTACTTTGATGCGTTTGCCAATCGCTAAATTCCTCTTCGGGGGTTATTTCTATAAAATTAGACTCATTAGGTTGTTTATTATAATAAAAAATAGAGAATCCCCCTATTATAAAAATAAATAGAGTGGTTATAATTATTATTTCTTTTTTGAAAAACATTTAATTTTTTATTTATATTTTAAGGTGGAAATAATAGCTTCGGCTTCTTCTTTCTTATTATATTTTCCCAGATTATAAATTGTTATTTTATAAATAAATCCAATATCTTCAAAAAAGAAATCCGTATCTTGTAACTCATTAATATATGTAATTTTAAATCCGTCTTTACCATTTAGATTTATTTCTTCTTTCTGGTCTATATTATAATTTTCTATTTCTTTGTTTACCCAAGTATTAAATGTGGTATCTGTATAGGTATTTGTTAGATAATCTTCAATTTCAACAATAGGATATGTTTTTATAGATAGTTGACCGGCTTTTGCTTCATCTACAGGATTTTCTTTAGAGTATAGGCTTTTTAATTCTGGGCTAACAAACCATGTAGTGTCGTCATATTCATAAAATGAATAGTCTTGAGGTATTCTCATTTCAATAGCGTAAGCTGGATTACTATATGTAATCCAATTATCTGTGCTTATAACTTGTTTGTTGGTGGATATATTTTTATTATTTATATCGTTTTGTTTATAGAGTTCCTGTTCAATTTGTGAATAAAAATATTCTGATAATTTTTCATTAATAAAATCATCTACTTCATCTTCTATTGGCTTAACTACTGTAAAATAATGCCAAATTCTTAGAGAAGATAATAAAATAAATAATATTATTAAAATATAAATTAATGCTTTAGGAAATTTATTATTAATATTAAAATTTGTTTCTTTTGGATTTGGACCATATTTATTAGTTCCAAGAGCACTATCTCGAACCATAAAAATTAAATATATCATCCAACCAATAATGGGTATAAATAATATAAATATCATCCAGCCACTTTTTCCTATATCATGTAATCTTCTTACAGAAATGGCTATAATAGGAATAATAATTACCAGACCATACAAACTACTTAACTGAATTGGCATAAAACTAAAGCCTATAATAATACCAATTAAAAGATCCATCCCAGCAATAATTCCACCTATAATTATATTAAATAAAGAAAAATACCAGTATTCTGCTCTACGGGCACGACCACTAAAGGTTGCATATTTTTTAAATGTTTCTATATAATAATTCATTTTAATTTTTATTTAAGAAGAGAGAAAGGGTGGCGGCTAGAAGGCCGAGTTCGCGGGCCGAGGTGGCGTCATTACCAAAGGTTATAACAAAAACTATTAATAAATGAATAGCTCCTATAATAGCGGCTAGTCTGGTCCAAAAGTTAACTATCATTAAAGCGCCAATTATAACATCTACAACGGCGACGATAGTGGCTACGGTTGTAGTATCTATAACTAGAAAATCAGTAGCCCAAGAAGCAATAATATCACCAAAAATTCCGGGATTTTGAAAAATTAAAACACCCATCCAAACAAAGGTAATACCTAGTCCTAATCTTAATATCGGGTAGGCTAAAGATTTCATTAGTATTTATTTTAGCACAAAATTAATTTAACGCTATAAAAGATGAGACGATGGCGGCGGTTTCGGCTCTTAAAGTTAACTTACCCAAAGAGACTATTTTTATATTTTGTTTTTGAGCTTCTCCTATTTCTTTTTCGGTCCAGCCTCCTTCGGGGCCAATAAAAATACCGATATTATTTTTATCAGAATAAAATTTTTCTTTGGCGTCAGTATCAAAAATAAAATTAGCCTCGTTTGTTTTTGAGTCTTCTAGGGCCTCCGCAAAACTTAACGGTTCATATATATCGGGAATAACGCTACGACCCGATTGTTCAGAGGCCTCTTTGGCTATTTTGTTTAATCTATCCAGTTTAATATTTTGTTTAACAGTGTGGGCGCTTCTGATAGGGATAATGGCTTTAACGCCGATTTCGGTGGCTTTTTGGATAACCAGTTCAAAATTTTCTTTTTTTAAAATAGCGCAGTATAGTTTGATGTTTTTAGTTGGCTCGTCTTTATTTTCAAAACGTTCCTCAATTTTAAATTCAATTTCATTTTTGGAAAAAGATTTTATAGAGGCCTTGGCTTCATTTTCGAATCCGTCTGAGAGTATGACAAAATGACCCGTTTTGAGTCTTAAAACATTTTTAATTTGATTGATTAATTCATTATCTTTTGAAATTATTAAATCTTTTTTGAGATTAAGGCTTAATATAAATCTATGGAGTTTCATATTGTTTATGTTATGAAAAATTTTTAGATTAGTTGGTTTATTTTTTGAGCTAGATTATAGTCTTTGGCGGTTATTTTACCTTGATCATGGGAAGTGAGCGAGACTTCTAATTTTCCATAAGAAACTAATAAATCTGGATGATGGTTAGCCTCTTCTGCTAATTTTCCTATTTTATTGACCAACTCTAAAGACTCTTGAAAATCTTTTAATTTATAGATTCTTATAAGATGATTATCTTTTTCTTCCCAATTTTTTAAACTCATTAGATTTTGTTTAATCTATTTTCTACCTCGGCCCAATTAACTATATTCCAAAAGGCTTTAATATAGTCTGGTCTACGATTTTGGTAGTTTAAATAATAAGCGTGTTCCCAAAGATCTAAGCCTAATATAGGAATACCACTATTATCCATAATGGGATTGTCTTGGTTGCCTGTAGAAAGGATTTCTAACTGACCATTTTTGAGGACGAGCCAAGTCCAACCGGAACCAAATCTGTTAAGGGCAGATTTAGTAAATTCATCTTTAAACTTATCAAAGCTTTCAAAATTTTCCTCTATTTTTTGCATTAATAATTCTGATGGCTCTTTGTAGTCTGGGGTTAAAATGCTCCAAAATAATTCGTGGTTGATGTGTCCCCCGCCGTTGTTTTTAATAATCTCTCTTAAATCTTCGGTTAAGGCGCTAAGAGAGCTTAGGATTTCATTTAAAGATTTTTCGGAAATATTACCGGCTTGGTCTAGGGCGTCATTTAATTTACTAACGTAATTAGCGTGGTGTTTGGTGTAGTGAATTTCCATAGTGCGAGCGTCTATAAAAGGTTCTAGGGCATCAAAGGAGTATGGTAGTTCTTTAAGTTTGTAGGACATTAAGACTATTTTAGCACATATTATATTATTTGATAAATTGATTCGGTTTCACCGGTAAAGACTTTTTTAAAACCGGTAAGATTACCCTCCTCTAAATTTTTATAGAGATTACTACTACGCCTATGCTCTACTATTATATATTTGGCTTTAAAGTCTCGTTTAAGAACCAGACCAATATCCTCAACCTTGTCCTCGATGCATTTCATCTCGCCACAGGTAATCGGCTGACCGTTATAAGCTATGAAATAAGCTTTCCAGTATAGATCTTGGCTAAAAGAATATTGAAAAATAGGATCCATACCAGAGATATAATAATTATGAGAATTCCAAAAAAACAGGTTAGGAAAATTATCCCAGTAGGCGTTAAAAACTATATCGCCTTGACTCGTGTTGGCTTTAAGCCAAGAGCTGGTGGCTTCAAATTTATGAGGGTCAACGGTGTTTTTAATAAATTGATTAAAGATTAAACTTCCATTTAAAATCATAAAGACTAAAAATATACCGGAAATAATATAAAAACTTTGAGCTTTGATTATTGGTCTAAAATTTTGAATTTCAAAAAGAGAGGTTAAAAGAGAGGCGGATAATAAAATAGAGAAAACCGACAAAAAGTCGGTTGAACGCCGAGCCGAGATAAAAGCTAATATTAAAAATATAAAAGATAATAATAAATTGGCGATTAAAGTTTTTTTATTGGGAGGACTAATATCAGTCCAGGCTTTATTAATATAAATAGAAAAAATAATAAAGAGGATAAATATTAAATAGGCAAAGAGAGGTATATATTGAAGAATAATATCGCCAAAATTTAAAAGGTTTAACTCCCGACCAAACTGCATAGGAATATCTTGGCCTTTGGTTATAAAAAGCTCTACTATTTGAATGTAGGATAGTTTTAAGGTGCCGATAATGTTGGGGTGTAATAAAACTCCACCCAAAAGACCGAGAAACGAGGCGAGGATATTTTTTATATAAATTTTCTTTTCAGTTATAAAACTCGCAAGAGTTGAAATTATAATTATTAAAATTGGCACCCAGGCTAGAGCTATATGAATAAAAGAAACTAAGACTGATGTAAAAAATATAGAGTAAGGTTTATTTTTTATAAAATAAATAAGCAGAGCAAAGGATAGTAAGAGAGAAACAATGTGGGGCCTAACCATAAATATTCTAAAAAGAAAATCGGCCGAGGAAAATAGCAAAACCACCGTCCAGAAAAACGGATATTTGATATTAATTGATTTTATTAACCAAAAAAATGAGGTTAAAGAAAGAGTGGCTAAAAATATGGTAGCTATTTTTACGCTAAGAAGTGGGTCATCTATAAAAGTAAAAGGAATTAGAATTATATGAAAACCATACCAAATATCAGCGCCATACTCGGCTATAGTAGAGGCCGAAACATAGGGAAAGCTAGTATCTAAAAGGCCATTTTGTTTATATAGAAAGGCGTGTTTTATATGGTAGAGCGAATCAACACCAAAGACTTTGTTGGTAATTAATATAATAAGTGTAGAAAATATTAAAAATATAGTGGCTGATATAGATAGGCTATATTTATCAAATAAATCTTTTATTATTTTCATATAACTAAGTTATTGTTTGAGTGAAAAATTGTCTTCAATAAAAGATAGGAGTTTGACTACATCGGCTTTGGCGTCGCTTGAGCCGAGAACTATAATCGCTACCGGTCTTTTTTGATTATTAATTTCTATTTCAAAAATAGCTAAAATGGTATTTTGAGCAGATAGGCTTAAGCCGGTTTTGCCACCTATCATGTTATTTAAGCCGTCTATAGAATTAAAGTTTTTTAGATTTTTATATTTGGAATCTCCGTAGGCAATTCTATTTTCCTCGCCCATACTCATATGTAGAACAAAACTGCGGTTGTGATAGAGATATTTGGCTAGCGAGAATAAATCCTCGGCAGTAGAGATATTACCCGAGAGCGCGCCCGAGGTGTCGGCAAAATTAGAATTATTCATGCCGATAGCTTTAGATTTTGTATTCATTAAGTTAATGAAATAGTTTTTACCAAGCGGAGAGGCGATGGCTTCGGCAGCTTCGTTTGAGGATTCTTGCAACATAACAGACAGCAGATCAAGCACAGAAATTTTTTCTCCGGTTTTAAGACGGGGCGCGCTAGTCGCCACTATCATAGAGGAATCTATAGTAACCTCTTTTTCAACATTAATATATTCAACGGCTATCAGAGCCGACATTAGTTTTGTAATTGAGGCTATGGAGTGTTTTTCGCTGGCTCTATTTTTGGTAAAAACAAAGTTATTTTCCAAATCGGCGACTAAATATATTGTTTCATCTGGTAGCGGAGCTTTGTTTGTATAGTTAATAGTCTTATTTTCCGTATCAAAAGATTCCTCAAATATCAAAACCGGGGTGCCGACATCAGCCAGATTAAATATTTCCTCTACGTCATCTAAGGCGACTCTAATACAGCCACCCGAATATGATGATGGAGTGGGAGAGCCGTCGGGATAAGATGTCGGACCGTGTATAAAAAAGTTTCCTTGAAACTGCATACTCCAAGGCATATAGACACGCCCAAAAGAAGAGAAGTGATTTTTTTCTTTGGTGTTAATTTTATAAAGTCCGACGGGAGTCTCCCACCAGGAACCCTCTTTACCTTTACTGATTATATTGGCCTCTTTGATAATTTCGCCATCTTTATATAATCTGATTTCCATGGAAGATAGATTAGCTTCTATAAAGCTGGCTTTCTGGTTAATAAAGTCTGCTTTTACTTCGTTAAAAAAATCAGGATTTTTTAAGGCTGGCCAACTACCATAGACAAAATCTATTTTCTCATTGGCGCTATTTTTAATAAATATAGGGTTCGGAGTATTATTTTGATATAAAAAAATGACCACAAATATAGTGACTAAAATAGTTATTACAAGAGAAGTAATGATTTTAAAATTCATTTTGAATTAATTTAAACACATAAAAAATTACATTACAATATGGCTATAAAAAATAGACACCATATAATTTGATGTCTATTTTTTGTTTATTAAAACTTTAAAGATTTAGTTGGCTTGAAAGCTAGTAATTATTATTTCGCCAGATTCGTTTAGTATTTCCGGGTCTTCTTGGCGATTAAAGACGTGATCACCTGAAGGGTCGGAGCGTAAGACTACAAAATATTCACTACCACTAATAGTTGAGCGAAGAAGTTCAATGGCTTGATTACTATGTGAACCAGACGGCAACCAGACTGCTCCTAGAGTATTTCCCCGCTCGCCGTTTAGATTGTCCTCTATCGCTACCCAACCGGAAACAGGGAGTGTGACTGATGAAACTAAAACAGAGTCGCCGGCTAATTGGTCGTTGACTGTAATTAATGAGGACATAATCTCTTTGTTAGACTCTTCATTAATTTCTTGATCTAAACTCTCCTCATTTTGGTCAATATTATTTTCGGATTTATTAGATGATGAGCCAGCGAGATAATAGGCGCCGATAACGAGAAGAGCAATCACTATAATAGTGATAATTATTTTTCGGCCAAGACCACTACTTTTTTCCTCGTCATCCTCTACTGTGTCTTCGGGAGAAATTTCGGCATCTTTATTTTCTTCGTAATTATTATTTTGATCGTTCATATTTTTTTATTTTTTATATAGACCTTTGTTTATAAATTAATGCTACTTTTGTAAAAAACTTTGTTTTGCCCATATTATAATCGGATATGATTTTTTGTGCAAAATTGACAGAGGTAATAAAAATGCCCTTACGAACTGTAAGGGCATCTGATATGCGATAAAATATGGAGGCGGAGAAGGATTAAAACCTTCATCTCTTGATGTGGCACACCAAGACTCTATTATACATTGAGCTATCCGCCATAATTTGCTGTTTGGTATATTATTCTATTTTAATATTTATGTCAAATTTTTTGAATTTTTATGTTATTTAGTAAAAACTGAAAATATAATATAGGCGACATATAAAATAAGCATAAGAACTCCCTGCCATCTTTCTATAATTCTTTTTTTGCCGATAAACATAACTAAAAGCAGTATGATGCTAGCAAATATGGTCATAGAAATATCTATATTAGAATCAGGACTAAACGGCAAAGGATTAATAACAGAACTAATCCCAATAATCCAAAATATGTTAAAAATATTTGAGCCAACTACATTACCAATGGCAATATCTGATTGTTTTTTATAGGCGGCTATGGCCGAGGTAGCTAACTCGGGCAACGAGGTGCCAATAGCGATAATAGTTAAACCGATTAACGATTGACTAATATTAAATAACTCGGCTATTTGAATAGCGCCGTCAACAATCCATTTGCCACCAATAACTAGACCAATGAGACCGACGATAATAAATGATATGGCTTTAAAATAGCTAAGCACTTTAATTTCTTCTTCCACTATATCCTGATCCGACTTGGTAATTCCAAAAGTATAGTAAAAAAAAATAGTAAAAAAAGATAATAAAATAAGACCGTCTATTCTAGTAATACCCGAAAAGCTAGAGCCATCAATAATGAAATCGTTGGCCATAAACCCTAATACAATAATAGCTAAAAGACTTAAAGGAATTTCTTTTAGTATAGTATTTTTCTTGGCGGTTATCGGGTATATGATGGCGCTAATACCAAGAATTAATAATATATTGGCGATATTACTGCCTAATATATTACCAATAGCAATTTGACTATTACCTTGCAGGCTCGCAAAAATATTAACGATAAGTTCTGGGGTGGAGGTGCCAAAAGCGACTATAGTTAAGCCGATGACAATATTGGAAATTTTCATTTTCTTCGCAACTCCGGCCGAACCATCAACTAAAAGATCGGCGCCTTTAATGAGAAAAATAAAACCGATAATAAATAATATATATGTAATCATATTAAATTGATTAATAAATATTATATCTTTTTTCTTAAAATAAAAAGGCTACCTGTAAAGTTATTCTACAGATAGCCGTTTTGACGAAGAGAGGAAACAATTTTTTGCGTGATATCACTAAGGTTATATTCCTCTGGGTTATTAACCCATTCCGCCTTATTTATTTCGGCAGAATGAATTGCGATATTTAACATAAGACTTGTTTAACGGGAATAAAAATTTGTTTTTTTGTGGATAGATTGGTTTAGGAAAAATATGTATATTGCGTCTATTAAAATTTAGTCAAGAGATTGTTGTGCGATGTTTTTCTTAAAAATAAACCCGTCATTGTAAGATAGCGCCGTTGCATAAGCAAGCGCAAGGACTTTCGAGTCAGGCTGTTTCGCTATACGCCAACGCTATAAATTTTATTTTTTGTGAAATTTATAAACAACCTAACTTCAAGAAAATTAGACATCCTAAGCGTAGTCAAAAATTACCAGTAATATTATCGCGGTTAGAGATAGGAAGACTTATTAACGCGGTTGATAATATAAAACATAAACTCATTCTGTATATTGCTTATGGCGCTGGACTACGTGTTAGTGAGGTTGTTCGTCTGCGTGTCCGTGACGTGGATACTATAGAAATGACTATATGGTACGACAAGGTAAGGGCAAAAAAGACCGTTTAACAGTGCTTTCATAAACTATTATTCCTAAGATGCGAATAATATTAGATGGTAAAAAGGCAGATGATTTTGTGTTTGAGAGTAATCGTGGTGGTAAATTAACAGAGATGAGTGCACAGAAAATCTTTTATACTGCATTACAAAAAGCTAATATATTAAAACCAGCCAGCTTTCACTCACTGCGACACAGCTTCGCCACGCACCTTTTAGAAAATGGGACCGACGTGCGCTATGTGCAAGAATTATTAGGACACGCCAACATCCGCACGACGCAGTTGTATACAAAAGTAACTAACCCTAATTTGAAAAAAATAAAAAGTCCCCTAGGCTAATTTATAAATAATGTCTTTAATTATTTGTGATAGTGTTAACATCAACTATGTTCTGCTCCTTTTTAGTTAATATGTTTGTAGGTATTTTAGGCTTATTTGAATCTATTTTAGTAGTAATTATTTTATATATTGATTCTAAAATATCATCTTCATTAAATAATAAATCAGTTTTTTTCTTTAAAACTTTCTTAAGAAATTTAATGACCTGTATATCATATAAATTTTTACTAAGATAAATTGCTTCTAATGCCTCAAATCTTTTCCAAAAACTTAATAATTCATTTCTTTTTATGCTTTTTTTTGTTAAATATATTAAAAATTCAGGCATTTTTTTAAAATCTTCTTTATTTGAAATATCAAAATAAAAAACTTTTCTACTATTTATGGGTTTTTCGAAGAGTACTTTATATAAACCAATTTGCCTGCCATTAGTTAAAATAATCCAATCAATACCCTCATTAGCCGCATAATTAACACTTTGCCTGAGATGTTTTTCAGTAATATCTAATTGAATTGATTTAACTTCAACTACAAAATGTTTTTTTCTAGATAGCTGTATAACATAATCAGCATACTCTCCTCTTATTCTATATTCAGTTTTGATTTCATCAAGTTCCGTATAACCAAAAACATGAGTGAGTAAATTATTAACCATTAATCTAGTGGCAGATTCATCAAGATCAGTATATTGTTTTTTTATATATTTTTTCTTATATTCTTTAAGTTTTACGGAAAGATTTTTAATTTGATTTTGAGTAGGCATAGTATATATTTATTATATTAACTCAAATTGTTTTTTAAGTAAAATAAAATTATATACAAATTTTATTAAATTAATTTCCGGCCAAGTTTTTTAACATAATCTAACCACTCGTGTCTTCTTTTTTCGGTGGAAATTTTCATAAAATCTATATGAGTTACTTTAACCGGACTGATGCCGGCAAATTTAAGGATAGATCTTTTCATTATTTTTTCCCCACAGCCACCGAAAATAAAACGATAGATAAGCCAAGGGCTATCCATAGTTATTATTAGTCTAGCCGAACGGCCCTTTAAAAGTTTTTTATGCCAGTAGGGAGAGGTAAATTTAAAGGCAAAACGAGGAAGCCACATTCTATCAAATAAACCTTTCATAATGGCGGGCATACTATTCCACCAAGTTGGGTAGACGATAACTATGTGGTGCGCCCATTTTATATCTTCCTGGAGTTTAACAAGGTCTGGTTCTAATTCTTGGATTTTGCTATAGCCTTCGTGAAGTATTGGGTCAAAGTCTAAATCCCCTAGCTCTACAAGCTTGACCTCGGCTTTGGAATCATGAGCGCCCTTAGCATAACTGTGGGCTAGACTACTACAAAAACTTTTTTTAGAGGGGTGACCATTAATGATAAGAACATTTTTCATAATTTTATTATAACATTCAATATTTTATTTTAGACCGGTGGTGCCAAAACCTCCACGAGATTTACTATCCATAGAGTCTACCTCGTTCCATAGAGCTGTTTCTTTTTTGATTATTAGGGCTTGGGCGATTCTATCTCCCTTCTCTATTTTTATATCTTCATCTTTTTTAAAATTATAATAGGCGGACTTTAGTTCGTCCTCGTCGCCACAAAAGTCGTTGTCTACTATACCTATACTATTTATCATCATAAGGCCTTTTTTATGAGTTGAGCTACGAGGGGCTAGAATTAGACAGTAATCTTTTGGTATTTCTATAACTACATTAAGAGGAATATAGGTTATGGTTTGAGGTTTTATAATTACTACTTCTCGGGCGTATAAATCAAAGGCGGCGGCACCGCTCGTTTTATATTCCGGCAGAGGTAGAGATTTGTCTATTCTTTTTATTTTGATGTTCATAAGTTGCTATATTATAGCAAAAAGCCGCCTATTGGGCGACTTTTATAACAGATTTTGGAGGAATATGTATATAGCTCCCCCTTACTCTTTTATCCGGAGGAATAATTTTGAAAACTTCCACAAGTTGATCTTTTATTTCTGGAAGTTCGTACATGAGAATTGCAAAAATTTCTGTAACTGTTTCATTTTTTCTAAACATTATAAAACCTCCTAAATAGTTCTTACTTTATTAAAACATTATTAAATAAAAAAATCAATTTTTTTATTTAACGTGGTGTTTGTTTTTGATTTCGGCTTCGGCGTTTTTTTCAAATTCAGCTTGTTTGGATTTTGAGGTTTGCATTATTTTTAGAAGTTCTTGATCTGTTAGTTTATTAAGCTCTTGAGCTTCTGCTAGAAGATTTTCTTGGTTGTTTATGGCCGGATTATCTAAAACTTTTTCAAGAAGAGCGTTTAAAATAAAACCGAGACGAGGTGAGGGTTCTAGTTTTAATGCTTCCATAAGATTGGTACCGTTGATTTTTAAGGCTTTGGGAGAAATGGGGTCGCGCCTAACTTTTTCTATCATAAATAAGAGGTGTCTTAGTTTATAGGGAAAAGCTTTAGCAGTGTTTGAGCCAATACGATCGGCTTTTCTAAGATTTAAAATATCGTCTAGATGTTCTAGACCGATTCTGGAGAGGAGGCGTCTGACGCCAGCTTCGCTAACTTCGTCAACGTTGTACATAAACATATGTTGACGAACCAAATGTCTAACTTTTTGAGTTGTTTCTTTGGAGAATTTTAATCTGGTTAAAATAGACTGGGTTATGCGAGCGCCGATAATTTCGTGGCCATAGAAAGTGGCGTCTTCCCCCTCGCCTCTTTTGGTTCTGGGTTTACCGATATCGTGCATAAGAGAGGCTAACCTAACTTCCAGAGAGAAATTTTCTTTGGAGGCATATTCTAGGGCTTTAATATTATGAACAAAAACCGTATCTATGTGATGTTTATTTTGAGTGCAGTTAATACCCTCTCTTAATTCCGGAATAATATATTCCAAAAGATTAGTCTTTTCTAGTAACCTGATGCCGTCGGCGGAATAAGGAGTCATAATAAGTTTTATTAATTCGTCTTTAATTCTCTCCGGAGCAATATTATTAATATCTTTAGATTTATTTAAAATAGCTTTTTCGGTATTTGAGTCTATTTTAAAATCCAATTCAATAGATAATCTGACGGCACGCATAAGACGTAGGGCATCCTCGGAAAATCTTTTAATTGGGTCGCCGACTGATTTTATTATTTTATTGGTTAAATCTGTTTGGCCGTTAAAGGGGTCGGTAATATTTCCATTTTTATTGATAGCGATGGCGTTGATGGTGAAGTCACGACGAGCTAGGTCTTCTTTAATATCGGTCACAAATTCAATACTATCCGGATGCCTTTGGTCGGTATAATTACTTTCGGTTCTGTAGGTGGTTATTTCTATTATTTTTAGAGTTTTATCCTCGGAGTCTGTTTTAACAGCGACGGTACCGAAAGTGTTTTCGTAGATAGAGTTTTCAAATATAGATTGAATTTCTTCGGGTAAGGCATTAGTGGCTATATCCCAATCTTTGGGAGTTTTATTTAAGAGAATATCGCGCACACAACCGCCTACTAAAAAGGCGTCAAATTTATTTTGTTCCAGTTTGTCTAAAATATTTTTTACTTCTATAGGAATGTACATGGTTTTATAAAGTGCAGAATACTTAAAATAGTTCGAACGCATTTCGCCGCCTGCGGCGGCGAGGAAAGCCCCCCGCAAAAAATCCGAAAGGCGGCGGAGCCGCACCGCTGACAATTTCAAGTTTTTCGGTTCAGCGTTCTGAACTACTAAAATTCTAACGAATTTTAGTTTTGGCGGCAAATTCTTTGTTCTTTCAAAAAAGATAGGGGCAACCGCTTGGCGATTACCCCTGACTAGACTTCGAGGAAGTCCTTGATGAGCGACTTCGCTTCCTCAACATCGGTGTAACTACGGATGACGACATTGGGATAGCGATCCGGTGTCATACCGCGAACCATCGGTGATGCGAATAACTCTCGCTCTGTGTGGTAGAGACAAAGCACTTTCGCGCCCACCTTGCCGAAACTTCCTTTGGTTCGCGCGTACTCGATCTCGCGTCCCGTTCCTGTGCTCGCACCAGAGATTTCAGCAATGACATGTGTAGCTTGGTCGAGCCACGCGATATCCTGTTGCTCCACGTCTTCTGCGAGCAAGTCGGCTTTCTCCTTGCCTACCTTGCCAGCAAACGTAGCGATTGGGTCATCGGCAATGACATGTTCAGTCAAAACAGTAAGACCGAGACCTTGCACGAATTCGACAATCTTTCGCATGACGTAAGCGAGCGACCGATCACCTCGAATCGCTCCGGCGAAGTAGACGACTTTGCTGTTCTGCATATCATCTACCTCCCTCGAAAGCGATGTTCTTCTTGGCGACCGGGCAGGCGTGGACTTCGCCGATCTGGAACTGTGTGCCGCAGAAGTTGCAGACGAGTTGCGGAAGCATGTCTCCGGTCATGTACATTGCTCCACAACACTCACAGCCGTAGGCAGTCGCGTCATCCCACAAGTCCTTGCTCCCGCACCTCATGCACCGTCCGGTGAAGTGCCACGTCGGCTCATTGTTGGGATTGTTCTCTTGCCGAAGCCGCGCCAGCTCGTTCTCATCAGTGATGTTCTTGTAGCTCATTATTACCTCCTGTGAAAGGACGTTTGGCGTTCAAACCAGTAGTGAGATTAGCATTAAACCGGCTAATTATCAAGTCAAAACAGAAAAGAAACTCGTTGAGTTTCTTTTCTGAAAAATCATTATGAAAAATTTTCTTTTCCCAAAAATATGGTTCGAGCCGATGTTTTTCGTCAGGTTCTTTGGCGGTTTTTATCGGTGCGGCTCCGCCGCCTTTCGGATTTTTTGCGGGGGGCTTTCCTCGCCGCCGCAGGCGGCGAAATGCGTTCGAACTATTTTAAGTATTCTGCACCAATCAGGAAAAGTCAAATCCTCGCGGCGCGGAACGCGCCGCTCGGCCACCAAATCGTACGGATTTTTGGGCTCAAAACGGAACTGGCGGTTTTCGGTGGGAAAAGAAATTTTTTTCATTTACTAATTAACTAAACAAAACTATGCGCTATATAATCTACGCTCGCAAATCAACCGAGGACGAAGATCGTCAGATTTTAAGTATTGAAGCTCAACTTGTTGAGCTCAAAGAATTTGCTGCCAAAGAAAAACTTGAAATTGTCGCTTCCTTTCAGGAAGCAAAAACTGCCAAAGAACCTGGACGAATAAAATTCGCAGAAATGTTGTCATTTTTGGAACGAGGGAAAGCAGAAGGGATTTTGAGTTGGCATCCAGATCGTCTCGCAAGAAATTCCGTGGACGGAGGGAAGATTATCCATTTCGTGGACAAGGGATATATCAAAGCATTGAAGTTTCCGACGTTCTGGTTTGAACCCACGCCTCAAGGACTTTTTATGTTAAGTATTGCTTTTGGACAAAGTAAGTATTTCGTTGATTCTTTGCGCGATAACGTAAAGCGCGGGCTCCGCCAAAAAGTCCGTAGAGGCGAGTGGCCGCACCAAGCTCCATTGGGTTATCTCAACGACCGGAATACCAGAAAAATTGTTGTAGACAAAGTAAAAGCTTCTTTTGTAAAAAAGTCCCTTGAGATATATTCCACCGGAAAATATACCCTGCTTCAAATACGGAATTTCTTGCGAGAAAATGATATTCGCTCAAACACCAATAGGCCAATCAGCATTTCAATGGTTCAAAATATGCTCACCAATCATCTCTACTACGGAGCGATGATTTACAAAAGCGAATATCACTTAGCAACCCACGAGCCGTTAATCTCAAAGAAACTTTTTGATAAGTGCCAAGAGGTTATGAGTAAACGAGGAAAACAAAAAGAAATCCGAAAACACCACTTTGCTTTTCTTGGTTTAATGAAATGCGGTTCCTGTGATTGCTCAATCACCGCCGAAAAACAGAAAGGCCATAATTACTATCGTTGCACGAAAAAGAAAGAACCCTGCCGAGAAAAGCACTATCTCCGCGAGGAGAGTTTGATTGAGCAAATCAAATCTTTTCTTCAAAAAGTTTCTTTATCGGGCCGCGACACAAAAAAGATTCTAGCAGAGCTTCAAAAAGATGAATTGAGGGAAAAAGAAAAGTCTGTGAGCATTGTTCAAAATCTCAAAGTGGAAATAGTCGAGATTGAAACCAAGCTCGAAAAATTACTTGACGCATATTTAGGAGAAGTTATTTCAGCCACCGATTACAAGGCGAGAAAAGAAAAACTGCTCACTCAAAAAATCGAGCTTGGCGAGAAAATACGAGATTTTGAACAAAAGAGCTTGTCGTGGCTCGAACCGGCTCGTGAGTTTGTTTTGTCGTTAAATCAAGCCCAAAAACTGCTTACCAGCAAAAACTATCCCGAAATGACAACATTTCTGAAAAACATCGGCTCGAACCATATTTTAGAAAACCGCCAGTTCCGTTTTGAGCCCCAAAATCCGTACGATTTGGTGGCCGAGCGGCGCGTTCCGCGCCGCGAGGATTTGACTTTTCCTGATTGGTGCACCCGGCAGGATTTGAACCTGCAACCGTCTGGTTCGAAGCCAGATACTCTATCCAGTTGAGCTACGGGTGCGTTTTACTTATTTAACCTAAAAATTGACTTAAAGGCAAATAAAAATAAACGCCTACCTGTAAGCGTTTATTTTATATTTTAGTTATTTAGAAATCCGAAAAATATATCCATGAGCGAGGCCCCCTGCTCGCCTAATTTTTGTTGTTCTCTACTTGGTT
>PCWO01000041.1 GCA_002796205.1 Candidatus Liptonbacteria bacterium CG11_big_fil_rev_8_21_14_0_20_35_14
CTTTTTCTACAAAACTGGAGCCACCTCGCGGACTTGAACCGCGGACCCACAGTTTACAAAACTGTTGCTCTACCAGCTGAGCTAAGGTGGCCATGTGGGCAGGGAGGGATTTGAACCCCCGTAGACTTTAAGTCGTGAGATTTACAGTCTCATGCAATTGACCACTCTGCCACCTGCCCAAACTTATCCTCTAATTTTTCTTTGACAAAAGCTTATCTACACTTCTATCAGAAATGTCGGGAGAATCTTTTGTCTTTTCAAGATATGTTCCTATCTTATTATCCATTTTAAGCAACACCAGTCTTAATCTTCTAAGCCCTTTATAAAGTAAACTTCGGATTGCATTATCAACTCTTTCAATTGGTAAAGATTTAAGCCAATCCTCAAATCTTACTTCATTTTTATCATTATCCGCCACCCGAGGCACGGCTCTAGAGACTATTAAAACCATTCCAGACAAGGAAATCATTAAAATAATTTGTAGTATAAACTCTAACATTTTTTTATTAAAGCTCTATACGGTAAAAAGTCCCCAGCACCACATTTTCACCAACTTTAGAGATAAGTTCATTAATTAAATCTTTTATATTTTTTGAGTCATCCTTTATATAAGGCTGATCCAAAAATTCTTCACTATTTTCTGCTGGCATAGCTACTAACTGTAAAGCCATATCACGCACCAATTCTTTAAAAGGTTCAGAGTTAGCTACAAAATCCGTTTCACTTCTTAGTTCCACTAAAACACCTACTCTATTATTATGCACATAAGCCTCAATTCTTCCGGCCTTTGTTTCACGACCCTCTCTTTTTTGTGCCTTAATTAAACCCTTTTCTTTAATAATCTTTTGAGCCCTATTAAAATCACCTTGAGCCTCCTCTAAAGCTTTTTTACAATCCATAACTCCCGCCCCTGTTTCATTACGTAATTTAGTAATATCAGCTGAATTTATCATAATTTAAAATAACAATTTTAGCCTATTTCAAAGATACAGAAATTGTATCACGAATTGTTTTAATAATAAATTGAATTGAAGTTTTAGAATTATCATTAGCTATAATTGGATACTTTACATTTCTAGGGTCAGAGTCAGTTGATATTACAGCCAAAACCGGAATATTCGTTATTTTTGCCTCATTGACAGCCGTACTATGTAAGTTTGCATTAACCACAAACAAAGCATCTGGCAAAACATTCATATCCTCAATTCCTCCAAAAATAAAGTCCATCTTTTGCAGCTCTTTTTTCATTTGAGATTGTTCTTTTTTAGTATATTGAGTCAACTTTCCCTCCTCAAAATCTTTTTTTAATTTTGAGTAATAAGCTATCCTTTTTCTAATAACCATAAAGTTTGTTAAAGCTCCTCCCACCCATTTTTGAGTTACATACGGACAATTAAGCTCCAAAGCTAACTCCTTTATATCATCAGCCGCCGAAGGCTGGGTCGCCACAAACAAAATTTTCTTTCCATCTTTCATTAACTTGGCTATAAACTCGCCCGCCTCCTTTAATAAAGAGGTGGTTTTAGAAAGATTAATAATTTCAACCCCATTTCTATTTAACGCAATAAAAGGCTTCATTTTAGGATGAGTTTTTCCTTTTATTCGCCCATAAAAAAGACCAGCCTGAACCATAGCCTCTATTTCAGATGAAATAAGAACATCTTTCTCCTCAAGCTCAATTAAAGTTGTATCTTCTTGTTTTTCTAACATACGCTCCCTATTATAAAGAGAAAATCAAATTAGGTCAACCCTATAGATTATCTTTCTTCTCTAGACTCCTCTATCTCCTTATGATTACCCGACAACAACACTTTAGGCACAATTAATTTCTTTTTTTTATTCCCCTCCTTTATCTCAATTACCTCCGGCCTAGTATAAACCGGATAACTCCCTTTATTTTCCTCCAGCGATTTATAGTCCCCCAAAACTCCCGGCACAAATCTAGCCATTGTATCAATTAAAAGCATGGCCGGAATTTCTCCTCCCATTAACACAAAATCTCCAATAGAAATTTCCTCATCCGCTATATATTGAGCCACCCGCTCATCCACTCCCTCATATTTTCCACAAATTAAAATGACCTGTTCATACTTTGTAAGTCTTAAGGCCTCTTTTTTATTATAAACCTTCCCCCTGGTAGAAAATAAAATAACTCTGTTTTTTTTATTCTTATTTTTTATTTTTTTAACTGCTTTATAAATAGGTTCAAAAGCTAAAACCATACCCGGGCCCCCGCCAAAAGGTTTATCATCAATTCTTTCCTTAGGAGATTTTAAAAAATCTCTCAAATTATGAATTTTAATATTAATTAATTTATTATTTTGTGCCCTTAGAAGCAAAGACTCATTCAAATAAGTCTCTATAGACTTTGGAAAAACCGTTATCACATCAAATAAAATATTATTTTTCTTTTTCATTTTTCTTATTAGGCATAGGCGAGTCAATTAAAGCATTTTGCAAAGCCTTCCTTAAATCACTTATATCTATATTCTTTTTCTCAAAAATTTTTGGTTTACTAAGCTTTTCTTTTACTATGTCCTTAACCGGCAACAACACATCTTTAAGTCTCATCTCACTCCTTCTCTCCACAATATCATTATTGTGTTTTTTATAATCATTATAATCTCCGTCTCTACCAGACTCATCTTTTTTAGACTCTCCCAGCCATCCTCGGGAGATAAACTCCTCAACCGACACTCTATCAGATGCAATTTTCTGACGTGAATTCTCAATAATCACATCTTTATAACTCGTCTCAATTTCTATTGGAGGCATAGTATGAGCTGAAAATGGATTTGAAGCCACCCCATCAACCATCAAACGTATATAAACATGATATTTAGGTAAGTTAACTAAATCAGCCATTGTAAACTCGGGACTAAATTCTTTTTCTAAAAACTCGGCGTCGGTCGCCCCCACTCTAAAAGAAATTAAAGTGCCTACATTACCAAACACAGCCGAACGCACCTCATCCTCAAGTTGATCTATGTACTGGTGAGCCAACGTTAAACTTAAACGATATTTACGCGCCTCCGATAATATAGAGGCAAAAGAATCGGTGGCAAAATTCTGAAACTCATCTACCGATAAAAAGAAATCCTCCCTTTCCTTTTCAAGCACATTTACTCGACTCATAGCCGCTAGTTGTACCCGTGTAATAAGCATAGCCCCAAGTAACGCCGAATTATCCTCTCCAATTCTCCCTTTAGATAAATTAGCAATAAATATTTTTTTATTATCCATAATATCCCTCATATTAATTGAGGAACGAGGTTGACCAATAATATTACGAATTAAAGGATTTGATACAAACTGCCCCACCTTGTTTTGAATAGAAGCCAACGACTCCGTTTCTAGTCTTTGTGTATATTTACCAAATTCATTTATCCAAAACCCCTTAATAACCGGATCCTGTAAATTATCCACTATCTTTTTTCTATATTCCTTATCAGAAAACAGTCTTAAAATTTCAAGCAAAGTTGAATCCGGATATTCCAGTAGTGCCAGCAGTGCATTATTTAAAATATACTCCATTCGAGCCGACCAGGCGTCAACCCATATACGCTTAAAAACACTCATTATGCCCGAAGCCACCAAATGTCTATGCTCCCCCCCAACTCTCTCTAACGGATTAAAGGCAATTGGCCTATCAACATCGGCCGGATTAAAATAGATCACATCATCAATCCTATTTTCTGGGATAAAATCTAAAATTTTCTCGGCAAACTCCCCGTGAGGGTCAATTAATCCCACCCCCCGCCCAGACCTAATATCTTCTATCACCATAGTTTCAAGTAAATTAGTTTTTCCAGAACCGGTTTTACCAATCAAATATACATGCCTTCTTCTATCATCAATTTTTATACCAAACTGCACTTTCCGATTGCGAAAATTAGTCTCTCCAATGGTTGTTATATCGTTATTCATATTTATTTTATTGGAAGTGTTGAAGGTGGCTCCCCTTTCTTAGACGCTAGTCGACGCAGTGACGGCGCCTCAACGCCAGTAATTGGAAAATGAAACATGGTGGCTAATTCCTCGGTTGATAAAATTGGTAATTTTTCTTTATCCGATACATGATTACTAATTCCCAAATATCTATATTTATATCTAAAATACATATTACGTTTACTAGCATTCGTAAACATTTCTTTTATAAAAGGTACAAATCTTCCCAGAGGCTTTGTATACGATGCCAACGTCGGCTTAAAACTATTTAAAGCCGGCGTATTAAACTGATTAAAGTATCCCATAATAGCCGACACATTTAAACGTGTAAAACTATCTCGCCTATCTATATAAATTACCCGCACACTTGTCTCAAAAAATAGTTTTCCAAATTTATTTTCAATAGACTCAATAATACGGCTCTGCCCTTTAGATGTTTTAGCAAAATCTTTATCTTTTTTTTCATCTTTTTCTCCTAATTCATTTTTCCACTCTGGATTTTTAAATAAGGCTAAAGATAAATTAACCAAAAACTCAAACAAGCCTGCAAAAAAACTAAGGAATATATTTTGTTTATCTTTCACTTTCTTTTTTGCTCCTATGAGTTCATCTATTACTTCCTTACCTTGTTTTTCTAAATCCTGCCCAGTCACCTTTCCAGCCGGACTAAAAACAAACTGCATTAAAACATATTCATCGGGATTAAGCCTAGACATAACCTCGGCTAGTGAGGCCACCGGATCAATTCTTCTTTCATCAATCGTTTCCTCAAAATCCGGATAGGTTTTTATTGGATAAACATTATCTTTAACAAACCCAAATTCCGCTCCCCACATATCATAAGTAGAATTTGGCATAGTTTCAGGCAATCTTTCCATATAATCCTCCACCTGTGTTATTTCTGCATTTGGAAATTGTGAATAAATAGATGACTCAATTAAATTTTGATATTTCTTAGAAGTTCTAACATAAAAGTGCATACCCCGATCAAACCCAACAATCTCAAAAGACACCCACTCATCTATATCTCCATCAAACCATTTGGCCAAAAATTTTTTAAATCTCCCAAATGAATATATAGAATATAAACTAGCAAATACCTGTTCCATTGCTTTAGGAGTTTTTAAAACCTCGTCCGGCACAAATAACTCTAGAGTTATCCACTCCATCTTTTTTATTTTATTAATTCTAATAAATATCAGCCATTGATCACGTAATATTAAAAACAAAATAATTGGCAATAAAAACCACCAAGTATAAGACCAAGCCATATAAATATTATTTAAAACAATGTCTATAATATATAAAATAATTTCCATATATCTCTATAAAAGTATACCCTGTTAGAAAATTTTCTAACAGGGTATACTTTTTAAATATTATTTATCTTAAGCTAATAAATAATCTCCCTTACCGTCTTTCTTAAACATTTCTTTGTCCTGTAAATGTAAAAGAATAGTATTTTTCTTAAACATTCTTTGCTGACTTACTAAATCAATAATTTTATTAGCCGGCAATTTTCCATGCTTTGATAAAGTATTTTTTATCAAAGATTTTATATTACCTATCTCATATCCAAATTCAGTTAAACCATACATTCCCCGACCCACTAAAACAAACCTCTTATCTTTTATAAGTTCATTGTGCACCGTTGGCGTAAATACTTTTTTCTTTTTGGCATGCACACTGGAAATATGAGAAGCAATCTCCTCAAAATGTAATGGCTTACTAGCTTTTTTTAAAACTAAATAAGACCAATCGCGAATAGTACTTGGGTTAACCTCGGGCCAAACCGACAACCCCCGATCGCCATAGGGGCTAACAGTAAATTTTTTTGAAACTGCTAAATAGTTTAAACCTACATTTGAATCAATTGTATGAACTTTTGTCAAATCATTAAATATAGAATCAAATTTTCCGCCTGTTACCACCTCCTCCTTTTTATTTTTTAAAACCGAGGCAAATTTAATGACAAAATCTTTAGCTTTTTTTAACGCATTATCATTGTTATACCAAAAAGCATAGAAATGATTATTATCCGGCTGATATCCAAATCTTTTAGATGCCTCTCTTAAAAAAGACAAATGAGAAAGCCATACCTCACCCGATAATTTATTTTTCATATCATCATATAAATCATTTTCAAGCGATACTCCACCCTTACTAGTTAAATATAAATTAACCTCATTTAATATTTCATTCACCTCCGAACTAGCCGCTACCGCCATACGCGCATCAGCCAAAGCTAAAGACTCAATCTGACGAATACGTTCACGAGTTACGCCATACTTATCTCCAATTGCCTGAAGCGTCATGGGCTTACTAGCCGAAGCTAAACCAAAACGATTTATTAAAACGTCTTTTTTACGGCTTTCAAGACCATTTAAGATATTGGCTATAACCACATTAATTTTTTCCATAGTTAAGTTTTTATATAACTTAAATTATAAGTTGTAATAAAGAGTACCATAAATCATCTATGGTTGTCAATATATTAAAATTGACTCATAACACCTCCTCCCAACACCTTACCCGACTCATTATAAAACACCGCCGACTGACCCAAAGAAACGCCTGCTATAGGTTTATTAAAATACAATTTATACCTTCCATTTTCTTTATCTATAAAAGCTTTTACTAATTTTTGTCTATACCTAATCCTGACCAAAACATTAGCTGGTAAATCCTTCGATATTATAACCTCGCTTAAATAAACCTCTTTAATTTTAAAATTATCTTGATTTTTGGCTACTATCACTAAATTTTTTTCTAAATTACGGTCTACCAAATAATATGGCTCTCCGCCTCCAAACACCCCAATCCCTTTTCTCTGTCCATTTGTATAATACAAAGCTCCTCTATGTCTGCCCACTATATTATTATAAATATCAACTACATCTCCCTCGCAAGGCTTAATATACTCCTCCAAAAATTTTTGAAAATCCACCTTGCCCACAAAGCATAAACCCTGACTATCCGGTTTTTCTGCATTCGGCAAATTATATTTTTTAGCTAATTTTCTCACCTCACTTTTTTTATACTCTCCAACCGGCCATAAACTTTTTTCTAAAATATCACTCCCCAAAGTCCATAGAAAATAACTCTGATCTTTACTTTCATCTACCGCCGACCTTAAACTAAAACTTCCATTAGAATTTTTAATTTTTCGCGCGTAGTGTCCTGTGGCTACAAAATCAGCCCCTCTTTCTATAGCCTTATTATAAAAAACCCCAAACTTTATTTCTTTATTACACATTACATCGGGATTAGGGGTAATCCCTTTTTTATATCCCTCAATCATATAATCAAAAACTAAACGCTTATAATCATCTTTTAAATCCCAAATATCAAAAGGTATACCTAAACAAGAAGCCACCCGCTCCGCCTCCAATTTATCAACTGAAGCAGTACAAAATTCTCTATTTTCATCAAAACAAACCAAATGCACCCCGACCACCTTATATCCTTGATCCAAAAGTAAAGCCGCCGATACAGCCGAATCCACTCCCCCACTTAAACCTACATATACAGTTTTTCTCTCATTTGACATATTTATAAAATAATATATTAAAAAAATAACCCTGTAAAGCTTTTTTATTTTTACATCCATTCTGCTAATATCAAATTAATGATCGGCATATTCTCATACCACAAACCAAAAGGTATAACCTCCGCTCAATTTTTAAATAAAATAAAAAAAGACTTAAATACTAAAGAAAAAATAGGGCACGGAGGCACTCTAGATAAATTTGCCGAAGGTGTTTTAGTAGTCGCTATTGGCCAAGAATACACCAAACAACTAACCCCTATTCTCAAAAATTCAACCAAAGAATACGAGGCTGAAATAAAACTGGGAGTAAATAGCACCACCTGCGACTCCGAAGGAGAAATGGAAAATATATCCGACAAAAAACCAACCCTCAAAGAAATAAAAGAAGTTATAAAAAAATTTCCTCTCAACAAATCATTCACTCAAACCTCTCCCCTCTACTCCGCTAAAAAAATAAAAGGCGTTAGACAAAGCGATTTAATGAGAGTCAGTAAAATATTTGAGCCCAAAAAATCACTCGTTACCTTACACAGTATAGAAATACAAGACTATAATTACCCAATTCTTAAAATTAAAATAACCACCTCATCCGGTTTCTATGTTAGGTCTTTAGCTAGAGATTTAGGAGAAAAACTTCAAACCGGTGCCTATCTTATCAATCTTAAACGCACTAAAATAATTACAGAAAATAAAATATATAAATAAAAAATCTTATCTATAATAAGGCCATCTTTCAAGCCTTAGAAACGTACTCTCCTCTTTCGGTATTCACAATTATTTTATCTCCCGTCTCAATAAACATCGGTACCGATATAACGGCCCCTGTTTCTATTTTTACCTGTTTTGTGCCCCCGGCCGCTGTTGCACTTTTTATTACTGGTGGTGCCTCAACCACCTCGTACTCTACTTTTATCGGCAATGTAATACCAATAATATCCCCTTCATAAACCAAAGTCTCAACCTCCATTTTATTTTTTAAATACAAAGCATAATCAGACAACACCTCCGAAGACAAAGAAAATCTATCAGCCGGATTTCCTGTTTCATGAAAAAAATACTCACCTCCTCTTTCATATATAAATATAGCGCTAGATTTTTCAATATCTGCCTCCTCTATACCGCTACTAGAAACCATAGTTTCATCCTTAACCTTTCTAGTCTTAAGGTTTTTCAGTCTAAGCCTAATTACCGCTTTTCTTTGTTGCATGGCCGAATGCTCTCTATCAACCACTCTATATGGCTCGCCCTCTAACACAACATAAGCCCCCTTTTTAATATCATTCAATGAAATAGTACTCATAAAACTCATTCTAATAAGAATGTCTGTAGCAAGTCAAATAAAAAAGTCTCGGGGCAAACCCGAAACTTTTTTATTTTTATAAGTTGAGATCAGCTACAGCTTTATCAACATCAGATCCCATTGAATCCTCACGCCTTACTCTAGTTGAACCTTCTGGCTCAACAATTTTTAAATTAACACGAGAGTTATTTTTCACCCCAACTATACGAAGTAGTGAACGAATAGCCTTAGCGGTTGCCCCTTGACGGCCCACCACCTGTCCCATGTCTTTTTGATTAACGTGAAGCTCAAGTAGAACTCCCATCTCGTCAACTTTGCGCTCAATCTTAACATCGTCAGGATTATCCACAATAGATTTAACAAGAAACTCTAAAAAGTCTTTGTCCTTTTCCATTTATATCAATACAGTTTTACTTAAAAAATTCAGCCGACCTTTTTATAAATTACAGCAAAAAAAAATTTAAAAGTCAACCCAGTTAAATAAAATCTTAGATTTTAATTTTGATTTTTCAAAATTATTTAACAGGGTCAATTTACTCCTCTTTTTTTTCCTCCTCCTCTACTTTTACCTCAACCTCTACCTCCTTTTGAGCCTGCAAAACCGCTTCTGCTTTAGCTTTTTCTTCTTTTTCAATATGCTTCTTTCTTCTACGAGTTGAGTGGCTCTTTACCTTTGCGTTTAGAATTACAGATTCAGATACCAATAAATTATGCACAGTCTCAGTTGGTTTGGCCCCATTTTTTATCCAATAATTCACCCTTTCTCCCTCAATTTTTTTCTCTTTAGAATGTGGGTTAAAAAAACCTAAATCCTCAACAAAACCTCCATTGGCCTTTGATTTTTTTTCCGCCACCACAATTCTATAAGACGGCTGTTTCTTTTTTCCAATTCTTTTTAATTTTATAGCTAACATATAAGTTTAAACAGTATACAAGAATTAATAAAAAACGCAAGTTTCTAGCCAGTCATTTTCATAGACACAACCTTTGAAGCTCCATCCTCGCCTAGTGTCACCCCATAAAGCACATCCGCCGACTCCATAGTGGCTCTATTATGCGTCACAATTATAAACTGCACCTCCTTTGAAAACTCCTGCACCATATCCGAAAACCTACCCGCATTTCTCTCATCAAGTGGCGCATCTATTTCGTCTAATACCAAAAATGGAGGTGGCGAAACCGATATTAAGGCAAATAAAGCCGCTATTGAAACCAGACTTCTCTCACCACCCGACAAAACATCAAGTCCTGATACTTTTTTCTTGGGTAACGTTAACTCAATCTCTACCCCAGCCTCTATATCGTTTAATTTTTTTGGCACTATCACCTCTATATTTTCCCCTCCCTCCTCCTCTATTTTTTTAATTTCAACTTTTTGCTTTATAAGTTTGGCTTTTCCTCCCTTAAACATTAAAGAAAAAAACTTATCAAATTCTAAACTTATTTTAGATAAAGCCTCGTTAAATTCCTCATGAATTTTTTCTGACAACTCTAAAATTACCGACTCTAAATCGGCTACCGCTTTTTCTAAATCAGCTAATTGATCCTTTAAAAAATTAAACCTTTCTTCGGTCTCCTTTGCCTCTTTGACCAACGCCTCATCCACCTCACCCATAGCCGATAACTGCCCTCGCAGTCTAAATATTTTTGACTCAATTTCATTTAATTCCGATTCCGATAACTTATCTTTTTTTATATTTAAAAAATCATCCCACTTTCTACCAGCCTGACGCACCTGATCCTTTAAATCATTTATCTTAAAAGACCACCTTTCTTTTTCAAGCTTTAATCTGTCCTGCTTTTCTACAAAAGAACCTATCTCGCTTTTTTTTGACTCAACCAAAGAAAAAGCCTTCCTAAAAATAGTGGTAAAACTCTCTAATTTTTTTTCCAGTTCTTTCTCCTCTTTTAAAATAAAATCAAATTCCTTTTTCTCTTTTCTTAAATTATTTAAAATTTTTTCCTCCTGTTCTCTTAATTCATTTACATTATTATCCTTATTAGATTCCTTAAAAACAGAATCCCCTAAAGAAATAATTCTCTTTAAAAATAAATTTAAAGCCTCTAAATCTTTTAATCCCATCAGTCTCTTAGCCTCAGTATAAATATCCTTAAAATAAGTTGTTGCTTCTTTAAAATCAGTTTCGGTATTTTCTGGTGAATCCCTTTCTTTAAGAGCGATTTTAATTTTTAAGTCAGACAAAAAGCCCTCTATTTCCCTAATAGCAGACTCTGTAATCGTTTTTTTACTACGCACTTTATTTAAATTACTTCTATTTTCCGGTTCAGATTTTTCTATTTTTAAAAGACTCTCTTCTAAATCTTTTAATTCTCTTTTTGCCTTAGAAATATTATTATCTAACTCACTTATCAAAGGATCCACCGCTAAATATGCCTCCGTTAAAAAAGAAGCTTTTGAACCAAAATAATCATTTTCTAAACCAATCAATTCCCTTTCTAACTCCTCTCTTTTTTCCCATTTAGATGTTTGTCTCCTCAGTAATTTTAAATGAGGCTCTATCTCGGCTATCAAAGAACTAGTCTTTTCTAAATTTATTGTTGTATTTTTAAGCTTTCTCTCAGCCTCATGTTTTTTTATACGAAATTCTCTTAAACCTAAAATTTCCTCTATCATCTCTCGTCTATCAAGCGGTGTCGCCTTTATAAATAAATCACTATTACCCTGTGAAACTACTATTAAACCTTTGGTTCCTAGCCTAGATTGACTTAGTAATTCAATTAAATCTTTAAGTCGTACCTCGCTTTTATTTATATAATAAAAAGAAGTCCCATCTCTATATACCTCTCTTTTTATCTCAACCTCATCAAAATGGAGTGGAAATATTTTTTTTGTATTATCAAAAAATAAAGCCGCACTCGCCATACCCGACTTACTTTTTCCACTACTTCCTCCAAATATTAAATCAGTTGTTGTTCCACCTCGCAATTGTTTTGCATCTCTCTCTCCGAGTAGCCATCGTATGGCGTCAATAATATTACTTTTTCCAGAACCATTTGGCCCAACTATCGCCGTTACTCCCTTAGGAAATTCCAAAACGACTCTTTTTGCAAAAGACTTAAATCCATTTAATTCCAAACGCTTTAATAGCATTTATTCATTATAATAAAATTTTCACTCTACTTGAAGTTTTTCAAGTGCCTTTTGCGCTGCCTCTGTCTCCGCCTCCTGTTTTGAAGGCCCCGAACCCTCTCCTAATTTATTATCACCCGCAAACACAGCCACCACAAAAACTTTATCGTGGTCAGGTCCTATCTCCCGCGTTACCTCATACTGTGGCGTCTGTTTATTTTTATTTTGAATTATTTCCTGCAGTAAACTTTTAGCATCTTTATATAATCTTTTTTCTAGTACTCTTGGTAAATGAGGCATTACAAAAGCATCAATAAAATCAAAAGCTGACTCTACTCCTCTATCTAAATAAATAGCTCCGATTAAGGCCTCAACCGCATTAGTCATAATAAAAGAACGCGCTCTTCCTCTATCTTTAGACTCTCCCTTTGATAAAAATAAATATCTTTCCAAATCTAATTCATCGGCTATGGTCGCCAGCATTAAAGAATTTACCAAAGCCGCCCTAATACTCGTGAGTTTTCCCTCATCGTCGTTAGGATAATCACGAAACAAGTTTCGTGTTACCCCAAGCTCTAAAACCGCATCTCCTAAAAACTCTAAACGTTCATTATGATTAAAAGCCCAATCCGGATTTTCATTTAAATAAGACCTATGCGTTAAGGCCTCTTTTAATAAGCTATTATTTAAAAAAATATAACTAATTCTCTTTTCTAATTGTTTTAAACTAAGATCACTGTCTATCATCATTTTTTTGTTCCTCGGAATTCAACTCTCTAAATACAGTTCCTAAGACTCCGTTTATAAACTTGCCCGAATTAGGCCCTCCATAATTTTTGGCAATCTCCACCGCTTCATTTATTGCTACCTTACTTGGCACCTCATCTTTATCGGCAAAAATAAGCTCATATAAACCAAGTCTTAAAACATTTCTATCAATAATTGGAATACGATTAATTGGCCATTCCGGTGCCGCTTTTTCAATAATCGGGTCAATTTTATCTAGATTTTCAACTACACCTTTAGCTAAATTCCACGCAAATTCAGGCTCATCAACGCCCGGCGCATAATCCTCTATATTACGTTCTAGTACTTTAATAAAGTCACGCTTCTTCTCATAAAAATCCCACTCATACAGAGTCTGAAGCACTACTGATCGTAAAAGGTGTCTAGTTGCCATTTTATTGGGTTAAAGTACGAAAATTTTATTTTACTCCACATTGCTTGCAAACCACATGCGGGCTCTTCGGTCCGCTACATTTTTTGCAAACATCCATTCGGAAATCCGAGATGCCTTGATTAGCTCTTCGTCTTCCCACCTTACTTTTTGAATGTCGTTTCTTTGGATTAGGCATAATACAAATAATCCTAACAACAAAATACTAATACGTCAATTATAACTCAAAAAAGAAATTTTTCAATAAAACTCTTCCTGTGTATATCTAAAGCCCCATATTTTACTATAACCTCTATATGTTTTTTTGTTCCATAACCTACATGACTCTCAAAACCGTATTTTCTAAAAACCCTACTAACTCTCCTCATATATCTATCTCTATAAACTTTGGCCACAATTGATGCTAATGACACGGCTGGAAAATTCTCATCCGCCTTTATATACGACTCAAACTCAAAACCTTTAATTTTTATCCCTTTATCCACCACCAGCCTATATTTATCAAAAACTTTACTATTAATTTTTTTAACCACTCTTAACGCCCCTAAATTAACAGCTCCCGTTACATTTAATCTATCAACTATTTTTGGCGAAACAAAAGAAATCGCATATCTAATCTTTTTTTCTTTTATAAAAGAAAACCATTCCTCTCTTTGCTTTAAAGATAACTTCTTTGAATCTCTTAACAGCCCCTTAAATTTATATTTAAAATTTAACGGCACAAAAACAGCCCCCACCACGACCGGCCCGGCCAAAGCCCCTCTCCCCACCTCATCAACACCCACCATATACTTCATATAAATAGTCTAAACAAAAACTCCCGCGATTAATAGCGAAAGTCTTTGTTTGGGTTAATATGAGTTTTTAATACCTTTTACATTCCGCTACAAACTAAGTGCAAAGCACTAACAGTTGTAACACAAATGTTTTGAGTTCTAAACTCATGTAAACAAGTATAACACAAGCCCAAAACTCGTCAATCAGGCTGTGGAAAACCAAAAAACAAGTCAAAAATTTGTTCTTACTAAAAACCCAACTATAATATAAGAACTATATGCCCGAAAATAATCTTATACATCTCCACACTCATTCCCATTATTCTCTTCTGGACGGACTAGCCAAAATAGACGACCTTTTAGACAGAGCCGAGGAACTTGGTATGAAATCTCTTGCCCTAACCGACCACGGCAATCTTCATGGTGCCATTGAATTTTATAAAAAAGCTAAAAAAAGAAATATTAAACCAATTCTCGGAGTTGAGGCCTACCTCGCTCCAGGCGCAAGAGGCGATAAAAATCCCAACGGCCCTAAATATTTTCATCAGCTCTTATTAGCCGAAAATGAAACTGGCTGGAAAAATCTTATTAAACTGGTCTCTATCGCCAATCTTGAAGGCTTCTACTACAAACCAAGAATAGATATAGAAATTCTCAAAAAATACCACGAAGGTCTAATCGGCACCTCCTCTTGTCTAGCCGGCATCATTCCTCAATTAATTATTCAAAATAAAACCGAAGAGGCTTTTGATACTTTAAAAAAATTTAAAAATATATTTAAAGAAGAAAATTTTTTTCTTGAACTTCAACATCATCCTAATATACCCGAACAAATAAAAGTTAATAGTCTACTTAAAAACTTCAGCCAAAAATCAAACACTCCCCTTATAGTTACGCAAGACATTCACTATGTCAAAAAAGCCGACGCCGAGTATCACGATATTCTTCTGGCTGTTCAAACCGGCAATAAAGTCGCCGACGAAGACAGAATGACTCTTAAGATGGATGATTTCTCTATGACTAGTGAAGCTGAACTTGAAGAACACTTTAAAGACACTCCTGAAGTATTTATAAATACGCACAAAATCGCCGACAGATGTAATGTGAAAATAGAGTTAGGTGAAATAAAATTACCTAAATTTCCTCTGCCTGAAAATTTCAATGACGATTTTTCTTATCTAAATCATCTGGCTAGAAAAATGGTTCACGATAGATATAAAGAAATAACTACCGATATTCAAAAAAGATTAGATTATGAACTTGATGTTATTAAACAAACTGGCTACGCCGGCTATTTTCTTATCGTTCAAGATTTTATCAACTGGGCCAAAAACAGAGGCATAGCTGTCGGGCCAGGCCGTGGCAGTGCCGCCGGCTCCCTGGTTGCCTACTCCTTAAAAATAACCGATATTGACCCCTTAAAATATGATCTTTTATTTGAAAGATTTTTAAATCCGGAACGTATTCAAATGCCCGATATTGATATTGATTTTGCCGATACCAGACGTGATGAAGTTTTAAGTTATGTTAGAGAAAAATATGGCGCAGGTCATGTTGCCCAAATTATAACCTTCGGAACCATGGCCGCCCGCGCCGCCATTCGTGACGCCGGTCGCGCTCTAGGATTACCTTATAGCTTATGCGATAAAATTGCCAAACTAATTCCTTTTAATACTAAATTAAAAGATGCCCTTAAAAACGTCTCCGATCTTAAACAGCTCTACCAAACAGATCAAGACGCTAAAAAAGTTTTAGACGCCGCCCTCCATTTAGAAGGTGTGGCCCGCCATGCCTCTATTCACGCCTGTGGCACTGTGATTGCTCCAAACGCTTTAACCGAATATGTCCCCATCCAAAGAGCCCCCCAAGACGAAAATACTATTATTACTCAATTTGAAATGCATGCTATTGAGGATTTAGGATTATTAAAAATGGATTTTTTAGGACTCAAAAACCTTTCCATTATAGAAAACACCGTTAATTTAATTAAAGAATATAAAAATATAGATTTAGATATTTCAAAACTTGAACTAAACGACCACCAAACCTATAAACTTCTTCAAGACGGTGATACTACTGGAGTTTTTCAATTTGAATCAACTGGTATGAGAAGATACATGAAAGAATTAAAACCAACCGAATTTGAGGACCTTATCGCCATGGTCTCACTCTATCGCCCGGGCCCAATAGAACTTATCCCAACTTATATAAATAGAAAACACGGCCAAGAAAAAGTTGTTTATCTTCATGAAAAACTTGAACCGATATTAAAAAATACCTACGGGGTCGGTGTTTATCAAGAACAAATGATGCGCATCGCCCGAGATTTAGGTGGTTTTTCTTTAGGCGAAGCCGATATTTTAAGAAAAGCTATTGGTAAAAAAATTGAACATCTTTTAGCCGAACAAAAAGTAAAACTTATTAAAGGTATGCAAGAAAATGGTATTGATGAAAAAACTGCCAAACAAATTTGGGAACTTTTTCCCCCATTTGCGAGGTATGGATTTAATCGTTCCCACGCCGCCTGTTACGCCCTTATCGGCTATCAAACCGCCTATTTAAGAGCTCACTACAAAACAGAATTTGGAACCTCTCTTTTAAATGCCGATCTTCACGACATAGAAAGACTCTCTTTTTTAATAACCGAGGCTAAAAAGACTGGTTTAAAAGTCTATGGCCCAGATATAAATAAAAGCGAATCATTATTTACTCCGGAAGAAAATGGTATAAGATTTGGTTTGGTTGCTATAAAAAACGTTGGCCAAGCCATCACCGAATCCATTGTTGCAGAAAGAGCTAAATCTGGTTCTTTTAAAAATTTCACCGACTTATTAACTCGCGTTAAACACAAAGACCTAAACAAAAAATCCCTAGAAAGCCTCATCAAAGCCGGCGCCCTAGACTCACTCAATATAGAAAGAGGTCAGGCTCTTCATAATATAGATAATATTATTGGCTATGTAAGTAACCTAAGAAAAAACGGCGTTGACGGTCATCAATCACTTTTTAAACAAACCGACACCTTAAACACCCTAAAACTAGAACCGTCTAGCGAAGCCTCTAAAAAAGATACTCTTACTTGGGAAAAAGAACTTATTGGTTTTTATGTATCAGACCATCCTTTAATTCATCTAGAAGACAAACTTAAAAAATACGACGTCAAACCAATTAGTTTTGCCTTAAACAATAAAAATGAAAAACTAATTTTCAGAATTGCCGGTACTATAACCAGTCTTAAAAAACACATTACCAAAAAAGGCCAACCCATGATGTTTGTCACCCTAGAAGACGAAGAAAATTCTATTGAAATGCTAGTTTTTTCCGAACCAATAATCAAAAAACCGGATATGTGGAAAGATAATAATATCGTTATTTTAGAAGGCCGAATGTCTCATAAAGACAACAACCCAAAATTTATAGTTGACCGCGCCGGCGAGTTATAATAATCCCAGTATTTATA
>PCWO01000019.1:0-17040 GCA_002796205.1 Candidatus Liptonbacteria bacterium CG11_big_fil_rev_8_21_14_0_20_35_14
CCGAGAGAATTGCGATTAATATGCCGATTCAGGGACTCGCGGCCGATATTTTAAAGATGGCTATGATAGAGACGGCTAATGTTTTAAAGAAGAAAAAATTATGGAGAGAGGAGGTGTCTATGTTGTTAACTATTCATGATGAATTATTATTTGAGGTTAAAGAGGAAAAAAAGGAGAAGGTTATAGATTTAATAAAAAATGTCATGGAAAAAGTTTTTACTATGCAGGTACCGCTTAAGGTTGAGGTGAAGGAGGGTAAAAATTGGGGGGAGATATGAAAACCTTAAAAAAACAAACATAACCATATTTACAAAAACAGTCTCAAAGACCTTAGTATTAATAACTCCTCCGGCTTATCAGGGTCGACTCGCTCAACCAGCGTTTCGCTCGTCTCACGGTAAAGGCTTTGGCTCTTAAGCTAAAGCTTAAACCAGGCCCGCCAAAGCCTTTAAGTGTCCCTGATAAATCGGAGGAGTTATGTAAATTAGAAACCGAATTAATTATTTATATAAATTACGGAGTGTTAAAAATTTTATATATTTTTTGTAATTGTTTTTAGGAAATTAGTTGGTTTTGTATTGTATGACTTGATGGTTGATTTGTGAAATATTTTTAAAAAAATAGACGGGTAATTTTTTATAGAAAGACTAAATATTTACGTGTATAATAAAGTATATGGAGAGAAAGTGGAGGGAGTTTATGTTTTATGCTAAAAAGCCGGAAATGAGAATTTTTTGGTTGTTTATTTTGTTGGCTCTCTCGGTAGTAATTGTGCAATCAATTTATTTGCCGGGAGTGCTTTCGTGGCTCGTGGTAGGGGTTTTAATTTTAATTGCGGTGGTATTTTTTAGCTCTACCTTTAATTTAGCCAAGAGTAATTTTGCGGTTAAACTTGAGCATGAACAGTTACTCGGTATTTTTAGAAGTTTGCAGGATGGGGTGATTGCCTATGACCCTAATTTTAATATAGAGGTTTTTAATGTGGCAGCCGAAAAAATGTTTAATATAAAATCGGATGAAATTTTAAATACAGTTTTTACACCTAATAAATCATCTGACCCACGTTTTAAATTGTTAAGTCAGGTTATATTTCCGTCGCTGGCTCCGATTGTTATTCCGCGCTCCTTGGCTTCTGATTGGCCACAGATTGTTGATATATCTTTTTCGGACCCACTACTAGAGGTACGAGTGACGACGGCCAAGATACTAGATCCGCGAGGAAAGCTTTTAGGTTTTATGAAAATAATTCAGGATAGAACTAGGGAGGTGTCGGTGGCTAAGAGTAAGAGTGAGTTTGTGACGGTGGCGGCTCATCAACTACGCACCCCACTTTCGGCGGTGTCTTGGACTTTTCAGACTTTAGACACAGATAAAGGTATTCCAGAAAATTTAAAGCAAATTATTCATAATGGAAAATTAGCTACGGATAAGCTTTTAAAAACTGTTAATGATTTACTAGATGTTTCTAAAATAGAGGATGGCAGGTTTGGGTATTCTATGATAAAGACAAATTTAATTAAATTTATAGAGGATGTATTATCGGTTAAAATGGGAGTAGCTCAAGTATATGGAATTAAAATGTATTTTGATAAGCCAAAAGACGATATAGAGGTGAAAATTGATATTAAAAAAATGACTTTAGTTTTGGATAACTTACTTGAAAATGCTATTAAATACAATGTTAAAAATGGAGAAATCATAGTGGCGGTTGAAAAAATTAAAGATAAACCTTTTGTGCAGGTTAGTGTGAAAGATACCGGGGTGGGCATACCGGCTAATCAGATTAATAAATTGTTTGATAAATTTTTTAGAGCTGATAATGTGATTAAATATCAAACAGAAGGTACTGGACTTGGGCTTTATATAGTAAAAAATATATTACGTCAGCATGGGGGTGAGGTTTGGGCAGAGTCTGTTATTAATAGGGGAAGTATTTTTTATTTTACATTGCCGATTGACGATAATTTAATACCAATTAAAGAAGTATTTATGGGAGAATAGTGGTTTGACTAATTTTTAGTATTGTGCTATATTTATAACAACGTAATAGGCATCCTAATTTAAACGCATATATTTTCTCTTGTACATTTTATATATTTTTTCGCCTTTTACATTTTTAAATACAAAAATTTAATTATTATTAAAATTTAATATATGAATAAAAAAATTGTTAATGAAGCAGACTTTTTAAGTTCTGCAAAACCCGAACGTTCACGGGTTGTTTCGCATGTCGCCAAGCCAAAGATAAAAAAAGATGTTTTACGTTTTGTGCCACTGGGAGGTCTTGAGGAGATTGGGCGAAATATGATGTTTTTTGAGTATCAGGATGAGATTGTGGCGATTGATGCCGGTTTGCAGTTTCCAGAGGATGAAACACCTGGTATAGATTTTATTATTCCTAACACGGCTTATTTGGAGCAAAATAAACATAAGATTAAAGCTATGATAATTACGCATGCCCACTTGGACCATATTGGAGCTTTGCCTTATATAATGGAAAAAATTGGAAATCCGCCAATTTATACAACTAATTTATCAAGAGCTATTATAGAAAAAAGGCACGAGGAATTTCCTAATGTACCAAAGCTAAAGTTTGAGATAGTAAAAGATAAAGAGACGCGTAGAATTTCAGAAAATTTTTCAGCCGAGTTTTTTAATGTGCCACATACTATTCCGGATGCGGTAGCGGTATTGCTTAAAACTCCAGTTGGAAATATGTGTAATCTAGGTGATTTTAAAGTTGAGCGCAAGATAGATGGAAGTCCAATTGGACTAATAGAATTAGAGAGAGTAGGCAAACTTCAAGTGGATGCTTTATTTATGGATAGTACAGGAGCCTCGAAGCCGGGGGAGTCTATGAGCGAGGAGTTGGTTGAAAAAAATTTGGAAAAGTTATTTAAAGAAACAAAAGGAAGAATTATTATTGGGACTTTTGCTTCATTACTTGGAAGACTTGATCAAATTTTACAGATAGCCAACAAACTAGGTAGGAAGGTGGCTGTATCGGGCCGGTCTATGAAAACAAATATTCAGCTAGCCTCTAATGCCGGTTATATGAATATTCCTAAAGAAATTATTATACCGCTTGAGGATTTGCATAAATATAAAGATGATAAGATTTTAATTCTATCAACCGGAATGCAGGGTGAGGCTAACGCTAGTTTGATGCGAGTGATTAATGGTGAGCATAAACATATAAAAATTAAACCGGGGGATACGGTGTTTTTTTCTTCATCTATTGTGCCCGGTAATGAGAGAAGTGTGCAAACTCTTAAGGATAATTTAGCTAGACAGGGGGCGATTGTATTTGATTCTAGTATGGACGATATTCACGCTAGCGGTCATGGACCGAAGGAGGATATTAAACAGGCTATTAAATTATTAAATCCTAAATACTTTTTTCCGATACATGGTTATTATTTTATGCGTCATACAAATGTAAGTAATGCAGTTGAGGCGGGAGTAAAGGAGGCTAATTGTTTTGTGGTAGATAATGGTCAGGTGGTTGAGATCGGTAAAAATAAAGTTGAGGTTTCGAAAGAGACCGTGCCGGCTCACTATGTGATGGTGGATGGTTTGGGAGTGGGCGATGTAGGAGAGGTAGTTTTAAGAGATAGAATTATGCTTTCGCAGGAAGGTATGGTGGTGGTAATTGTAACGCTTGATAGACACTCGGGTAAGGTATTAAAAAATCCTGATATTATTTCGCGCGGATTTATTTATTTAAAAGATAATCGTGAGATACTGGACGAAATGCGTAAGAAAATAAAGGGATTGATTGCAAGAATGTCGGGGTCTTCGGCGGGGACTCAACAAATTGATGCAGATTATTTAAAAGGAGTTATGCGTGATCAAATTGGGCAACTTATATTTAGAAAAACTAAGAGACGTCCAATGATTTTACCGGTTGTGATTGAGATTTAAAAAAATAAAAAACGCCTTGCATTAGTAAGGTATTTTTTATTTTATAGATAAATTTATATCCTGGTCATCTATTTTTATTTGAGTAGATGATTTTGGCTTATCTAATTTTTTAAAATAAATATCTTTTGTGTAGGTTGGTTTAGTTATCTCCGTTTTATTTTTAGCTATAAGATTTTCTAAATCTTTACTAGTTGTTATATATAGAGATATGAGTTGCCCTGGTTTTAAATTAGCCTGCGCTCTTAGGCCTTGAATAGTTCTTATTATTTCTCTAACATCGCCCTCGGCTTTGAGCTCTTTGGTTATATTGTTATTTAATATTATCTTTTCTGATTGTTTTTTGTAAGTTATTTTTTTGACGTTTATTTCGTCTTTTAAAATATTCTCTAAATCTTTATTTATTTTTATGTTAGTAGTTATTTCGAGAAGTGGTTGCTTAACTTTTATTTTATTGACAGATCTTTGAGCTAGAGCCAAACTGGAAAGCTCTCTTACAACTTCCATTTCTTTTAGTATTTTTTTGTTTAGTTTTTTAGCTTTTGGCCATAATTCTAAATGAACGGATTTTTTGGAGTTTTTAGGTTTTATAGTTTGGTATATGTGTTCGGATATAAATGGAGCAAATGGAGCTATAAGTTTTGATATTTCTAGAAGTATATATTCTAGGGTATAGGAAGCCTCGTTAAGTTCATTTTTATTTTTAGGTTGCTGAAATCTTTGTCGAGACCTTCGGATATACCAATTAGAGAGATCGTCTATGAGGTTTATAGTTTTTTTAGTAGCCTTAACTAAATCGTATTTTTCTAGTTCATTAGTAGTTTCTTCTGTGGTTTGGTTTAGTCTTTCTATAATCCATTTGTCTAAAGGGTTTTTAGATATTGTTTTAGTTATAGTTTTGGCTTTGTAGGTTTCAAAGAAAGTTAGCGAGTTTTCTAGAGTTCCAAAAACATTACTGTTTAATTTTTTTAAATCTGTTTCGTTAAAGTTTTTTGTTTCTCCGGCGTCGTTAACTGTAAGAAGATAGACTCTTAGAGCGTCGGCTCCGTATTTATCCATTATCAGCCAAGGATCTATAACATTACCTTTTGATTTACTCATTTTTTTACCATGCTCGTCGTTGATGTGGCCTAGGGAAATAACATTTTTATAGGTGGGGCCCTGCCTATCGGCAGGCAGGCTTTTTTTAAGAAGAGTTCCGACAGCCAGAAGAGTGTAAAACCAACCTCTGGTTTGATCTATGGCTTCACAGATGTAGTCAGCGGGAAAATTTATATTATTTGATTTATAAGGATATCCGTTTTGGGCAAATGGCATACTGCCGGAGTCAAACCAGACATCGGCTACTTCTTTAATTCGAGTCATAACTTTTCCTTTTTCAGATTTTATTTTTATTTCGTCTATGAAGGGCTTATGAATATCAATTTCACCTTCGTTGTTTAAAGGAAGGGTTTTGTAGTTGAGCTTTCTAGATTCAGCGTTATTTAGAGGTTTAGCTGTTTGTTTATTTTCTAGAGCATTTTCTAAAATTTCTAAAGGTGATTGATGACTTATTATAAGAATATTTTTATCTTTATATTTTGAGTTTATTTCTTTGAAAAAGTTAACCATTCTTTGTCTAACTGATTTAAGATCTTCGGAGTTGCTTGGCCAGAGAGTCTTTTTTACTTTTTGGCCGTTGTTTTCTTTGAAGTCTATTTCTCTTAATCTTTTATCTAATTTAATTTCTTTAATAGTTAAATTATTTTTTAATATTTCGGCTGTTTGTTTGGTGCGGTCTAGGTCGGAAGAAAAAATAATATCTATATTGGCTTTTATAGTTTTAGATAAATCTTCTACTTGTTTTTTGCCTTTAACGGTTAAATTATTGGTTATGGTTTCCGGATAGGAGCTAAATATCTTTTTTATATTACTTTGAGATTCGCCGTGGCGAAGTATATAAAAAGTATTATTATTGGTGATAGCTTTTTTGGAAAGTTCATTTAAAGACTCTATAACCTCTGTTTCTAGTCCATCCTCTGTTTGCCAGATTGGTAGGGGAGTAGCCCAATATCTTTCGCGAGAAAGAGACCAGTCTTTAACGTCTTTTATCCACTGCCCAAATCGGCCGTTTTTTATATGGCTTGGTACCCAATTAACTTTATTATTATTGGCTATAAGCTCTTTTTTTAGAGAGCTCATTTTGATAAACCAGGAGGAGCGGGCGTAGTAGAGAATTCTGCTATCACAACGCCAACAAAATGGATATTCGTGTTTATAATTTTCAGTTTTTATTAAATTGTTATTTTTTTCGAGTATGGCTATTATTTTGTTTTCGACCTCCTGACTTGAAACTTTTAAACCTTCTAAAAATGGAACTATATCTTTAAAGCGACCATCATCTGAAACGGTGTGTATGGTTGGAAGGTTTATAGTTTGTCCTAAAATATAATCATCCTCGCCATACATGACGGCGGTGTGGACTATGCCGGTACCACTTTCGGTTTCTACAAAATTAGCGTTGTATATTTTATATGATCGATCGGATTCCAGTTCTTTAATTTTAAAGATCGGTTCGTATTTTAAATCTATTAAATCGTTTCCTTCTATTTCTTGAATAATCTCGCCTTTTAAAAGTTCTTGGTTAAATAATTTTTTGGCTATAATTATTTTTTCTTTTTTATTTTTAACTATTATATATTTTATGGTTTTATTTATAGCTAAAGCGACATTGCCCGGGAGAGTCCAGGGGGTAGTTGTCCAAGAAGATATATAAAAATTATTGTCAGTTTTTAAGTTATTAATTTTTTGATTTGGGAGAAGTTTAAATTTTATATAGACGGATTTATCGTAGACAGTTTTATAGCCTTGAGATATTTCGTGACTAGAAAGAGCGGTACCACAACGAGGACACCAAGGAATTACTTTGTAGCCTTTATATAGTTTTTTATCTTTATGAATTTGGCCTAATATCCACCAAAGGCTTTCGATATATTCCGGTTCATAGGTTATGTAGGGATTTTCGGTGTCTAACCAGTAGCCCATGCGGTCGGTGGCTTTTTCCCATAGGTCTTTAAAATTAAAGACGGCCTCTTTGCATTTTTTATTAAAGAGTTCAATGCTTTTATTAACATCACCTTCTATAAGATTCTCAATTTCTTTTTTAGAGTTTATATTGAGTTCTTTTTCTACTTTAATTTCAACCGGGAGGCCGTGGGTATCCCAGCCAGCCTTTCTTTCAACAAATTGTCCTTCCATGGTTTTAAAACGACAAATCACGTCTTTAAATGTTCTGGCTATGATGTGGTGGATTCCGGGCTGTCCATTGGCACTGGGTGGGCCTTCAAAAAAAATAAAAGGCTTGTTTTTGGCTGTTTGTTTGAGTGATTTTTCAAATATATGGTTTTCTTTCCAGAATTTTATATATTCTTCCTCTCTAATTGATTTGGGATTTTTATCTTCCATTTGTTAATGATATTACCTTAAATATGGGCTTTTGTTAAGGTTTTAGTCGGGGTATACTAAGCTTATGAGTTTAGTGGTAAATAAAAGAGTAAATTTTGATTATGAAATATTAGAAACTGTTGAGGCAGGGCTTCAGCTTTTTGGTTTTGAGGTAAAGTCGGTGAGAGCGGGACATATGCAAATTTCAGCCTCTTACGCGATTATTAGAGGAGGGGAGGCGTATCTTATAAATGCGCAAATATCATCGTATCAACCTAATAATGAGTTAATAAATTATGATAAAGAGAGAACTAGGAAATTACTTTTAACACGCAAGGAAATTAATTATTTAGATGGAAAGGTTAAGGAAAGAGGCTTGACAATCGTGCCTCTTAAGGTGTATAATAAGGATGGTTTTATTAAAATTTCTTTAGGTTTAGCTAAGCATAAGAAAAAAGTAGATAAGCGGTCTACTATAAAAGAGCGGGAGACAAAAAGATATATTAATAGATTTTTGAAAAACCAAAGTTAATATGGGGATGCCCGGATTAGACGGCTATATGATTATATTTATGGCAAGTAGGTTTTGACAGCCTTAAATGTTCTAAAACTAAATTACATGCAAATGTATTTAATAGACAGCCAGCTTTAGCTTACGCTTAAGCACTGTCTCTAATGTCATTCATTTTTGGGTGGCCATCACGCAGGAGATTTCTTATGTTTCTTGATTGTGGTGTTATAACAGTAAGATCGAAATAATATTTTTTAACTTAAGATATTGTTTTTAAAAAAATAAGTTACACTTTTATCTTTTTTGATTTATTTTTAGGATAATAGTTGTATGTAAATAAATATAAACTTGTAGATGTATTTATAATTTGTAACTGGACATGGGTTCGATTCCCATCATCTCCACTAAAAATATTTTAAAATAAAAATTTAATTTGATACGACGAAGGAAAAATAATAGAGTACAACAAAGGCAAATTATGCCTGTTTTTAGGTTTAATGAGACTATATCTGCACCCGAGGTTAGAGTGATTGACGAGAGCGTAGAGGAGGGGGCGGATAAAAATTTAGGAGTTATGAAAACTATAGAGGCTATAGAGTTAGCTCGAGAAAAAGGGTTGGATTTAGTTGAGGTGGCGGGAGAGGCAGTTCCGCCGGTGGCAAAAATTATTAGTTTTGATAAATATAGATATAGTCACATAAAGAAAGAGAAGCAACAGATTAGGGCTAAAAGCAAAGGTATGGAGCTTAGGCATATAAGAATTACGCCAAGAGTAGCTACAAATGACCTGGAGGTTAAAATGAAAAAGATGCTTGCATTTTTGGAAAAAGGTGATAAAGTTGAAATTCAACTTTTCCTTAAGGGAAGAGAGAAGGCAAATAAGGATTTTGCGCGAGAGAAATTAGTTAGCTTTTTAAGCGCCATAGCTATTTCTTATAAAGTAACTTCACCAATTAAAGTAGTCGCGAGAGGATTTGCGGTTCAAATTATAAAAAATTAAAAATATGAGAAAAACATATACAAGTCGAATCAGGATAACAAAAAATGGTAAAATGATTCGTCGGAAGATGGGAGTCGGCCATTTTAAAAGTAAAAAGTCTTCTTCTTTTAAACAGGCTCAAAGAAAAACTCAAACTTTGGCTTATTCTAAGTCGGCATTAGAGAAGAGAGTAAAACAATAATATGTCTAGAGTAAAAAGGGGAACAATTTCTAATAAGACTAGAAAAAATATTTTAAAACAAACTAAAGGTTTTAAATGGGGTAGAAAAAACAAGGAAAGATTGGCTAAGGAGGCACTGCTTCACTCTATGAGTCATGCTTTTAGAGGAAGAAAGGAGAAAAAGCGTGTTAATAGAAGATTGTGGCAAACAAAAATTAATGGGGCAGTGCGAGAACTTGGAATGACTTATAGTACATTTATTTATGCTTTAAAAAAAGCAGAGATAAAAATAGATAGAAAAATTTTAGCTCAAATAGCAGAAGTAAATCCAAAAGTATTTGAGAAGGTGGTAGAAAAAGTAAAATAAGCAGACTTATATCTTCCTATTTTTTATTTGATTTTATAATTCTATGTTAGGTAATAAATTTTTTATTTTGAATAAATGGTTTTTGAGGAGGAAATATATTTTTATCTTCTTTTTTAATAATATTAAAAGCTTTAGTTATAATATCTTGAGTATTTTTATAACGATTTAAAATTCTCTTAGCTTCGGAATAGAGAAACCAGCCATAGCCTTGATGTTCTTTTGATATTTTAATAACTGGTTGTTTGGTTTCGGCTAAATAAAAAGTAACGACTTTAAATATTTTATCTTTATTAATTTTATCTTTAAAGCTAAAACGTTCTTTAGTTTTAAAATTTTTTTTTAATTTTATTTCGGAATTTTTTAAACCAGTCTCTTCTTGAACTTCGCGCAGGGCTGTTTGAATAATTCTCTCGGTGCCTTCCATTTTACCTTTAGGAAAGTTCCAATAGTTGTGTCCATGATAGAGTAATAAAAACTTAGGACCTTCAATGGTTTGTCTATATATTATTATGCCAGCCGATGTTTGGGTTTGAATCATATTTTATAAACTATACCGTGCGAAAGAAAAATTTTCCATCTTCGGCGTCTATTTCCAAAGTATCTTCCTTATTTATCTCATTTTTAAGTATTTTTTCGGCAATAGGGTTTTTAAGATTTTCATTAATAGCTTCTCTTAGAGGCCTGGCTCCAAAAGTTTTACTATAACCAATCTCGCTTATAGTTTTAACGGTATGGTCTGTAAATTTTATAGTTATATTTTTAGTTTCGTCTAGAGTTTTAGCTAATTCATTTAATTTTAGCTGGGCGATTTTTTCGGTATCGTCTTTCGATAAATTTTTAAAAACTATTATTTTTGAAAATCTGTTTAAAAGCTCCGGCTTGAATATTTCGGTTAATTTATTTTTTAAATCGTTGCTAATAGAGACCATAGAAGAACCCTTGTCCAATTCTTGTATTATAAAATTGGAGTGAGCGTTGCTGGTGGCTATGATTATAGTATTTTCAAAAATAGTTTTTGAGCCATAGGTATCGGTTAAATGTCCGTCATCAAAAACTTGTAGGAATATATTTATAATATCGGGATGAGCTTTTTCAAACTCATCTAAAAGAATTAGGGAATAGGGCTTTTGTTTAACAGATTCAGTTAGTTGTCCGACTCTTTCATTGCCACCTATTAATCTTATTATGCTTGATTCGTCTTGAAATTCAGTCATGTCAAATCTTAGAATATTATTTTGACTACCAAATTGATATTCGGCTAGGATTTTAGCTAACTCGGTTTTACCGACACCGGTCGGGCCGACAAAAAGAAATGAGGCTATAGGGGCCTTAGGGCGAGATAAACCGCTTCGGTGTTGACGGAGCATACTAGCGACGGCAGAAACTGCCTCGTTTTGATCTATAAATTTTTGATGGATTATATTTTCAAGGTTTAATAATTTTTCGGCCTCTTCATCGTTAGTTGTTCTAAGGGGCACATTTATTTTTCTTTCAGCGATAGAAATAACGGTATTTTGGGTAACTTTATTTTCATCGTTACTGATAGTTTCCTCGGTGGCTTCTTCTAAAATTCTAATAGCACTTTCGGGGAGAGGAATTTCATGGAGATATTTATAAGCAATATAAACAGCCTTTTTGATAGCCGGAATAGTTATGAGTATTTTATGTCTGTATTGATTTTCTAAAATTATACTTTTTATAACTAAAACATTTTCGGCCTCATCTAGGTTTATTTCATTGACTAAAACAGGTTCAAAGTTGGTTATAAAACTACTATGGTCGTTTTTAGATTTAGTATATTCTCGTTTGGTGATGGAGCTGATGATTTTGAAGTGTTCATTTTTAAAAACTCCATTTAAGGCATCGGCTAAGCTAGAAGCATTTTTATGGTTAGTTTTAAAAAGTAGGTCTATCTTATCTATATAAAGAATGACATTTTTAGCTGATAAAATTTCTTGAATTATAAGTTGAATTGTTTTACTAGCTTCAGAGTCGTCTGTACCTGAAATAAGACGAGTAATATCTAGAGAGATTAATCTCATATCAAAGAGAGTGTTTTTTACCTCGTCTCTAACTATTCTCCAAGCTAGGTGGCTAACTAGAGTTTTTTTACCGACTTTAGGGTCTCCGATTAGGAGAACATTACCCTCTTGTTTTTTAGATAAAATATCCTCTAACTCGTCGTATTCTTTTTTGTGTCCAATAAGAAAACCTATTTTTTCATATCTGGCTTGACTAGTTAAATCTAAGCCAAATTTATCTAGAGTGGGAGTCGGTCTTGATGTCCAGGCTCGGTTTATAATTCTAGTTTTGCTCTTGCTCTCGGTATTATAGACAAAGCCACTAATAGAAAAAGGCATTTTTTGGAGAAGATAGAGCTTACTTTTTTGATTGTGCCAAATAAGACTTTTTTTAAGGGTGTCCGATGTAATAGAAAATAGCTTGGCTAATTTTATTATGTTTTCGTCTTCACAATCTAAAACGGCTACAGCGATATCTTCTTCCGTTAGGTATGTATTTTTAGATGTTTGTTGCGCTTTTTTAACTATGTCTTTAATAATTTCTCGTGATTCTTTAATAGACTCCGTTTTTGAATTTTTTAAGGTTTGCTCAATATGTTGGGCTATTTCTTTGTAATTTATTTCTAATCGTTGCAGAGCGGTTTTAATAGATTTTAGATTAAATATATTTTCAAGAAGAACTAGTTTTAAAGGTTTTTTATTTAAGATTGATTTATCTAAAGATCTTTCTATGAGAGATAAGGCTGATGGGGAAAGATTTAAAAAAATATTTTTACTTTTGAATGATATTTTTTGAAACCCTTTTTTTTGGTTAATAATCCTATCTATTAAAAATAAACATATTAAAACTCCCAACCATTTTAAATATTCTATATCAGAGATTATGAAAGTTAGACCAGTGAAAGTTAGAGTTATATAAGTTATATAGGAGACAGTTCTGAAAATAAAACGTTCAAGAACTGTCATATTTAATTTTATTTCATTTATCATAATAGGAGGGGAGTTATTATTTTGTATATGATAAAGGGAATTATAAGACTCCACATAATATAAATAGTGATGGCTAAAATTATTACTAGAATATAAATAATAATGGCGGATATAATCATTACTATTCTGATTGGAATACTTATGATATAGCTGATTAGGGTGTAATCTTGATATAAGGGAGAAAAAATATGATTGATGGTTATTTTTAAGGCGAAGAATAAATCTAGGGATGTTAATAAGTTGACGGTTTTTTTAGAGATAAATATTAAAGAGGCTACATACCAGTTTCTAAGGAATAAAAAAATGCGTATAAGAATAGAGTATAAAATATAAATGGGCAGGGTGTTCATATATTGATTATAGGTTTTAAGCTTTTAGTTTTCAATTAATTTATGTATGATGGTTTTAATGGATGAGGAAAAAGCTCGTTTTGAGGCTTTAAAAAAAATAAGAGATGAGGTGGTTAATTTTAAAGATTCGCCTTTAACTCCGTTTAGAATTAAGCCGATAATAGGTGAGGGTAATCATTTTGCCTCTATCATGTTAATAGGGGAGGCGCCTGGTAAAAATGAGTCGGAGACTGGACATCCGTTTTGTGGGGCATCTGGGAGGATTTTAGATGAATTATTAGCCTCTATATCTTTACCAAGAGAGGAGGTTTATATAACAAATATATTAAAGGATAGGCCACCTAATAATAGAGATCCATTACCCTCTGAAATAGAGATGTATGCACCTTGGCTTGATAGACAGATAGAAATTATAAAGCCTAAGATTTTGGGGCTTTTAGGGCGGTTTTCTATGGGTTACATAATGGAGCGTTATGAGCTGAAAAATCTTATAGAGCCAATAAGTAGGGCTCATGGAAGAGTTTATGAGGCTGATTTTAAGTTTGGAATGGTAAAAATTGTTCCGTTATATCATCCGGCGGTAGCTGTTTATAATGCAAATATGAAGGAGGAGTTAATAAAAGACTTTAAGGTTTTAAAAGAGTTGATTTAGTTTAATATAGATATTTGATTTTTTTTGGGGTTTGTTTTATAGTATAAATCATGCCAAATACACGTACAGCCAAAAGAGCTTTTCGTAAAAGTGAAATTAAAAAAGAGGTTAATGTAGCGCGCAAGCGTGATTTAAAAAATACTATCAAAACTTTAAAGAAAATTATTGAGGGAGGCGATAAAGAGGCTATAAAATCTCAAATATCTTTGACTTATAAAAAAATTGATAAAGCGGCTAAGGTTAACTTAATTAAGAAAAATAAGGCCTCAAGACTTAAAAGCCGATTAACTAAAAAGATAGTCGTTAAATAAAATTTAAAGTTTTAAAATAGCGCGCTAGGGGCGGGCTATTTTATGATTAACTTTAGAATAGCTTCGTTGTATTCCAGTCGGCCAGATTTTATATCTTTATCTAAATTGGCGGCCTCGGTTTTTTTTATGTTCCAGCTTCCGGCTAACATATTAAATATTTTAGCCTCGTCTTCGTTTTGATATTTTAGAGTGTGAAGAGCGGTTAGTTTTTCGCCTATAGTTATACTTCCAGTTAATTTCTTAAAAAGAAAGAAAAAATCGAAATTTTGTTCATGATTAATTAATCTTATATCGGAATCATTTATGGCTGATTTATTTAATAGAGAGAGTTTGGCTAATTCTTGAGTGATTGAGTTTAGGTCGGTTTGGTATTTTTCTATAAGTAAGTTTAGGGCTTCTTTAGTAAGAGATATCTTTTTACGCTGACACTCTTCTTTTAGGAGAGAGATAATATCTTTTTCATTTAGAGTTTTAAATTCTTCTTGAGTGACTGGCTTTTTAAGAAGAAATGATAATAAAGCTTTCGGTTTTTTACTGGAGGTTATGATAAGGGTGGTGTTTTTATTTTCAATATTAACTTCTAATATTTTTTTAATAGATTTTTCGGGCCAGTCTTCAAGATTTTTTATAATACCTAATTTATTTGATTCAAAAAGTGAGTTATTTTGACAAAATTGATTTAAGCTTATTAGAGACTCTTCATTTTCTGAAGTGAAAGATTGTTCTGAAATACCAATATATTTTTGATGATATTGGTTTTTTATGTGGTTAAGTTTTTTATTGAGGCTGTAAGTATTTGGGCCGTAGAGGAGGATTAACATTTTTTACGGCAATATTTGTTCGGCGGTTATAAACTTTCGAGCGGTTCTTAAATACCATTTTTCAACATCATCAAATCTGTTTGAGGGCGTAATTATAAGTTTATCTTTAAAGCCTTTTAAATCTTTAGAGGTTATATAGAGATAATTGGGTGAGTTTAAAAATATAGCCGGAATATCCCCGATAATTAAGGTTTGAAGAGAAATGAGAGCGCTTTCTTGTTCTATTTTATCAAATGAACTTCTAATTGATTCAATTAGTTTATCGGCTGTTTTGTTATCGTAGAGAGAAAGATTTAAACCGGGGTTAAATTTTTGGGATGAGTGCCAAAATGAGAAAAGATCTGGGCTTAATCCTAAAATATTTCCAAAAAGAAGAATTTGGTAGTTACGATCTTTTAGGACCTCGTTGTTTATAGTTTCCGGAGATAAAATAATTGGATTTATTTTAATTCCAATTTGAGCCCAAGTGGTGGCTAATTCTTGAGCGGTTTTTATAAGAATTTCGGTTTCTGGGACTATAAGATCAAATTCCAACCTTAAGTCTGAATCTTTGGTACTGACTCTAATATTTGAGTCAACTTCATTATATATCCAGCCTGAATTTTCTAATATTTCATTAGCCTGCTTTAGATTGTCGGTATTTTCTTTAGTATTAAATAAAGAATTATCTAAAAAATTTGGCGTGACTGGGCCTATGGCTGGTATGGCATATCCGCCTAATGTTTCTCTAATAATTAGGTTTCTATCTATGGCGGTATCCATAGCTAATCTAACATTTTTATTTTTTAGAGCCGGATGTGAATTTTGGTTAAAAAAAGCGGCGAAGTATCTTGGGGTCGGTAGAGCTTTTAGGTTTTTATTTCTTTTAATTTGGTCTATTTGGTTTTTAGTTAAACCACCTAAACCATTTAGGCGGGCTAATATAAAATCTTCAATAGCTTGGTTTGGGTCGGTATAAAAATTAATCTCAAAGTTTTTTATTAAGGGGGCACCTTTAATATAGGTGTCGTTGGCTATAAATGAATATTTAGTTATAAAACCATCGGTTTTCTTTTTAAAAGAATTAAATTTATATGGTCCGCAACCAATGGGTTGAAGATTATAATCGGACAACCTCCAGTTTGATAAGGGAATGTTTTGATAGATGTGCTCTGGAATTATGAAAAGTTTTTTAGTATTGTCTTCAAAAAAAGAAAAGGGGGTGTTCAAGGTAAATAAAACTTCTCTTTCGCTAATTCTTTCAGTTTCTACACCTTGCCACGATGAGTTAAGCGGGGATTTATATTCTGGATCTTGAATTCTATTTATGGTAAAAATAACATCATCACTAGTTAATTGCTCTCCGTCGTGCCAAAGGGCATTTTCTTTTATTCTAACTTTCCACGTTCTTTCATTTTTTTCAGGAGATATTTTTTCGGCTATGTCGTTTAGACTGCAAAAAGTTAAAGTTATTAAATCTCGGTCAACGTCGTTACTGCCTGAAATTATGGGATTTATAAAGTTAGGTTGACCAACAACTCCTTCTATATATAGACCACCTTGAATTGGAACGGCGTGAGTTATTTTAGTAAAGGTTAAAATGCCAAGAGATATTAAGGCGATAATTGATAAAGATAAAAAGCCGTAGAAATATTTACGTTCTTGATTGGATACTTTTTTAGCGATGCTTTTTATTTTATAAAACAAAATTAAGAATCGATAAGACTATAAAGGCAGTCAAAAAGATGATTGTTAAGTTAAAGATGGTTTTTTCAAAACCCCTTCTTTTGTGGTGGAAGGTGTTATCACCGCCACCAAAAGCGCTGGAAAGACCGGCAGATCTATCTTGGAGCATTATAAGAATTATAAGAATTATTGATATGGCTATCTGTAAAATATTTATGATAGTGTCATTCATGTTTATAGCTATATTTGGCTGAAAAGCCTGTGATTAAGCCTATAATACTTATTATTAAAGTCATAAGTATATAGTCTGTCAATGAGCCTATTGTAAGAGATGGGCTTAAAAAGTCAAGAATATAAAGAAATCCGATATTAATTATATAAACACCTAAGCCTAGGGTTATTAGGATAATTGGAGTTAAAATAACTTTAATAATAGGTCTTAAAATAACATTAATTAAAGCTAGGGTAGCGGATAGAGTTATAATAGTATTTAAATTACCCTCAATTTGAATGGAATTTAGCAATATTAAGCCTAATTCAAAGGCGACTATATTTGAGATGGTAAAAAGTATAATTCTTGGTAATAGACGCATGTTTTTATTTTACCTTAAATAAGGCAATAAGCTAATCCCAGTCATATCGCTAGGTTTTGGAATTTCTAAAAGTTCTAAAATGGTTGGAGCAATATCTGAAATAATACCAATGGTGACTTCGCCTAGGGGCGGGCGACCAGATTTTTGGAGATGATTGTCTACTAGATAAAAAGGTACGGGATTTTTGGTATTATAGGGATTAGGGATGCCGGTTAAGGGGTCTACCATATCTTCTATATTGCCGTGGCTACCTAT
>PCWO01000019.1:17076-17244 GCA_002796205.1 Candidatus Liptonbacteria bacterium CG11_big_fil_rev_8_21_14_0_20_35_14
ATTTTAGATAATTCTTGGTCAATAATTTTAACAGCTTTTTCGGCGGCGCTTAGATTTCCGGTGTGGCCGATTATATCGGCGTTGGGGTAATTGACTATTAAAAGATCAAAAACATTTTCATGAATTGAGCCAAGCAATCGGCCAGTTATTTCTTCGGCTCTTAGAGCT
>PCWO01000019.1:17281-25065 GCA_002796205.1 Candidatus Liptonbacteria bacterium CG11_big_fil_rev_8_21_14_0_20_35_14
AATAAGTTATTTGAGCGTATCTTAAAGTTTCGGATATTTTTAGTTGAGTTTTATTATGAATTGATAAAGTTTGACTTAGAGTATTTTTAACAATTTCATTTTCAAATAAAACTTCTGTTTTAAATTCATATCTATACCTGGTAAAGGTAGATATTAAAACATTATTTAATTTAATGGATTTTATATTAGTTAAAGAGCTGTTAATAAAGGGAGCAACTATTTCCCAACTACTATCTTCTCTAAAATTAAAAAATATAACAGCGTCGTTGTCTTTAATCGGTCTTAAAGTGGGGCCGGTTAGGGTGGGGTTTATTTGATTATCGGTTATATTTCTTTGATAGGAGTTTAATAGATGTTGTCTGGGATCTATTAAGTTTGGGATTTGTCCAGTTAAAACCTTATAACATTTTTCTATGCGATCCCATTTTTCATCTTCATCCATAGAATAGTATCGGCCAGATAGAGATGTTATATTTTCTTTGGGAAGTTGTTCTATGAGATCTAGAGCGCTTTGAGGAGGGGAGTCTTGGCCGTCTAAAAATAAATGAAGATTAAAAGGAATGTTTTCATTTTTAGCTAAGGTGATAAGAGCATTTAAGTGAAAAAGAGAGGATTCGTTGTTGGCGTAACTTAAGAGGCCGACTATATTTAAAACGCTATTATTTTGTTTAACATGTTGGATGGATTTTTGTATTTTTTCATTTTTAAAAAAACTGCCATCTTTAATAGAGAGGGAAATTTTAGGATAGGGTTGGTAGATGGTGCGACCAGCGCCGAGGATTAGATGGCTTATTTCACTACTACCTCTTTCTTCCCAAGGAAGACCAACCGCAATACCAGAGGCTTGAAGAGCGCCACTGGGGTAGTGGCTTTCTATATATTTTAGGGTTTTTAGATCTTGGCTATAGATAGGATTATTTTGGTCTTTTTTGCCAATACCCCAGCCGTCTAAGATTGTAAGAATGGTTGTTTTACGCATGGAAGGTTGACTTATATATGTAAGAGTCTTTATAGTACTATTGTACCATAGAGGTACAAAAGGTATTGAAATATTATTATTTATTTTGCTTTCAATTTTTTACTCTAACCGATGAAATCTAAAATCTTTTTATATAAATATTTATTTTTATATAGGTGTCAAATTTTTGACTAGAGTTTGAGCTTTGTTTTAGTTTAATCGATTAGCTTTTAAAAAGGGGAGCCATATTTTATTTATGTTAGACTTTGAATTATTAAGCTCTTTAATATTTTTAGTATTAGGAGTTGGGTTTGGGATGGTGGCGTTTATTATAGTTAATCGTATAAGAAATACTTCGGCTTCGGATATATTATCAAAAAAAATAAAGGAAGCAGAGGAGACTTCAAGTGGTATTATAATCAAGGCTAAAGAAAAAGCAGTGTCGTTGCTTGAGGAAATTAAAGATGAGGAAAAACGTCGTTATCAGCAACTGGAAAAACAGGAGGATAGATTGATTAAAAAAGAAGATCATTTAGATAATAAAGAAAAAGAGGTTGAAAAACGTGAAACAGTTTTGTCTAGTGATTTAGAAAAAGTAAAACAGGTTAAGCAACAAGTTGATGAAATGCGGGATGCTATTATGTTGGAACTGGAAAAGGTAGCCTCCTTAACAAAGGAGGAAGCGGCTAATAAATTAATGGATCAGGTTAAAGCATATGAGGAAAAGAATTTAGCTATAGCGTTACAAAGACTGCAAAAAGAGAGAAGAGATGAGATAGAAAAACAAAGCGTGGAGATTATAACCACGGCTATTCAGAGGTATGCACGCAGTCACATATCGGAGATAACTACTAGCTCATTTTCTTTGCCTGACGAAGAATTTAAGGGGAAAATTATTGGGCGAGAGGGGCGTAATATTCGTACACTTGAGCGTTTAACGGGGGTTGAACTTATAGTAGATGAGATGCCGGACGCAGTTATTATTTCATCATTTGATCCTTTAAGACGTGAAATTGCAAAATTGACTTTAGAAAAATTAGTTAAAGATGGTCGGATACAACCAGCTAAAATTGAGGAAAAGGTAGAGGAGGCAAAACAGGAGTTAACTAAGAGAATGCAGGAAATTGGCGAGGAGGCGGCGGTTGAAGTGGGAGTGTATGATTTTCCAATAGAGATATTACAGATACTGGGAAGACTTAACTTTAGGACTAGTTATGGGCAAAATGTTTTAACTCATTCAATTGAGGTGGCTCATATTGCTAAGATGATAGCGACGGAGCTCGGGCTTGATTCTGAAGTAGCTAAAAAAGCAGCTTTAGTGCATGATATTGGAAAAGCGATAGATCATGAGGTTGAGGGAACTCACGTTGATATTGGTAGAAAAATTCTTAAAAAATATGGAGTTGATGAGAAAGTTATTAGAGCAATGGAAAGTCATCATGACGAATATCCTTACTCATTATCCGAGGCTTATATAGTAACGACAGCCGACATTTTATCGGGAGCAAGACCGGGGTCTCGTCGCGACTCTGTTCAAGGATATATAAAGAGGTTGGAGGATTTGGAGGAGATTGCCACAAGTTTTAGCGGGGTAAAAAACGCTTACGCTGTTTCGGCTGGAAGGGAGTTACGAATATTTGTGGTGCCAGAACAAATTGATGATTTTAAAGCACTGCAATTAGCGCGAGATATAGCCAAAAAAATAGAGTCTGAGCTTAAATATCCTGGGGAGATTAAGGTGAATGTAATTAGGGAGATGAGAGCGGTAGAGTATGCTAAATAGATAATAACTTGATGAATAGGTCTTATTTGTTATAATACCAACAGGTAAAGTTAAAAAAGGTCGTTGATAGGTTAGAAATAAATAAGTTTACATATCATATGAATAGAGACCAATTAGTGGATGCTGTAATGGAGCAAGCAGGTTTGGAGAGTAAATCTTCGGCAAAAGCAGTAGTTGAGGCAGTATTTGACGTTATAACCAAGCGTTTATCAAATGGTGAGGAGGTGGCGATTGCTGGTTTTGGTAACTTTAAGGCGCAGGCTAGAGCAGCGCGTTCGGGAGTTAACCCAAAGACTGGAGAAAAGATTCAGATCGCAGCTACAACAGTGCCAAAATTTAAAGCTGGTAAGGCTTTAAAGGAGGCTGTTAAATAAAAATAAAGTAATAAAGCGTTAGGGCATTATATGAAACAAAAAACCCTTTTCAAGGGTTTTTTGTTTCATATGCCTAGGAGGGTTTTAACTCTTCGGCTTATTTTAAAGAAATTGGCGTAGGTATCTTTGATGTTTTGGAGAGATTCTCTGATAAGAGTTCTAGGCTCTTTAACCTCTTCTTCTTTAACTGTGGTTAGGTTTGTTTTATTATCTTTAGTAATAATGTCTTCCTCTATTTTTTCTATAATAGCTTCAATAGTAGTAGTGGCTATTTCTTCTGGTTTTACTTGCGAGGCGTCGTATTTAGCTATGATGAGACTATGAGCCTCGTTTTTAAGTTTAATAGCTTTATTTATTTTTTGACTGGAATCTTCTAAAAGTCTATTCACCTCTTTATCTTTAAGAGAAAGAATTTTTTCTAAAGATGTGGTTATTTTTGAAAGGCGGTCGCTAGCAGTATCAATAGCCGTTTGTTGTTTAAATGAGAAAGTAAAATCTACTATAGCGGTTATTTTTTGGTTGTATTCATTTTCTCTAGTTGAGAGAATGGTGGTGGCTAGTTCTTTTAAATTTTCATTATTATCTTTAATATCTTCTAAGATGGATTCATTTTCTTGATAGTATTTTTCAAACTCATCTAATTGTTTGTTAAAAGAGTCTCTAATTTCTTTTTCTTTATCTTTTAAATTGTCTATTTCTTTAAGGCTTTGTTTTATAATTTTTATTTCATCTAGAGAACAGGTGATAACTGATGATAAAAGGGTTTTGCGAGCCTCAAATTCTTTGATGGCTTTTTGTTTGGCGGATAACTTTAGGTCGTCTTTTATAGATATAAGGTTATTTAAATCTGCCTCTATGTTACACGAGGTTTGAGCGTTGATTATATTTGGAATTATTAGAGTTAGTAATAAAAAGCTGATAAGTATTTTTTTCATTATTCTAGTATTTTTTGAAGAGCGTTATCTATGTCTTTGTTTACGGGATCGTTTAAATTTACATCTTTAGTTTCTTTATTTAAAACTATAGATTCAAATTGAATGGGATTATCGGTGATGGCTTGTGATAAAGCGATGGATAGGTTGTCTTGATTGACCTCGTATTTTTCTATTTCAGAGATAGTAATGTCTAGTTTTAGATTTTTAGCCTCGGCCTCTAAAGTTTTTATATTTAAACCGGTTATAGTTAAAGGCAAGGGAGAATTTTCTAGATAATTAACGCCACCAATAATTAAGAGTAGAAAAGAAGCAGTTAAAGATAGAGCTAGACTAAATTTAAAAATTTCATTAAATCTTGTAAAACTGGTTTGATTATAGGTTTCAAGTATTAAAAGTCTAGACTTATTTTTGTAATCTGTATTTGGCTTTATATTTTGTAGCTTTTTAAGCTGTGATATAATCTGTTCCATTTTTAATGATGTTTTTTAATTTTTTAATAGCTCTTAATTGAATAAGTTTAACGGCACTTTCAGTTTTTCCTAGAGAGGTGGCCACTTCTTTAATGGGTAAATCTTCAATAAATCTCATAATTAAAACATCTTGCTGGTCTTCATTTAGTTCTTTAATAGCATTTCTGATATTTTCTAGGTTTAAAATTTCTTCGGTAGCGAGTTCAATATTATAATCATCGTGAAGACTGTCTTTAATTGAGTCTAAAGAAGTATTATTTTTCTTTAATCTATAGTAATCAATAACCTTATTTTTAGCTATGCGGTAGAGCCAGCTGGAAAATGGCAAATTTTGATCTTTATAATTTCTAATATTTTTCCAGGCGTTTAAAAAAACTTGATGGGTTAAATCCTCGGCCTCTTCTTTGTGGGATACCTTAAAATATACGAATCTGAATATTTTTTCATGATAATTATCGTATAATACGCCAAAAGCGGAGGATTCTCCTTGTTTAGCTTGCTGTATTAATTTGTGTTCGCTTTCTATCATTTTAAAACGAAAAGAAAGGCTATTTAGTTACTTTCTTTATGATTAATAAAGGGTTTTCGGCTATATTAGGCTTTAATATTGACATAAAAACATATTTATGTCAATTTTGAATGGTTTGGATTAGATTTTCTAGACTCCTTTTAAATTTAAGAGATTCTCTATCATGTATAGATAGATAAATAATACCTAGGAATGCTATAAGGATAATAAATGAGACTAGGGGCCAAATAATGTTTTTTCTTTCCATATTATAGGCTTAATTATATTATAATATGAGTTGGGGGGCTAGATATTTATGCACATGACTTGCATATGTTTTATAATCTACGTATTATCTTTTATATTGGCGGGAGTAGCTCAGGGGTAGAGCACTAGCCTTCCAAGCTAGGTACGCGAGTTCGATTCTCGTCTCCCGCTCATTTTTTAAATAATTGATTATTTTTTTGAAAAGAGTTAGTATTTTTTTGTACATATATGATGAAATCTATGCCAAGAAAGTTGGGGATTTTTATAGCCTTTGTGGTGGTTTTGTTTTTGATTTATGGCTTATGGTCTTTGATTTTTGCCAGAGATCCTTTTGTACCGGCCGAGTTTATAGAGGCTAGTAGAGAAAGCGCTTTAATTGCATCGCAAATAGTGACTTTTTCGTCGGAGTCATCGGAAAATATTTCTAAAATAAATGAGCTTGATAAACAACATAGATATTCAGAGGCGATTGTTTTAGTGGCGGAGGAAATTAAACGTAATGAAGAGTTAAAACAAAAAGCTTATGAACTTTCTTTACAACTAGGAAATATGGCGGGAGTTTTGCCAAGTATAAGACCAAAAGAGGCAACAGAGATTGCGCTTGAGGCTTTAAATTATGAAACCACTATTGTGCTATCTTTAATTAGTTATTCTGATTCTTTGAATGATTTATTAGTAGCACTTGATGACAAGTTTAATAATAGAAAAGAATTTTCTCCGGGGAGGGTGCAGGAGATGATTGAAAAAATAAATTCGGAGGCCGAGTCTATTAATGGTTTAAATGAAAAATATAAGGAGTCTATAAATGAGTTTGAAAAAATAGTGATGGAGTAAAAAAACAGCCTTAATTATGGTAAGGTTGTTTTTTTATGAATGGTGCCCTCGGCAGGGATTGAACCTGCAACCTACTCCTTAGAAGGGAGTTGCTCTATCCAATTGAGCTACGAGAGCTTCGTGTTAGAATTTACCACTTCTTGGCTTGTCTATCAAGCTTTTTTCTGTTAGAGTGGATTTTGTATACGGGCTGTCGTATACCGGTAGTACATATGGTTTGGGACCATACAGACTGGGTTCAATTCCCAGCAGCCCGACCAATTCAGATATTTTAAAAAATTATAAACTGTTTCTGTTATAATTAAATGAATGGAATTTTTTAGCGAGTATAAGTTTATTTTTTTGGCTTTACACTTATTAGCGATGGCTCTTGGGCTTGGGGGAGCGACTATATCGGATATAATGTTTTTTCGTTTTTTGAGAGATTTAAAAATTTCTCATTTTGAGTCCTCGGTATTAAAAACTTTGTCTATGATTATATGGGTGGGATTAGGCTTAGCTTATATTTCGGGGATAGGATTGTTTTTAGCTGATCCGGAAAGATTGCTAGAATCCTCTAAATTTTTGTTAAAGATACTAGTAGTTTTAGTTATTACTATAAACGGATTATTTTTAAATTTTTATATTTCGCCAAAATTAATGAAAATTTCTTTTGGTAAAAGGCATAAACATAGAGATGGGGAACTTCATTATGAGAGAAAATTAGCTTTTGCTATGGGGGCGATATCTATTACCTCTTGGTATTCGGCTTTTGTTTTGGGGATGATGAGAGGGTTGCCATATTCTTTTTTGGAATTATTAGCTGGTTATTTGGGATTGTTATTGATAGCGGTTTGGGGCGGTTTAGTTTTTGAGAAGGTCTATAATAATAGATAATTATGCGTAGGTATGTTGAAGGTATTAAAAAAATAGTGTAGAGTAGTTATTATATTGAAAATAATAAATAATATGCCACGGTAGCTCAGTGGTAGAGCAGATGCCTGAATTCTTTGGGCCTCTTCAGAGTAATTTGAGGATGAAAACTAGGTGAATTGCTGGAAACCCTGTTAAAAGGGCAATCAGCAGCCAAGCTTAAACCTTGTGGTTTTTGAAGGTTCAGAGACTATCCCTAACGGGAGTAGAATAAAATTTTTATTCGAAGCGCCTAGCCCCAATTATATTGGGTGATGATATAGTCCAAACTTTAGAGAAATCTAGAGATTGCTTGGAAGAGCATCGTGTCGGGGGTTCAATTCCCTCCCGTGGCACAATAAAATTTAAGGGTGAAGAATAAAGACATTTTGATAATCAGGTTTATGAATCTATAAAAAAGTATTTAAAAACCCCAGAAGAATAATCTTCCGGGGTTTGGTGTTTTTACTTTCTTAAATGAGGCCTTACTTTATGCCTTCTTTTATTTTTTACAGTTTTTGTTTTCCCTTCTTTTTTTGCGTTTTTCATAAACCATTTCAAAATATCCCTCGTGGTTGTGTGAAAATATTTCATAAACAACTCCTTGAAAAAAAAGATGAGTGAGAACTTTGTTTTTTATACCATTTATAACAAAATAATGTCAACCCCGTTAAATAAAATCTTAGATTTTAATTTTGATTTTTCAAAATTATTTAACAGGGTCAATATTTTAAATTGACTATGTTAAATTATAAAGGTATTAT
>PCWO01000006.1 GCA_002796205.1 Candidatus Liptonbacteria bacterium CG11_big_fil_rev_8_21_14_0_20_35_14
AATTAGTGGTGATTACAGCTAAGGAACAAAATGAATATTTTAAGATTTTATTTAAAGCGATTGATGAGGTTTTGCCTGATTTAAAAAATAAAAAATATCATATTGGATATGGTTTTGTGCAATTAAAAACAGGTAAAATGAGTTCTCGTTTAGGTAAGGTAATTACTTTTGAAATGTTACTTAAGGAGGTTTCTGATTCATTATCTGTTAAAGTTGAATCTAATAAAGATAGAAAAATTATTGCCATATCGGCTATGAAATATGCAATGCTTAAAACTTCAGCTTCAGCCGACATGGCTTTTGATATAAAAAGTTCGGTGGTAATTTCTGGTCAAAGTGGTCCGTATTTACTCTATACATATGTCCGATTTAAAAAAATTATTGAAAAAGGGGGTGATTTTAATGGATATGTAGTTTCAGCTTTGATTAATAAAGAAAAAGATATTATGTCTAGGTTGTCTTATTTTGAGGAGGTGGTTGTTCAAGCCGGAGAAAATTTTGACCCTTCTAAAATATCTCATTATTTATTTGATTTGTGTCAAGATTTAAATGAATATTATCATAATACTAGTATATTAGGTTCTGATAATGAAAAAATGAGACTGGCTCTTATGGCTAGTGCTATGAATGTTCTTAGTCAAGGACTACGATTACTTGGTATAGAAAAAGTTGATTCAATGTAATTTTGTGGTAGATTATTTTTATGAGAATTGAAAAAGAAGAAATAAAACATTTAGCGGAGTTGTCTAAAATAGAACTATCAGATCAAGAAATGGATAGCTTACAAAAAGATGTGGAAGAAATTGTGCAATTTTTTGATACTTTATCAAAAGCTCCGGTATCTGATGTGCAAATTTCAAATTTTAATAATTTAAATGAGGCTGTTTTTGACCATGACAGAGTTGATAGAGGAACTAAAAAAGAATGGGAACATTTTTCAGAAAAAGAGGGGCGATTTTTAAAAATACCCAAAGTTTTTTAAATAATGGAAAATTTAACTCTATTTGATTTTTATAAAGGGATTAAGGATAAAAAATTTACGGTCAGTGAGGTTACTTCTTATTATTTAAATCGTATACAAAATAATGATTTTTCGGTTAAGGCTTTTTTAGAGGTTTTTAAGGAATCGGCTTTAGAGGAGGCTAATAAAATTGATGAAGAAATTAATAGAGGTTTTGATGTAAGTGTTTTAACCGGAGCGCCAATGGCGATTAAAGATAATATTTTACTTAAGGGTAAAAAATCTTCGGCAGCGTCTAAGATACTTGAAAATCATATAGCATCTTATGATGCGACTGTGATTAGTAAGCTTAAAAAAGAAGGAGTTATTTTTTTAGGTAGAACTAATATGGATGAGTTTGCTTTTGGGGGTTCAACAGAGTTTTCGGCTTTTAAGGTTACTTCTAATCCTCATGATTTAGACAGAGTGCCTGGCGGAACAAGTGGCGGTTCGGCGGCGGCGGTAGCTTCTAATATGGCACTAGCGGCTCTGGGGACTGATACCGGGGGTTCGGTAAGACAACCAGCTAGTTTCTGTGGAATAGTTGGGCTTAGGCCTACATATGGAGCTGTTTCTCGTTATGGTGTCATAGCGGCGGCTTCAAGTTTTGATCAGGTGGGGACTTTAACAAAGACGGTGACTGATGCGGTTGTTTTATTTAAATCAATTTTAGGAAAGAGTCGTTTTGATTCTACTAGTATTAAGCATAATTACGATGCGTCTTTTGATAAAGTTTTGTCTCTTAATGATATAAAAGGAAAAATTTTTGGCATACCAAAAGAATTATGGGATAAAGATAACAATAAATTTTTAGGAGTTGATAATGAAACATCTTTAGCGATGAAGGAGGCGCGTGAATCTTTAGAAAATTTAGGAGCTAGATTTGTAGAGATCTCTATTCCGTCAATTGATTATTCTTTGGCGTGTTATTACATACTTATTTTTGCGGAGGAGAGTTCTAATTTATCTCGTTTTGATGGGCTTAGATACGCTGAATCTATTAATAAACCTCATTCTTTAAAGGAGTTATATAGAGCTAATAGAAGTCTTGGTTTTGGACCAGAGGTAAAGAGAAGAATTATTCTGGGTAACTTTGTGTTGTCTTCTGGATTTTATGAGGCTTATTATGGAAGAGCAAGTAAGGTGCGGGAGGTGATTAGAGCGGATGTAAAAAAAGCTTTAAGTTTGGTGGAGGTTTTATTTATGCCGACGGCGCCAACTGTGGCTTATAAAAAGGGAGAAAAACTTAATGATCCATTAGCTTTGTATTATGGAGATATTTTTACAGTCTTAGCTAGTTTAACAGGAAATCCGGCGTTAACAGTGCCGGTGCGTAAATATATAGTGGGATCTAAAGTTTTACCAGTTGGTTTTCAAGTGGTTGGAAAACATTTTGATGAAGCGACTCTTTTTCAAATTGGGCGTGCATACGAGAGACTTGTAGGTTAAAATAAATATAATGGATTTTTTAAAAAGTGATCCAAGTATTTTTTTGGCTCAAGCGAGTGAAACGGCTGTTTTTTGGACTAGTTTAGGATTTAGTTATTATAAGACTCACCTTTTTATTTTGGAGTTAATAGGAGCTTTTTTTTCTTTAGTTTTTTTAGGTGTAATTATTTATATAATAATTAAGATTAATCTTTTTCGTGATATATTTACTGGCTTAGCGGAAACTTATACATTATCAAGTGTTGATAAACGTAGAGTTTTGAGGGCTTGGTTAAACGTTGAGAAGCGGGCCAGAAGTCGTAATGAGGCGGATATAAAATTATCTGTAATTGAGGCCGATAAAATATTGGATGAGTTATTAAAAGTTTCAGGATTTAGAGGTGAGGTTATGGCTGATAGATTGGGGCAAGTGTCCTCGGCTCAAATATCTAATATAGATGATATTTGGAGAGCTCATAAATTGCGTAATAGATTGGTGCACGAACCTGATTTTGAGATATATAATAATCAGGCTTTAGAGTTATTAAATATATATCGGGTAGCTTTTGAGGAGTTTGGATTATTACAAAAAAAATAATATTATTTTCTTGACGTTTTGTTTATTATTGTATAATATATATAGGTATCGCGGGGTAGAGCAGTGGTAGCTCGCAAGGCTCGATTATGGGCCATATAGAAAGTAATTTTTATATGCATTATCTGTCAAATTCGGGGAAGTCTTTTATATGATAATCCCGAGCCAAGCCCTTTGGGAAGGTGTAGAGACTTGACGGCAGACCCCATTAAAATGGGTGGAGAGAAAGTCCAGACCACAAATCTTTAATGAGCAGCGAAAGCTGTAGATGGTAGCATAACCTTGAGGTCGCTGGTTCAAATCCAGCCCCCGCAACAATTTTAAAAATCATTCTTAATTTGAGTGATTTTTGTTTGTCGTGTTATAATTAAATTACCTTATTTTCTTGGGTTCAATTTATGACAAAAACTGTATTACAAAATAAAGCTATTAATTTTCGTAAAAAGGGGAAGAGTTTGAAATATATAGCTCATTATTTGAATGTTTCTGTAGGCAGTGTTAGTCGGTGGTGTAGAGATATACCTATAACAAGAGAATATCAAGAACTTTTATTGCAAAATATGAAAAATGGGGCTTCTCGTGGACGTATTATGTCGGCTTTAAAAAAACGTAAAAAAAGATTAGATGAAATTAATAATCTTTTAGAAAAAGGTAAAAATGATGTAGGTTTTATTTCTAAAAGAGATTTTTTTATAGCAGGATTAAGTTTATATTGGGGAGAGGGTTTTAAAACTAATGACGGAAGTGTTGGATTTTCTGTAGGAGATTATAGAATGGCTATATTTTTAATTAAATGGATGAATGTTTTTTTAGGTTTTTATAAAAATAATATTTCTCTACGTTTAACTATTAATAATATTTATAAAGATAAAGAAAATGAGATTAAAAAATTTTGGATTAATAAATTAGATGTGAATGTAAATCAATTTCAAAAGACTATGTTTATTAAAACCAATAATAATAGAAAATATTTAGATTCAAATAATTATAATGGAACCATTAGAATTGTTGCTCGTAATAGTGTGAGAGGCTTAAGAGTTATTAAGGGTTGGTTGAGTGGATTAATAGTTGATTAATTTAATTGACTATTTTGGCTGGTTTAGTTAATATTTATAAATCTTGCGGGTGTAGCTCAGCTGGTTAGAGCGCTCGCCTGTCACGCGAGAGGTCGCCGGTTCAAGTCCGGTCACCCGCGCAAGTTATGTTTTATTGTCAGGGTAGCTCAGTTGGTTAGAGCGAAGGAATCATAACCCTTAGGTCGTGGGTTCAACTCCCACCCCTGACACAGTTTATTTTTTAGATGGCTGGCGTTATAATAAGCTTAACTTTTTATGAAGGATTTGAATAAAATTGAGCAGGAGGTAATAAAATCTTTAGATAAATCTTTAAAAGAAGGCGATGTTTTAGAGATTAAAAATTATTATTTAGGCAGAAAATCAGGAGTGATAACATATCTTTTGAAGAGCATAAAAGATTTATCGGATGGTGATAAAAAGAAATTTGCTCCCCAAATACAATCTTTAAAGGAGAAAACAGAAAAGATGATTGAAAATAAATTAAAGGAATTATCTATGTCTGATATTTCTTTTAAGGATTTAACATTGCCAAATAAAAAAATACGTCATGGTTCGCTTCATCCTTTAACTATAGTAGAGAGAAAAATTGTTGATATATTTACGGCAATGAATTTTTCGGTAGTTGATGGGCCGGAAATTGAGTCTGAATGGTATAATTTTGATGCGTTGAATATACCGGAATTTCATCCGGCTCGGGAGATGTGGGATACTTTTTGGATAAAAAAGGATTACAAAAAAAAAGATAGTAAAAAAAGAGAAAATTTTTTAATGAGAACACATACTAGTCCGGTGCAGGTTAGATTTATGGAAAAACATAAACCTCCCTTTCAGATTATTGCTCCGGGTAGAGTTTTTCGTTATGAGGCAACTGATGCTTCTCATGAGGTAAATTTTCACCAAATTGAGGGATTGATGATTGGAGAGTCTATTAGTATGGCAAATTTTAAATATATCGTAGAGAATTTTTTGAAGAAGTTTTTTGGGGATGATATAACTTTTAGGATGAGACCAAGTTATTTTCCTTTTACCGAGCCATCGGTTGAGATTGATATAAAATTACCTAATAGTGACAAATGGCTTGAGGTGATGGGAGCGGGCATGGTTCATAGAAATGTTTTAAAATCAGCCGGACTTAATCACGAGGAATGGCAGGGATTTGCTTTTGGTCTTGGGGTAGAAAGATTCGCCATGCTTTATTACGGTATTCCTGATATAAGGTTATTTTACGCAGGTGATTTAAGATTTAATAGACAGTTTTAAATATGAAATTTTCTTATAAGTTACTTAAAAAAATAGATCCTAAAATAAAAGAAAGAGATAAAATTATAAATGATTTAATTAATCATTCTTTTGAGGTGGATGAAGTTTTGGATAATACTCTTGATATATCTATTTTGCCTAATCGTTATAATGATGCCTCGGGGCATATTGGAATAGCTAGAGAATTAGCTATAGCTTCTAATAGAGTTTTAAAATATGAGTTTAAAACTTTAGAAAAAAAGGGAAAAATTGATATAGAGGTTGAGGATAATAAATATTGCTCCAGATATATAGGGGCGGTTTTATCTTTGGAGTCGTTTAAAACTACACAATATATAACGGACGTGTTAAAGGATGGCGGTATTAAGTCTATTAATGGAATAGTTGATGTGATGAATTATGTGATGCTTTTAACGGGACAACCAATGCATGCTTTTGATTATGATAAAGTGGTTGGAGGTATAAAAGTCAAAAAAATAAATAAAAAAGATAAATTTATAACTCTTGATAATATAGAAATTAAAATACCGAGTGGTACTTTAGTAATAGCGGATGATGAGGGTGTTTTAGCTATAGCCGGTGTAAAAGGCGGAAAGAGAGCCGAGGTAACCGAGAAAACAAAAAAAATATTAGTTGAAGCGGCTACTTTTAATCAGGTTAGTATATTTAAAACAGTTAAGGCTATAAATTTAAAGACAGATGCCTCGCTTAGATTTTCTCATAATTTATGCAGTGATTTAGCGGAAAGGGGAATGGTTGAGGCCTTAGATATTTTAAAGAAAGAATTTAAGGCCGAGATGGTGGCTTTAAAAGATTTGAGATTTGATAAAAAAATAGAGAAGAAAATATTATTTAGTATAGAGAGGTTTGAAAAATTTATTGGGATGAGTTTGCTAGAAAAAGATATTTTACGAGTTTTTGAGTTATTAGATTTTAAGGTAAATAAGAAAAAAGAAGTGTTTGAAATTTTAATATCTAAATTTAGAGTTGATATTGAGACAGAGGAGGATTTATTTGAGGAGGTGGTTAGGGTTGTGGGAATAAATAAAGTAAAGCCAGAGGCTCCAATTGTGTCTATTGGTAAATCGTTGTTTGATGAGACTTTATTATTAAAAAATAAAGTATCTGATATTTTAACAGGCTTTTCGTTGGATGAGGTTTATACCTATTCTTTTAATAAAGATCAGGGAGTGGAGTTATTAAATCCTATTTCTTTGGATAGAGAGTTTTTGCGTAGTAGGTTGACTTTTAATTTGGAGGAGGTGGTAAAAAACAATTTTAGATTTTTTAATGAGGTTAATATATTTGAAATCGGCAGAGTTTTTATAGAGGAGAAGGATAAAACTTTTTTTGAGGTTTATCATTTAGGAATAGCAGTTGGCAATAAAAAAGAGGGAAGTTTTTTGTTTTTGCGGGGTGTTTTAGAGGGTTTATTTAGAAAACTTGATTTAGAGTTTAGTTTTAAACAAGATAAAAATAAGTTAATAATTTATATAGACCATAAAATTATCGGACTGGCTTATGAGAAGGAAAATATATCAATAGCCGAGATAAATTTTTGTGATTTAGTTAAAGTAGCAACTAGTAGAAAAAGTTTTAAGCCGATTGTGAAGTTTCCTTTGGTAGGGCGTGATATTTCGGTGTTGGTTTCGCCAGATGTGCGGGTGGGGGATATGTTTAGTAAAATACAGAAAATTAATTTAAAGGAAATAGTTGATATTGATATGATTGATTTTTATGAAGGAAAAAAAATATCTGATGGAGTTAAAAGTGTAACTTTTAGAATTATGATGCAATCTAATGAAAAAAGCATAACTTCTAAAGAGGTTGATATAATAATAAATAAAATTATTAAACTTTTAGAGCAGGATTTTAAGGGGAAGGTGAGGTAAAATATAGGGGCTTTATTTAGGTGTAATTTATTGTTATAATTAGGTTTATAAATTATAAGGAATAAGGATTGTAATGCCTAAAGAATCTAATAAAAAAGAGGCTCTAAAAACTGAAAAACAAGAGAAAAAGAAGTCATCCTATGGAGCGGCTGACATTCAGGTACTTGAGGGATTAGACCCGGTAAGGAAGAGGCCGGGAATGTATATTGGGTCAACTGGGGTTGATGGACTTTATCATTTGATTTGGGAGGTAGTTGATAACTCAATTGATGAGGCGATGGCTTTACATGCTAAGAATATTTGGATTGAAATTGAGGAGGGTAATAGAGTGACAGTCGTTGATGATGGACGAGGTATTCCAGTTGAGACTCATAAGCAGACTAATAAATCGGCGCTTGAGACTATTATGACCACTTTGCATGCCGGAGGGAAATTTGGAGGAGAGGGTTATAAGGTTTCAACCGGTTTGCATGGAGTTGGAGTTTCGGTGGTTAATGCTTTGTCGGCTAAACTTTCGGTAACGGTAAAGAGAGAGGGATATGAATGGACTCAAGAGTATGAGAGAGGTGTAGTTAAAACAAAAGTAAAAAAGGGAAATAAAGCGGTCGGAACTGGTACCGCGGTTACTTTTATACCTGATACGACAATTTTGCCTAATGAACCATATGAGGTAAAGCGTATTTTTGAGCATTTAAGACAGCAAGCTTATTTAACAAACGGAGTTAAAATAAGTTTTAAGGATTTGCGAGGAGAAACACCTAAGCTATATAGTTTTCATTTTGATGGAGGGTTATTGTCTTTTATTAAGTATTTATACAATAAGCAGGGTGATGAAAATTTGTTGCAAAAATCAGTTTTTCATATACATAAAGAAAGTCAAGGAGTTGATGTTGAGGTGGCCTTTGTTTATACGGATGATATTGAAATAAGAGAGATAAGTTTTGCTAATAATGTTTATACAATGGATGGCGGTATGCATTTGACTGGTTTTAGATCAGCTCTAACACGTAGTTTAAATGATTATGCCAGAAGTGAAAATTTTTTAAAGGAGAAGGATGAAAATTTATCTGGAGATGATGTGCGTGAAGGTATGGTGGTAGTGGTTTCGGTTAGATTACCAGAGCCTCAATTTGAGGGACAAACAAAAGGAAGACTAGGTAGTCCAGAGGCGCGGACAGCGGTTGAGGGTGTAGTTAACGAGGCGATTAAGGATTTTCTAGATAGAAATCCGGCTGATGGAAGAAAAATTATTGAAAAATGTTTATTGGCTCAAAAGGCGCGTAAGGCGGCTAAGGCGGCTAAAGATACAGTGCTTCGTAAAGGCGCTTTAGAGGGTTTAACTTTACCGGGTAAATTATCTGATTGCACCAGTCGTAAACCGGAGTTATCTGAATTATTTTTAGTGGAAGGAGATTCGGCTGGCGGTAGCGCAAAACAGGGCAGAGATAGAATGTATCAAGCCATTCTTCCACTGAGAGGAAAAATTTTAAATGTGGAAAAGGCTCGGATTGATAAAATGCTGGCTTCGCAGGAAATTAGATCGCTGGTGATTGCGCTTGGAACTTCAATTGCAGATACATTTGATCTAGAAAAACTTAGATATCATAAAATTGTTATTATGACTGATGCGGATGTAGATGGAGCTCATATAAGAATTTTACTTTTGACTTTATTTTTTAGATATTTCCCTAAAGTTATTGAGGGGGGCTATTTATATATAGCTCAACCACCTCTTTATAAAATCTCTAAAGGTAAAGAATCTTATTACGCTTTTGTGGATAAAGAAAAGGAGGAGGTTTTGAAAAAATTTGGTATAGCGGGTGAGATTGATGAGGAAGGTAATGTTAAAGGAGTGTCTATTCAAAGATATAAAGGACTAGGTGAGATGAATGCAGATCAGTTGTGGGAGACAACTATGAATCCGGAGGAGAGAGTTTTAAAGCAGGTAACTGTGACTCAAGCTAGCGAGGCTGATAAAATGTTTGATATTTTAATGGGGGGAGAGGTTGAACCGCGAAAACGTTTTATACAAACTCACGCACTTGATGTAAAGAACCTAGATATTTAGGCGCTTTACATTATTTATTATTTAATGTATAGTTTTAAATAATTATGATTTCTAAAATACAATCATTTCTAGGGGAGGCTTTTTTTGAGCTTCGTCGGGTGAATTGGCCAACTCGTCAGCAGACTGTTAGATTAACTATAGTGGTTATTATTATGTCGTTACTGGTAGCAATTGTGCTGGGTATTTTTGATTTTGTTTTTACCAACATTATTGATTCATTTGTTATATAAAATTATGTCAGAAACAAAGGTGCAGGAAATAAAGGGTAGACATTGGTATGCGGTGCATACTTATTCTGGTTATGAGGATGCAGTAGCGCGTTATTTAAAACAGCGGGTTGATTCTCTATTTATGAATGATAAAATTTTTAAAGTGATTGTACCTAAAGAATCTCGTATAAAGATTAAAAATGGGAGAAGGCAGGAGGTGGAGGAAAAGATATACCCTGGATATGTGTTGGTAGATATGATTTTATCTGAAGATTCTTGGTATGTAGTCCGTAATACTCCTCGGGTAACCGGCTTTGTGGGGTCTGATTCTACTAAACCAACTCCACTTTCAAAAAGTGAAATTGATTTATTACTGGGCAGAATGGATGATGACTCGGCTAAATTTAGAGTTGATTTATCTATTGGGGAGGTTATAAAAATTACAGACGGTCCGTTTAAGGATTATGAGGGAAAGGTGGAAGAAATAGATGAAGAAAAAGGCAAGATTAAAATACTGGTTCCTATTTTTGGAAGAGATACTTCGGTTGAACTGGATTCCTTGCAAGTTTCTAAAATTTAAGTATTATTGCATTTATGGCAAAAAAAATTAAAATACAAGTAAAAATACAAATTGAGGCAGGTAAGGCCACGCCAGCTCCGCCAGTTGGGACAGCACTTGGACCACAAGGTATAAATATAGGAGATTTTTGTAGTCAATTTAATGATAAAACAAAAGAGATGAAGGGGGATGTGGTGCCAGCTGTGATTACGATATATGAGGATAGAACTTTTGATTTTATTTTAAAAACATCACCCGCTTCGGCTTTAATTAAAAAGATGGTGCAAATTACTAAGGGTTCTGGCAGTGCTTTAAAAAAGAAAGTAGGCAATCTTACAAAGGCTCAAGTGCGTGAGATAGCCGAAAAGAAAATGAATGATTTGAATGCTAATGATATTGAGCAGGCTATGAAAATTATTGAGGGGACGGCGCGCAATATGGGTGTAACGGTTGAATAATCTTTGGGGATAACATTATTTTTAGATTTGGTATAATAAGGTTACGAAAAGTCGTTTTAAGGAGGTGAGGGCCTTGAACGGCTTTTTTCGTTTTATATAAAATTAGATTTTAGCCTAAGTTTTTGGTATATTAAGTAAAACTTATGAAATATAAAGCAGTGATAGGCATGGAGGTGCATGCGGAACTTAAATCAGAGCGTAAGATGTTTTGTGGGTGTTTAAATAATCCAGATGAAGTAGGGGTTAATGTAAATGTATGTCCGGTTTGTTTAGCTCATCCGGGGACGTTGCCGGTTGCAAATAGAAAGCCAATAGAATCTATGATTAAGATAAATTTTGCCTTGCATGGAAGATTGGCGGACAAAACAAAATTTTCTCGTAAAAATTATTTTTATCCTGATTTACCAAAAGGATATCAGATAACCAGTCAACCTGATCCATTTATATTTGGGGGGTATGTTGAGGTTGATGAAAAAAAAATAGCGATTGATCATGGGCATTTAGAGGAAGATACGGGCACATCTATTCATGAGGGAGATTATACTTTAGTTAATTTTAATAGATCAGGAGTGCCTTTAATGGAGCTGGTGACAGAGCCGGTAATAGAGTCGGGTATTGAGGCTCGTCGTTTTTGTGAGGAATTGCAGTTGATTTTGAGATATTTAGGTGTGTCTGATGCAAATATGGAAAAAGGAGAGATGAGATGCGAGGTTAATGTGTCTATAATGCCAGAGGATTTTAAAGAATTTGGAACGAAGGTTGAGATAAAAAATTTAAACTCATTTAGAGCGGTTGAAAAGTCTATTAATTATGAGATAGAGCGTCATAAAGCTTTACTTGAACAATCTGAAAAAGTTATTCAAGAGACTCGCGGGTGGGATGAGATAAAAAATAAGACTGTAGCCCAAAGAAAAAAAGAGGATGCGCATGATTATAGATATTTTCCGGAACCTGATTTACCGGAATTTGATTTGAGAGATTTTGAGATTGAACGTTTAAAAAATGATATACCGGAATTACCTTCTGAAAAACGTAAAAGATTTATAGAGGAATATGGTTTAAGCTCTGACCAGGTTGAGGTGTTGGTGTTTGATAGAGATTTGGCTAATTATTTTGAGCAGACGGCTAGTGAATTAAAAGCAGATTTTGTACAAGCCAGTTTTTCTAGTCTTTATAATTATTTAGTGAGTGATTTAAGGGGTTTAATGAAGTCTCAAAATATTTCTTTTGAGGAATTAAAAATAACTCCAGAAAATTTTGTGGATTTAATTTTATTGATTGAAAAAAATGTTATTGGAAGTAGAGTAGCTAAAAATGTATTACTTCGCATGTTTAAAGATGGGTCTGATCCGGTGGCTATTGTAAAAGAGGAGGGGCTTGAGCAAGTGAGTGATGAAGGGGAATTATTGACGACAGTTAAAAAAATTATTTCTTTAAATAATGCAGTAGTAGAGGATTATAAAAATGGCAAAGAGAAGGCTATAAAGTTTTTAGTAGGGCAAGCCATGAAGGAGCTTAAAGGAAAGGGGGATCCTTTAAAGTTAGAGGAAATTTTTAAAGGAGAAATAAAATAATTTCTTTATATTAAAATTTTTTTATCATTTTTTCTGCTTCTTTTTGGGTTTTTATCCAGTGAATATCTTTGTCTTTTTTCCACCAGGTCATTTGGCGTTTGGCAAACTTATATATTTCGGTTTGTAATTTTTTTATCATTTCTTGTTCAGTCATTTCTTTTTTTAGAAACTTGGCTATGTATTTGTATTCTAAGCCTAACTCCTCCATTCTTTTATAGGAAAGTCCCTGCCTACCGGCAGGCAGGCTTTTATTATGAAGATTTTGAACTTCTTTTATTAGACCTTGTTTAATTCGTTTGTTTAGTCTTTGATTAATATTTTTTATAAGATTTTCTTGATTGATTTGAATACCAATTTTTAGAGAGTTGTATTTTTCTTTTTTAGTTGTTTTAGGTATGGGTTGATTAGTGGCTTCTATAATTTCTAAGGCTCTGATAAGTCGGTGGGGATTGTTTGGGTCTATAGTTTTAGATCTCTCTTTATCTTTTTGTTTAAGGATTTTAAATAGTTCGGTGGTGGTTTTTTGAGATAATTCTTTTCTGAGTTTTGGATTAGCTTTTATTTTTGGAAGACTTATATTATATAGAAGTGTGTCTATATAAAAAGCGGTGCCTCCGGCTATTATGGGGAGTTTATTTTTTTTAATTATATTTTGGATAGCTTTGTTGGCTTTAATTTTAAAATTTTGGGCAGTAAATATTTTTTGAGGGCTTAAAATATCTAAAAGATGGTGGGGAATGCCTTGCATTTCTGGTTTAGTTATTTTGCCGGTGCCTATATTTAGGCCTTTATAAACTTGACGAGAGTCGGCGGAGATAATTTCGCCGTTATATTTTTTGGCTATCTGAACAGCTAGATCTGATTTGCCAGAGGCGGTTTGGCCGACTATAACTATTATTTTTGGTTTACTCATATTTTAAAATAGGAATTTTATGACTCCTATTTTCTTTTACTTATGTCTTCGGTTATTTGTTTTATAAAGTCGTCTAGATTATTTATTCCAAGATCGCCTTTTTTATAACTTCTAATAGATATGTTGTTGGCTTGCTTTTCTTTATCGCCGATAATTAAAGTATATGGAACTTTGGCTATCTCGGCATTTCTGATTTTTTTCCCTAGAGTTTCGTTTGATTTGTCTATTTCAACTCTAATATTATTTGCTTTTAAGGTTTGCTTTATTTTATCCGTATAAGTTGAAACTTTATCGTTAACAGAAATAATACGAATTTGTTCGGGTGATAACCAGATAGGAAAAGCGCCGGCAAAATGTTCTATCATAATAGACATAAATCTTTCTAGAGAACCTAGAAAAGCGCGGTGGATCATAACGGGAGTTTGTTTATTGCCTTTTTCATCTATGTAGGAAAGTTCAAATCTTTTGGGCATATTAAAATCTACTTGAATAGTGGCGACTTGCCATTTTCGGCCCAAGCTATCACTGGCTGTAAAATCTATTTTAGGTCCATAGAAAGCAGCCTCGCCTTCATCTACAGTGAAGTCTGTTTTGTTTTCTTTGAGAGTTTTTTTTAAGATATTTATAGATTTATCCCATACTTTCTTTTCACCAAGGTATTGACTAAAGTCTTTGGAGTCGTGGACAGAGAGATGAGTTTCAAGAGGCATTTGAAATGTTTCATATATTTTTTTAATAACTTTAAACATATTGATTATTTCGCTTGCGATTTGATTTTCACTACAGAAAACATGGCCATCGTCTTGAGTAATTGACAAAACTCTGGAAAGACCCTGGAGTTCACCTGGTTTTTCGTTGCGATACACGACTCCAAATTCGGACAGTCTTAGTGGAAGTTCTTTATAGCTCCTGAGGTGACTGGCAAAAATTTGAGTATGATGAGGGCAATTCATTGGTTTTATATCGTAGTTGTCGTTATTACCTTTACCTTTAACGTGAAATAAATCTTCTTTAAATTTGTCAAAATGACCGGAAACTTTATATAGTTCTGGTTTAGTTAGGTGGGGAGTGGTAACTCTTTGATAGCCTAAGGGTTCTTGAAGTTCGTTGACAAATTTTTGTAAGGTTTCGCGCAGTATGGTGCCTTTAGGGGTAAAAAGAGGAAGGCCGGAACCGACTAAGGGCGAGAAGGTAAAAAGATCTAGTTCTTGACCTAATTTACGATGATCTCTTTTGGTGGCTTCAATAAGCATTTGTTTGTATAAATCAAGTTCTTCTTTAGTATTAAAAGCTAAGCCGTATATACGAGTTAACATGGCTCTTTGCTCATCTCCTTGCCAGTATGAGCCGGCTATTTTTTGGAGACTAAAGGCTTCCTCGTTTATTTCTTTGGTATTTTTAACGTGTGGGCCGGCACAGAGGTCGGTAAAAATATGGTCGGTGGTATATAGAGTTATATCTTTTTTATCCTTTTTTAATTGATCTATGAGTTCGTGTTTGAATGGTTGATTTTTGAGAGTTTTTTTAGCTTCGGAGGGAGTAACTTTTTTTATTTTAAAATCTAGATTTTGTTTTATGAGTTCAATAATTCTTTTTTGAATTTTAGGGAGGTCGGAGTCGGATATTTTTTCAGGGAGTAAAAAATCATAATAAAATCCATTTTCTATAGTTGGGCCGATGCCTAATTTGGCGTTAGGGTATTTCTCTAATATAGCAATGGCTAATAGGTGGGAGAGAGAGTGTCTTATTTTGTCTATATTGTCTGAAGCTTTTTTCATATTTATAACTATACAGAGAAACTTAGTTTTCGGCAATATAATACCAGATTATTTAATGACTTATATACCCTCTATAATTTATAAAAACAGGGTGTTTAGAACCCTAAAAACAATAGTCGCCTAACGGTGTCAAAGAGGCTTTTGGCTGATTAGCCTCCTTTGTTTTTAAGAACCTAACCAATTGTTTTTA
>PCWO01000015.1 GCA_002796205.1 Candidatus Liptonbacteria bacterium CG11_big_fil_rev_8_21_14_0_20_35_14
GAGCACATCTTACTGGCTAAGCAGGTTGGAGTTCCGGCTATTATTGTTTTTATTAACAAAGTAGATCAAGTAGACGATCCAGAGTTAATTGATTTAGTTGAGGCTGAAATTAGAGAGCTCTTAAAGAAATACGAGTTTCCCGGCGACGAGGTTCCAGTTATTAGAGGCTCTGCTTTAAAAGCTTTAGAAAACTTAGACAACGAAGAAGCCATTAAACCAATTTTAGATCTTATTGAGGCTATGGATTCATATATTCCAGAACCGAAAAGAGAAACAGATAAACCATTTCTTATGCCGGTTGAGGATGTATTCTCAATTGAGGGACGCGGTACAGTTGTTACCGGCCGTATTGAAAGAGGTACAGTTAAAACTGGAGAAGAAATTGAAATCGTTGGTTTAAAACCAGTTCAGAAAGCTGTTATTACCGGAGTTGAGATGTTTAACAAAACATTAGACTCGGGTCAGGCTGGTGATAATGTTGGACTTTTAATTAGAGGATTAAAAAAAGAAGATGTAGATCGTGGGCAGGTTTTATCAGCTACCGGCTCTATTACTCCTCACACCAATTTTGAGGCCGAGGTTTACATTCTTTCCAAAGAGGAAGGTGGTAGACACACTCCATTCTTTAAAGGCTATAAACCACAGTTTTATATTAGAACAACCGACGTTACCGGAGCCGTTGAGCTTCCCGAGGGAACAGAGATGGTTATGCCCGGCGACACGATTACCTTTAAAGTAGAGTTAATTTCACCAGTTGCCATGGAAGAAAAACTACGGTTTGCTATTCGTGAAGGTGGCCGAACCGTGGGCGCTGGTGTTGTAACTAAAATTATTAAATAAAAATGCCTAAAAAGCCAAGTTCAGCCGAATTTGTACGTTTAAGAATTAGAGGTTACGACCACAAATTGGTAGACAATTCTTGTAAACAAATTGTGGAAACCGCCGAGCGTAACAATGCCGAGGTTGTTGGCCCTATCCCACTTCCCACTGAAAACAAGAAGTACACAGTCAACCGCTCAACCTTCGTACACAAAACCGCTCGTGAGCAGTTTGAACTACGCATTCATAAAAGACTTATTGATATTTTTAACCCAAATAAAACTATCATTGAAGCCTTATCAAATTTGAACTTGCCCGCTGGTATTGAAATAGAACTAAAAATGGGAGTTGGTGTCTAAAAAACTCTAAATAACCAATAAATAAAAAGGCGGTATCTCTACCGCCTTTTTTCTTTACCTTCAACTGTTGACACAAAAACCCAAAGTAGTGTACAATAGTTGACGTACTATACAAATCCATATTCGTATGGTTTAGGAGGGGATAGCCCTTATTTTTATACTATTATGATATGACCTTTATTTTAGGCAAAAAATTAAAAATGACCCAGATTTGGAAAGATAAAACCGTCATTCCTGTTACGGTTATTAAAGCTACCCCAAACGAGGTAAATATTATTAGAACCAAGGAAAAAAACGGCTATAATGCTATTCAATTAAAAATGAAAGCCCCGATTGGTAAAAAAGAAGTTTTAAGAGAATTTAGAGTGGAAAGCACCGACCTTATTAAAGCCAAAGATAATATAGACGTCTCCATCTTTACCGAGGGTGACATGGTTAAGGTAACTGGAGTTAGTAAAGGTAAAGGTTTTCAGGGTGTGGTTAAAAGACATGGTTTCTCGGGTGGTCCAAAAAGTCACGGACAAAAACATTCCCATAGAGCTCCAGGTTCTATTGGAGCCGGTGGTGTGCAAAAAGTTTTTAAAGGACTTCGTATGGCTGGCCGTACCGGTAGTGAAACCGTTTCAGTTAAAAATTTGAAAGTTGTTTCTATTAATAAAGAATTAGGCGAGATAATGGTTAGAGGTGCTGTTCCGGGACACAAAAATAATTTACTAAAAATTGTAAAAATATAATCATGCAGACAGAGGTTTATAATATTAAAAACGAAAAAATAGAGGATATCTCGCTACCAGATAATATTTTTAATATTGCTTGGAATCCGGACTTAGTTCATTTTGCTACCGTCGTCCAGCTCGCTAATAGACGAAATAATGTCGCTCACGCTAAGGATCGTAGCGAGGTTAAGGCCACTAATAGAAAGCCATGGAGGCAAAAAGGCACCGGACGCGCTCGTCATGGCAGTATGGCCTCTCCAATCTGGGTTGGCGGTGGTGTGGCTCACGGTCCATTAAGTATTAAAGACTACACTAAAGATATAAATGATAAACAAAGACGCCAGGCCTTATTTATAGCTTTATCTAAAAGATTAGCCGACGGGCAATTAAAAATTATAGACTCTCTAAGTTTAGCCAATAAAAAAACTAAAGACTTCAAAAATATAATTAAGACTCTTTATACTGAAGTTAAAAAAAATAGTTTAACCATAGTAGCCTCCTCAAAAAATAATATTAGTAGAGGCGTTCGCGGTCTTGAGGGTATAGAATCTATTTCTGCTAAAAGTTTAAACGCCATGGATGTGTTAAAAAAGAAAGATTTATTAATAGAAAAAGAGGCTGTCAACGAAATAATAAAACACTACAATCCGACAAAGGAAAAAGTAACCGTCTAACATGCCTACTATAATTTTAAAAAAACCACATATTACTGAAAAAGTCACTGCTCTAGCTAGCTTACATAAGTATGTTTTTGTGGTAGATCAGTCTGCTAATTCATCCGAGGTTAAAAAAGCGGTTGAATCTATATATAAAGTTAAGGTTGTTAAAGTAAATATGTTAAAAAAACAGTCTAGGTCAAGCAGATTTAAAAGAATAATTTCTAAAGGTTTAAATATTAAGAAGGCTATTGTTACTCTTAAAGCTGGCGATAAGCTTGATATTATTCCACAATAAACATGAAAAAATTTAAGCCCACCTCAAAAGGACGAAGACAAATGACTGTTGTTGATATGAAACATCTCTCAAAAGATGGTCCTTTGAAGAGCTTAACTAAAAAACTTAAAAAACATTCTGGTCGGAATAATGCCGGTCGTATCACTATGCGTCATCAGGGTGGTGGTCATAAGAAAATATATCGTATGATTGATTTTAAACAACAAAAATATGATATACTGGCTAAAGTTGAGGGCATTGAATATGATCCATATCGCACTGCCTTTATCGCTAGAATTGTCTATTTAACCGGAGAGCGTAGTTATATCCTAGCCTCGCAAGGTCTAAAAGCTGGTGATAAGATAATTATTAGCACCAAGGCTCCCTTAGAAAAAGGTAATCGTATGCCTCTCAAAAATGTCCCTATCGGCTATGAGGTTTTTAATATTGAAATGCAGCCGGGTAAAGGCGGTGAACTTGCTCGTTCCGCCGGCTCATATGCCGAAGTCTCTGCCCACGAAGGTAAATTTACTAATCTTAAACTTCCATCTGGTGAGGTTAGAAAAGTTTTAACAGAAAGTTACGCCACTATCGGACGTGTCTCAAATCCAGAAAATAATCTTGTTTCTATTGGTAAAGCCGGCCGTTCTCGCTGGATGGGTATTCGTCCAACTGTGCGCGGATCCGCTATGAACCCGGTTGACCATCCCTACGGTGGTGGAGAGGGAAGAACCCAGCGTGGCACCAAACGTCCCAAAGATAAATGGGGTAATATTACTGGAGGTAGAAAAACTCGTAGCAAAAAGAACCCAAGTAATAAATTAATTATCAGTCGTCGTAAAAATAAACGTCGTTAATATTAAACTATGAGTAGAAGTCTAAAAAAAGGTCCATATGTTGACCCAAAACTATTAAAGAAAGTATTCAAAACTACCCCAGGTACAGTTATTAAAACCTGGTCTAGATCATCCGAAATCTCTCCAGAAATGGTTGGGCACACCTTTGGGGTACATAATGGAAAAGATTTTATTGCGGTTTTTGTTATTGAGGATATGGTCGGTCACCGCTTGGGCGAATTTTCCGGCACCAGAAAATTTATTCGTCATGGTGGTAAAATTCAAAAAGAGATAGAAAAGAAAACTACTAAATAAAAAATATGAAAGACCAAAAAGTACAATTAAAAAATTTAAAAATTGCGCCTCGTAAGGTGCGGTTGATTGCCGATGTAATGCGCGGTCTTTCAGTTAATCAGGCCGAAGCTAAATTAACCATGCTTCCTAATAGAAGCACCGGCCCACTTTTAAAACTTTTACGTTCCGCTGTCGCTAATATAAAAAATAATCAAAAAGAAAACACTGACTATCTTTTTATAAAATCAATTATGGTTTCTAGTGGTATTACTTTAAAAAGATCATTACCTAGAGCTCAAGGCAGAGCTTCGTTGATAGAAAAGAAATCCAGTCATGTTACCCTAGTTCTTTCTGAAGATAAAAATATAAAAAACAAATTTAATATAATTATTGAAAAGAAAAATAAAGATAAGCAAAAAACTAATAAAGAGGAGGCAAAAATGAAAAAAATAGAAGCCACTGATAAGATTAATAAGGTCTCTAAAGAAAAACCAAAGGACGGATTAATAAAAAAGATGTTTAGAAGAAAAAGCATTTAATAAACTATTATGGGACAAAAAATTAGACCAGATTCATACAGACTCGGAATTATAAAGCCATGGAAATCCATTTGGTTCTTTAAGGGTCACTTTGGTAAACACCTTGAGGAAGATGAGGCTATAAGAAATATTATCTATAAAAAAATTAGCCAAGGTGGTATTGCAGATATTACTATTGAAAGGACTCAAGGTGAGTGCCGTGTTAATATTAAAGCTGCTCGCCCCGGTCTTATTATTGGCCGTGGGGGAGAGGGTGTTAATAAACTTAAAGCTGAAATCGAAAAAACTGTTAAAAATCTTAACAAAAACTCTAAAGAAAAACACAATATTAATCTTAATATAGAGGAACTAAAAAGAACCAATGTTTCTGCTAATTATGTCGCTCAACAAATTGCTTGGGATTTGGAAAAACGTATGAAATTTAGACGAACCATTAAACATCATTTAGATAATATTCTACAAATTAGAGGCGTTAAAGGAGCTAAAATTCGTGTCTCGGGGCGTTTAGATGGAGCCGAAATAGCTCGCGCCGAATGGGTGGCTAAAGGCACAATGCCCCTTCAAACTTTAAGAGCCGATATAGACTATGGCACAGCCACTGCCTTTACAATTTTCGGTACAATTGGTATAAAGGTTTGGGTCAACATGGGTGAAGTTTTTGATAGTAGCAATGTTAGTAATAAATAACCATGTTGATTCCTAAGAAAGTAAAACACAGAAAATGGCATAAGGGTCGTAGTCGTAAAAGAACAGTTGAGACTCGCGGTATAACTGTTGCCTTTGGTAAATTTGGCCTTCAGGCCATGGAAACTTTTTGGATGACCTCAAACCATATTGAGGCCGGTAGACGGGCTATGACTAATCACTTAAAGCGTGAAGGGAAACTCTGGATAAGAGTATTTCCCGATAAGCCAGTTACCAAGCGTCCGCCAGAAGTTACTATGGGAGGCGGAAAAGGCGCGGTTGATCATTATGTTTTTCCAGTTAGACCAGGTCGTATTTTATTTGAGCTTGATGGTATTTCAGAAGAAAAAGCCAGGAGTGCTTTTAAAAGAGCCGCCAGCAAATTACCAGTTAAAACTAAAATTATTATAAAAGATTAATATGAAGCGTAAAAAATTTTTAGATTCAATCAAGCATAAGTCAAATCAAGAGTTGTTAAAGACTATTAAAGAAACTACTGAAAAACTTAAAAATCTTCGCTTTGATTTATATTCTGGCAAAGTTAAAAATGTTAAAGCCATTAATAATTCCAAGAAAGAAATAGCTCGCATGTTAACTGTTATTAATAAAAAAGCCAAAGAAGAAATTAAAAAATAATTATGGATAAAAGAAAACTACAAGGAAAAATAGTATCAGATAAAATGGATAAAACCCGCGTAGTTTCAATATCCAGATTAAAAAAAGATTCTAAATATGAAAAATTTATTACCGTTACCAAGAAATTCAAAGCTCATGATGAGAAGAACAAATATCACACCGGCGATGAGGTAATTATGGAAGAGTCAAAATCATACTCAAAAGATAAGAGGTGGAGAATTATTAAATTAGTTAAAAAATCAGAATCTAAAGTTGAGCCAATTGAAGACATAAAGGCTGAAGAAAATAATGAGGCAGTAATAAACTAACATGATACAAGAACGTTCTATATTAAAAGTAGCCGACAACTCTGGAGCAAAAATAATTCAATGCTTTAGAATTTTAGGTGGCACTAGAAGACGATATGCTCGTTTAGGTGATATTATTGTCGCCTCAGTCAAAGTGGCCGAGCCACGCAAAGCTACTAAAAAGAAAGACAAGGTAAAAGCCGTGGTGGTTCGTGTTAAAAAGAGTGTTAGAAGAAATGATGGTTCATACATTAGATTTGATGAAAATGCGGCTGTTATTATAGACGCCAAAAAAGAACCAGTCGGCACTCGTGTTTTTGGGCCAATTCCTCGAGAATTAAAGGCTAGAGGTTATGATAAAATTATGAACTTAGCTCAAGAAATTGTTTAACATGATAATAAAGAAAGGAGACAATATAAAAATAATGGCAGGTAAAGATAAGGGTAAAACCGGTAATGTAATTGAGGTTGATTCAAAATTAGGTCGTGTTTTAATTGAAAAATTAAATCTTATGAAAAAACATGTTCGCCCTAAGAAACAAGGTCAAGCTGGTCAAATTATTGAAGCCCCAAGAAAAATTGATATCTCAAATGTTATGATAGTTTGTGGTCAGTGTAAAAAAGCGTCTCGTATTAGTCTAAAGAGAGATAATGATAAAAAGGTTAGAATTTGTAAAAAATGTCAGGCTACTATTTAAATATGATTACTAAAGAACAAAAAAATCAAATAGAGAAAGTTGTTGTTAATATCGGTACCGGGCGCATGAGTCAAGCTGGCAATTTTGATAAACAAATTCTTCCCGAGTTAATTAAAGAGCTTAAAGTTATAACCGGACAAGCTCCCCAAGTTATCAAATCAAAACAGGCTATCTCTGGATTTAAACTTAAAATTAATCAGATTATCGGATTAAAAATAACCTTACGTCAAAAGAGGGCAGTTGATTTTTTAAATAGATTAATTAACATAGTGCTACCTCGTATTAAAGATTTTCGTGGACTTAAACCAAGTGTGATTGATAAAAATGGAATTTTAAATATTGGTATTAAAGATAAAGTAATATTTCCTGAAATTGCCCCCGAAGACTCAAAAGTTTCATTTGGGCTTGAGGTTTCCGTTATTCCTAAATTTAGAAACAAAGAAAAAGCAGTCGCTTTGTTTAAAGAAATGAAAGTCCCAGTCAAACATGGCTAAAAAATCAACCATTGCTAGAAGCAAAAAACCCCCAAAGTTTTCCAGTAGAAAAATTCTACGTTGCTTTAGGTGTGGTCGTAAACATGGCTACATGAGAGACTTTAATCTTTGTCGAATTTGTTTTAGAGAGCTTGCCAGTCAAGGCAAGATTCCGGGAGTTAAAAAATCAAGCTGGTAAACATTATGTACTACGATACTATTATAAGAATTAAAAACGCGAGCGCTGTTGGAAAAGAAAAAGTTAAGATTCCTTTTACTAAAATGGACGAGGCTATTTTAAACATCCTCTCTAAATTTAGATATGTTAAAAGCATTACTAAGAAGGGTAGAGGTATTAAAAGAATTTTAGATGTTGAGCTTTCATATAGAGAAAATGGCCAGCCTCGTGTTAGTGAAATTAAATTTATTAGCAAGCCTCAAAAAAGAGTTTATAAGAGTTACAGTGATCTTTATTCAGTTAGAAGTGGTTATGGTCTTGGCATTATATCAACTCCAAAAGGCATTATGACTGTTGAGGATGCTAGAAAAGAAAAAGTCGGCGGAGAATATTTATTCCAAGTTTGGTAATAAAATAAATATGAGTAAAATCGGAAAAAAACCAATTATAATACCTCAAGGCGTTACTATTGAAGAGCAAGAAAAAGACTTCTTAATTAAAGGGCCAAAGGGCGAGGTTAAAATAAATAAAATACAGTACGTTAAAGTTGCCATCAAAGATAATCAAATTGAGTTAATTTTAAATAAAAATATAAAGCAAGGTCGATCAAATTGGGGCACCTTAAGGAGCCTTCTTAATGGAGCTGTTATTGGCGTTACCGCAGGCTTCATTAAAAATCTTGAAATAAATGGCGTTGGCATGCGTTATACTATTGAAGGCAAGAATGTAATTTTAAATGTTGGCTTTTCTCACCCTGTTAAATTCCCCATTCCAGATGGTATAACCATAGAAATTGAAAAAAATATTATGAAAATTAGTGGCTTTAATAAAGATTTGGTCGGTCGTACAGCCGCCAACATTCGCGCTATTAAAAAACCTGAACCATATAAAGGTAAAGGCATTAAATATGTCGGCGAGATTATTATTAGAAAGGCTGGTAAAAAAACTGGTGCTTAATAAATAAATTATGAAATTAAGAAAGATAAAAAACGAACAACAAGCAAGACGTGCTCAAAGAACCAGAAATAAAGTTAAAAGCTTTAATTTACCTCGCCTGTCTGTTTTTAGAAGTCTTCAAGCTATTAATGTTCAAATTATAGATGACTCTACTCAAAAAACTCTAGTCTCGGCTTATTCCAAAGAAGTTGATCAAAAAAAGACTAAAACAGAACAAGCTGTTTTAGTAGGTGAATTAATTGCTAAGAAAGCTAATGAAAATAAAATAAATAAAGTTGTATTTGATAGAGGTCATTATAGATTTCATGGTCGTATTAAAGCTTTAGTAGAGGCTGCTCGTCAAGGCGGTCTAAATATTTAAAATATGGAAAGAAAACCAATTAAAAGAGAAAAAAGTGAATTTAACGAAAAAGTAATTGATTTACGTCGGGTTGTGCGTGTAGTGGCTGGTGGAAAAAGATTTCGTTTCAGAGCCACTTTAGTGATTGGTGATGAAAAAGGTAGAATTGGTATTGGTGTCGCTAAAGGAGCCGATGTTCAAGCAGCTATATCTAAAGCTAAAAATCAGGCTAAAAAAAGTATTATTAAAATTAATTTATTAGACAATCGAACTATCCATCATGAAATAGAAGTAAAATACGGCGCTGCCCGAGTTCTTCTAAAGCCGGCTAGCGACGGACACGGATTAAAAGCGGGCGGATCTATTAGAACAGTTTTATCTTTAGCGGGCGTTAAAGATATTACCGCCAAAGCCTTAAGTCGGACTAAAAACAAGCTTACCAACGCTAAAGCCACTATTAAGGCTTTAGAGAGTATTCAAAGTGAAAAATAAACATGCAATTACACGATTTAAAAATTAAAGAAGCAAGCAAAATAAAGCCAAAAAAAAGAATTGGTCGCGGTGGTAAGCGTGGTACTTTTTCCGGTCGCGGTACTAAGGGTCAAAAAGCTCGTTCCGGTCACAAAATTCTTCCAGCTGAAAGAGTTTTAATCCAACGTCTTCCTAAGATGCGTGGTATGAAGAATAATCCAAAATCTCATAAAACTTTTGCTTTAAATGTTGGCCAGATAGAAAAAATGGGTCTTACTATTATAGATCGCAAAACTCTACTTAAGAAAAATCTGATGGAGTTAACTTTTAAAGGTAAAATTAAAGTATTAGGTAGTGGTGAGATAAATACACCTGTTGAAATATCTAAAAACGTTCTAGTTTCCAAATCAGCTGAAGCCAAAATTGTTAAAGCTAAAGGCAAGGTTAATAAAAGATAATCCATGACCAATTTTTTAAATGTTTTTAAAATTAGAGATTTAAGAAATAAAGTCTTTATAATTTTAGGACTTTTGGCTTTATTTCGTATTATGGCTGCCATTCCAACTCCTGGCGTCAATGTTTTAGCTCTGCAAAATCTTTTAAATTCAAGCCAATTATTTAGCTTTCTAAATCTTTTTTCTGGTGGTGGTCTATCTAATCTCTCTATAGTTATGCTTGGTGTCGGCCCTTATATTACCTCAACTATTGTTATGCAACTTTTAACTATAGTTTTTCCTAATCTTAAAAAAATATACTACGAAGAAGGGGAGTTTGGTCGAGCTAAATTTAATCGCCTATCACGCTGGCTAACCGTTCCTTTTGCCGCCATTCAAGCTTTCAGTTTTATAAATTTTTTAGGGGCTCAAGGCGTTTTAAATTCCTTGTCTTTAACTCAAGTGTTAATGAACGTAGTTATTATCACCGCCGGCTCGGTCGCCCTTATGTGGATTGGAGAGTTAATCAGTGAGCAGGGAATTGGTAATGGTATTTCTCTTATCATTTTTGCCGGTATCGTTTCTGCTCTACCATCAACTATCCAATTAGCCATCTCCACCTATACTCCCCAAGTACTTCCAAGTTATATAGCCTTCTTAGCTATCAGTATTATAGTTATCGCCGGCGTTGTCTTTATTAACGAAGGAGAAAGAAAAGTCCCTATTTCATACGCTCGTAGAATTCGTGGTAATAAAATGTATGGTGGGGTTTCTAGTTACTTACCACTCAAAGTTAATCAGGCCGGTGTTATCCCAATTATTTTTGCCATATCACTTTTACTTTTTCCCCAATTCTTAGCTCAAATAACTGGCTTATTTTCTCAAGACTTATATTTTAAACTTAACGATTTAGTAACCTATTTCTTTAATAATCTATGGTTATATGGGGCTCTCTACTTTATTCTCGTAGTTATTTTCACATACTTCTACACCGCTGTTACCTTTAATCCGGAAGAAATATCAAAGAATCTGCAAAAATCCGGTGGCTTTATTCCGGGCCTAAGACCGGGCGACCAAACCAGTAAATTTTTAGGCAAAATAATTAATCGCACTACTCTATTTGGTTCAATCTTTCTCGGGCTGATAGCTGTTTTACCAATTATTGTTCAAGGTATAACTAATATTCAATTCTTTACTCTAGGAGGCACCTCAATCTTAATTGTGGTTTCGGTGGCTCTTGAGACTATGCGACAAGTTGATTCGCAGTTAACTGTTAGACAATACGAATAAAAAAAATAAGCCGAATCTACATTCGACTTATTAAGATGTGCGAAGAAAAAATTAGATAATGATGTATACGTAGCCACATCATCATCAAAAAAAATATTAGTAAACTATACGCGACCATTTGAATGCAGGCCGCATAATAGTTTTTGTTTGCTAAAACTATGTTGCCTAAAAATATAGGCAACAGTGATATTACAGTCAGCACAATGCTTAGCTGTAAATCAAAAAAATTTAGGGGACCATTAATCGCAAAAAAATAAATAAAAACTATATTAGTGGCTAGTAAACTACCACCAATAATCTGAATTTTCGCTATCAATGAGTCGTATAAATACAACTCATATACACCCCAAAAAACAAAAAACAAACAAACAAATTGAAAAATAATTTCTACAATCATTTTTTTCTCCCTCAATTTAAATTTATGCTACTAATATTATAGCACACATACATAAATAAGTCAAGTTAATGCATGCATAACCCCACCCATTTTTGCACTCAGCTGGTAATTTACTGACATAATACTTGGAAGTGTTCAAAGCCGTAAATGGCGTCATTTTGTTTTTAAAAGCCCAATGTACTCTTTTAGTGTTGTAGAAGATTAAATACTCTTTCAATTTTTTGTTAAAGGCGGTTGTGTCGTCAAAAAGCAAGTTAATGTTGTAGTCAACAAACTCCTCTTGAATGGTGCCATTGAAGCTTTCGCAGTAAGCGTTCATTTTGGGAGTCTTGGGATAGGTGTGATAATGGGTGATTCTATTTTCCGTCAGAAGTTTTGATAAATACTTTTTAAATTCACTGCCATTGTCCGTCAAAACGTTTTTAACTTCGTAAGGGAACATTTGCATGACCAAGAAAAAGAAGTGAGCGAAGGTTTGAGAAGAGTGCGACTTGGTGGCTATGACATAAGAGGTTCTGGTAAAAATGTCTATGGCGGTTAAGATATATATCCTCCGTCCGTTTCTTTGCTTTTCAACGGTATCAAGGGCGATAGTATGCCCAGGGTGCAAGATTTTAAAATCCTTTGGTTTTCTAAGGATTTTCTTACGATTGATTTTTTTGGCCTTTCCGAAGTGCGATACTTTTTGGGGATAAATTCTCAAACCTCCCAAATCTTTGATCAATCTTTCAATAGTGGTGGAGCCGGGACATTTAAGACTCAGGGTATCGCAAAATTCCGACAATAATGGGTGCAGTTTTTCAGCCCCAAGATTGGGATGGTCAACTCTTAATTTTTTGATTTCTTCCAAGATTCTCCAGTCCCACGATCGTCTTCTTTTGTTCTTGGGAGTTCGTTTCTTGGGGTTTAGGGCTTCCAGTTTTCCGCCACCTTGTTTTATGGCCAACTTCCAATTAAACAATGTTCTGCGTAATACCCCGAAAGCGTCGACCGTTGAAGCCAAGCCATGCTTTTCCTAATAAATGAGTATTCTTATCCTGTTTTTCGCTGTTTCGGTAATCATATACCGATACCTTATCGCATGGTCATAGACTGTCAAAAAACCCTTAACTCCTGTGTATTTACAATGAATTTTCATTTTGCGACCATTTGATTAATGAGTGTAATATGTATGTGAGGTTAGACAGTTAACGCCTAATAAAGCCTAAATAAAATTTGTGCTATAATAAAAATATATGAAAAATCAAGCCATTATATTCTATGGTCCGCCCGGCGCCGGTAAAGGCACTCAAGCCAACATATTAGCCAAACAAAATCCAACTCTTATACAATTTGATACTGGAAGTTATCTTGAAAAAATACTGCATGATCCGGATAATAAAAACAATAAAAAACTAGAAGCACAAAAAAAGTTATTTGATTCCGGTAAACTTTTAGACCCTCCGTTTGTATTAAAAATAATAAATGAACAAGCTAAAAGAATTTATAAGGCCGGCTTCGGTATTATTTTTTCTGGCTCACCGAGAACAGAGGGCGAGGCTTTTGGTATTGATAAACAACCAGGCTTAATGAAGACCCTTATAGATTTATATAATAAAGAAAATATTTTAGTTTTATCAATTAAAATTCCTTTAGAAGAATCTTTAAGACGAAACAAAGTCAGGCTAATTAGCCCGTTACTCAATATGCCAGTTATGGGTACTACCCACAAATTAAAAACCTCTCCTTTTACTGGTGAACCACTAGTCAAAAGAAAAGCTCTTGATAACCCTGAAGTTATAAAAGAGAGACTAGAAGAATATACTAATAGAACTAAACCCATTGAAAAACAAATTAAGGCATTAGGGATTAAGGTAAAAGAGATAGACGGCACAGATTTGCCTTATAAAGTATTTGAGCGTATTCTAAAAGCGCTCAAATAAAAACATGGGTATAAAAACTAATGATGAAATAGCTATTATGAGAATGGGCGGGCGTATTTTGGCAGACACTTTAGAAAAAGTCAGTCAATATATAAAGCCAAATATAACCTTAAAAGAACTAGATCAAATAGCTCAAGAATATATTGAATCAAAAAACGCTCAGCCGTCGTTTTTAGGCTATAGTCCTGAAGGCGCCTCCTTTCCATATAGAGCCTCTATTTGCGCCTCGGTTAACGATTCCGTTGTCCACGGTATTCCAAATGGTTATAAACTAAAAGACGGCGATATTATAACCATAGATTTAGGCGTATATTTTAAAGGTTACCATACCGATTCAGCTAAAACTTTTATTGTCGGCACCGGCAGTAAAGAAGCTAGACATCTTTTAGAAACAACTGAAGCCGCTTTATATTTAGGTATTCAAAAAGCTAAAGCCGGCCACACCTTAGGCGATATAGGCTACGCCATAGAATCCTATGCCAAGAAGAATAAAATCAAAGTTATTGAAGGCCTAACTGGTCACGGTATAGGTCGAAATCTCCACGAATTACCCACTGT
>PCWO01000029.1:0-1007 GCA_002796205.1 Candidatus Liptonbacteria bacterium CG11_big_fil_rev_8_21_14_0_20_35_14
AAGAGGTTCGAGCCAAAGATTTCTTTGGCAGCAACCTTTTTAGCAAAAAGGTTGCTATCCAATGCAATTTTTTCCATATTTCCCGCGTCCTTTATCCATTTTTCCATCGGTTCGAGCCAATATTTCTGCTTTTGTTGATTACGAGATGTTTCCTCCTCCAGCGACTTTTTCTCGGATAGCAATTTAGACTTTTCGGCACGATATACTTCCTTGTCTATGTCTTGGTCTAAATAGCCGTCTAAAAGTCGCTGGAGCTTTACTGTAATATCCGCAATCATTTTTTGATTTTTCTCAATAAAAGCAGAAACAGATTGGGTCGTGTTTGCCTTCGTGTACTTCTTTGGCGTAGCGAAAATGTCCGTAGTAGAAAGGGTTGGTAAGCAGGTACTTCACTCGGTCTTTATGCCACACCTTGCCACTTTTTGTTGTTATTCCTTGTTGCGCCAAAAAGTGAGACGCATCTTCAAGAGTTTTATCGCCCTCGGCATAGAACTCAAAAGCGGCTTTGATGATTTTGGCTTTTTTCCTGTCCACCACAACCAGTTTTATTCTTGAGTCGTTCAAGTATCCGATGGGCGCAGGGCCCGGATATTCACCTCGCCTCACTTTTTGGCGCAGTCCTCTACGGACATTTTCGCTCAACGAATCAATGTAGTATTTGCTTTGCCCAAAGGCGATGTTGAGCATAAATTTTCCTTGGCTTGTGTTCTCCGCCCAAAAGGTTGGAAACTTCAACATCGCTAAATGACCGCAGTCTAAAAGATAGATAATGCGTCCACCGTCCACAGAATTGCGCGCCAGACGATCCCGGGTTCCAACTGACGATACCGTTTGCTTCTCCACGCTCAATCCTATCGAGCATCTTGTTGAACACCGGACGCCCTGGAATTTTCGCCGATTGTTTTTCCACCAACTCCTCAATAACATTTAACCCTTCAGTTTTTGCAAAGGCGTGCAATTCGGTAAGTTGAGCGTCAATACTCAAAACCTGCTTATCCTCGACATCA
>PCWO01000029.1:1134-1385 GCA_002796205.1 Candidatus Liptonbacteria bacterium CG11_big_fil_rev_8_21_14_0_20_35_14
TTCGTTTGGAAAAATGGGGGGGAAATCAGTGGGACGCGCTTCGCGCGTCCCACGCTCTAGGTGCTTCTATATCTTTTTCTACAAAACTGGAGCCAATGGCCGGATTTGAACCGGCGACCTACTCCTTACCATGGAGTTGCTCTACCAGCTGAGCTACATTGGCATTTGCGGAGTGTCTTTACGACTTCACTCGAACTTATTTTATCAAAAATTCGTGATGAACGAAAGCCCCGCCACTGCCTCGCTCCGCT
>PCWO01000029.1:1397-1624 GCA_002796205.1 Candidatus Liptonbacteria bacterium CG11_big_fil_rev_8_21_14_0_20_35_14
CCACTGCCTCGCTCCGCTCGGCAACCCCAAAGAAAAATGTTCCTTGCTCTTTTGATTTTTCGCGGGGGTGGATTTTTTCTAAACCCCCCCACCAAAATTTGGTGTGGGGGTAAAAAAAAGGAAAGGACATTTTTCTTTCGGGGTTCTGCCCTCCAAATATTCGGGCGAGGCAAAGTAAAACTATTTTTGCGGGAGGAAAGGATTTGCTTTGTCTCGGCTCTTTTTTC
>PCWO01000029.1:1694-5047 GCA_002796205.1 Candidatus Liptonbacteria bacterium CG11_big_fil_rev_8_21_14_0_20_35_14
CTATTCAAAATAGTGGAAAGATGATAAGATGTTAAATATGATAACATTCCAAGGACCCAAATCACACATTCATTCAATTGCTCGTGGTCTTCTTGTACACGGAGAAGAAATTATACTATGCCGAGTAAAGGATGTTAAGTGGTTTTTTCTTCCCGGGGGACACATCGAGGATGGAGAATCAGCAAGAACAGCGCTTTTGAGAGAATTGCACGAAGAAATCGGTAATAGTAATTATAAAATCAATTCTTTTATCGGTGTATGCGAAAACATCTTTTCACTGGAAAAAGATGTTTTACAACACGAAATAAACATTATATTTAAAGTTCATGTCCCTAATGAATTAAAAGTTAATACCAAAGAAGATCATATTGAATTTGTAAGTATTGCTAAAAATAATTTAAAAGATTATAAGATTTTACCCACCGCACTTAAAGATGGCCTTATTGAATGGTTAGAGAATGAAAGGCCATTCTTGAAGGAAATTTAAGTATGTTATGTTTATTTGCCTCGAAGGTATTGCCGGTAGTGGAAAAACTACACAAACAAAACTACTTGCTGATTACTTAAAAAATGTAAAGAAAAAAGAGATTTTTACAAGTGCCGTTTATGAAGGAGAACGCCGCAAGGTGGTCTCCGATTTTATGAATGCTTCAGGAATCAAGCTTGATCAGAACGCGGTAATGTTTTTATTTCAAGCATTGCATGCGGCACAGTATCATGAAGTTAAGAATGCACTCAGTATCAATAAAACTGTTATAGCAGATAGATGGCGCTATTCTTTTTTTGCACATCATGTATATCAAGACACTTTTGGTAAAAATGAAAATCTTATGTTCCAACTTGATTTACTTGCATACAGATCGTTAGAACCAGTGTCAATACCCCCAAAATTAAGACACTCTTTATAATTTAAATAGGGGTGTTGCGTATTTATGGCATTTCTGTTATAGTTTGCAAGTTATTTTATGGCTAAGAAAACAAAATCAAAATCAAAATTTAGCGAACACTTAACCAGACTGAAATGTTCTTCTTGTGGAAGTGTTAATTATTATACGCGGAAAAATAGGAAAAAATTTGAGGGTAAGATTTCTTTAAAGAAATATTGTCCAAGTACAGCCTGTAGAGTTCATAGAGTGCACGCTGAGGCTAAAAAATAAATGGTCCCGCCTGAAAGCGGGCATTTATTTTTTTAGATATTTTCTATATACTCTTTATTAATGGGTCCGTCGGTTAACGGTAAACCATCGCTCTCCAAAAGCGAGACTGTAGGTTCGATTCCTGCCGGGCCCGCCAATTTTTTATAACTTTAAATTGTCTGTTACAATATATGTATGGTAGCGACTAAAAAAGAAATTTTACCTAAGAAGGGGGGCACAAAAAATAAAACTACTGCTAAAAAAAACATAGTTAAAAAAGTTATACCTAAAAAAACTTCTAGTAGACTAAAAAAGATTATTAAATCTGAAATTAATAAAGAAGAATTGGTAGTTAAAGATTATAAATCTTGGGGATCGGGGCCTTATTTGTCGGTGATTATTCCCGCCTTTAACGAGGCGAAAAGAATTCCGTTAACTTTGATTGATGTGGATAGGATTTTAAAGGATATGGATTTTGATTATGAGATTGTGGTGGTAGATGATGGTTCAAGTGATAATACCGTTTTGGTGGTTAAAAAATTTGCCGATGTTATTCCTTATTTAAGAGTAATTGAGAATTTAGAAAATCATGGGAAGGGTTACGTAGTACGCCAAGGGATGATTGAGGCTAAAGGCGAAATCAGATTATTTATGGATGCGGATAATTCAACGACGGTTGATCAATTTCTTTTGATGAAAAATTATTTTGATAAAGGAGCCTCGGTAGTGATTGGCTCTCGGGCTTTAAAGGAGTCGGAACTTTCTCCGCCCCAGGCTTGGTATAAACAGATAGCTGGTAAGATGGGTAATTTATTTATTCAGATAGTGGCCTTGCCCGGTATTTGGGATACACAGTGTGGATTTAAGGCTTTTAATAGGAGAGCGGCGATGGATATATTTGAAAGAGCGGAAATTAATAGATGGGCGTTTGATGTAGAGGCGTTATTACTGGCCAAAAAACTTGGTTATGAGATAGAGATGATACCAGTCTATTGGGTTAACGATATATATAGCCATGTGAAATTATCTTCATATATTCAGGTATTATTTGAGACGGTAAAAATTGCTTTAAGGTTGAGAAAGGGAGTTAAAGATTCTCTTGGTTGATTTTGGACTTTATTTTAGGTAGATTTAGGTTAATTTATGAATTCTTTATATAGACAAAGAGATGTTAATATTTATAAAACTTGGGGGCTTTTTATAGTCTTTATTTTGGTGGTTATCGGAATTGGTTTTGTATTTGCACAGGCTTTTCAAAGCTCAATTATTTTATACGTGGCGGTTGGTTTTAGTATAATTATGAATATTTTAGGATATTGGTATTCTGATAAGATAGTTTTATCTATGGCTCACGCTAAAGAGGTTAGTGCAAGCCAGGCTCCGGAGTTGTATCGGATTGTAGAAAACTTAGCGATTACCGCCGGTTTGCCAACGCCTAAGGTTTATATTATTAATGAGTCTCAACCAAACGCATTTGCGACTGGTAGGAATCCGAAACATGCGGTGGTAGCAGTAACGACGGGGTTGCTTGATAAACTAGATAGAAGCGAGTTAGAGGGTGTTATAGCGCATGAACTAGCTCATATTGGTAATAGAGATATGCTTTTATCAACAGCGGTGGTGGTATTAGTTGGTTTTTTATCTATTTTAGCTGATATGTTTATGCACTCTATGTGGTTTGGTAGTTTTCGTGATAATGATGATAATAAGGCGGGAGTTATTTTTATGGTGTTGGCGATTGTGTTTTCTATTATAGCGCCGATAGTGGCGATGATTTTACAGCTAGCTATTTCTCGTAAAAGGGAATTTTTAGCCGATGCGACCGGGGCATTACTGACTCGTTATCCAGAGGGCTTAGCTGGGGCGCTTGAAAAAATATCGGCTAATTCAAGTCCAATGAGAGTGGTGCAAAATTCCACAGCCCATTTATGGGTGGCCGATCCTTTTAGGGGTAAAAAAACACCTTGGTTTCATAAATTATTTATGACTCATCCACCGGTTGAGGAGAGATTAAAGGCTTTAAGGGGAATGAGTATTTAAATATTTTTTATTAATAATATAATTTTTATATGGATAGAGAATTTATAGAATATTTAGATCAAAAATTTAATAAGGTTGACGAGAAGTTTGAAAAAGTAGACGTAAAATTTAATAAAGTTGATGAGAAGTTTGAAAAAGTTGATATAGAATTAGCTGGTTTAGCAAGTGATTTAATAG
>PCWO01000029.1:5077-8541 GCA_002796205.1 Candidatus Liptonbacteria bacterium CG11_big_fil_rev_8_21_14_0_20_35_14
TTGCAGGCAGGGTGAGTGATTTAGATCAAGAAATCAAATAGCTTTTCTTTAGATTTTTTTTATGGTATAACGCTTTTAGATAAGCGTTTTTTATTTGGGGAGAGGTGCCTGAGTGGTTGAAAGGGCATCCCTGGAAAGGATGTATGCCGGAAACGGCATCGAGGGTTCGAACCCCTCTCTCTCCGCCAGGTGTTTGACAATAATAAATAAGAAAGAGAGAAAGATTATGGTTATAAACTTACAAGCGAGATATGGCAGTAAGCAGTATCATTTTGATGTGATTTGTTTTCTTTTTTTAGCGGAAAAACTTTTAAAGCATGATATTGATCATGAGCAGTTTAAACCTGAAAGTGGAAATATGTATGTTAAAAAAATGCAGGAAGAAAGAGGGCTTTTATTTTTTCCTAATATTTTTATTAATGTAGAAAAACTTTATGAAGTTGTAGCTTATGAATTAGCTTTTTCATTCTTTAATAGGAACACTTTCCCTGATTATGGGGAAAGATATAAGGATGTTGTTTGTAATGGTTTAGTTGATGGAATTTATAAGTTTAGTGTGAGAGATAGTGATGTTTTAATTTCGGTTTTTTTTAATGAAAAAAATAACTCTATTACTATAATTTGTAATAAAGAATCAAGATCAATCTTCACTGATAAATTAAATAATCAATTTGTCTCTATAGATGATGAGATTATTGATAGTAAGCAGGCTATTATAAATAATAATGAAAGTTACCCTTTTCGTTCAGCAACTCGTTTAGATGTAAGATTTGGAGGAGTACCAATAGGAATTTTAAGGCATAAAATTCTTTTGAACGAGGAGTTTGATTTACCAGGCAATAAAAAGTTAGACTCTTTTATGTCTTTATTAGTAAGCGAGGTTACTGGTCATGATGATTGTGATCAGGATATTAGTGATAAATATGATGTTTTAAAGCATGAAGATAATGATGAGTTAAAAGAGTTTTTGCTTGAACTGTTTTATGGAGTGGATATTGATAAGTTGGTTAGTAATTTAATTAATACATTTGATAAAGAGAAAGCTTTATTAATTAAAGAAAGAACTAATATTATTTCTGATATTATAAAAGAAGCGTGAATTTTCTTTTGTAATAAAGCCCCTATTTTAGGGGCTTTTGTTTATTTAATTTTAATAAATGTAAAGAATTACAATTCAAATCCGCAATCAGAACAAAATGATCTGGTTTTAAATTCGTAGACATCGTGTACTGATCTATTTATTTTATTTTCATGTGGACAATTTTTTTGTATCTCATTGATTCTAGATCTAATTTTCCCTTCCCTTGTGGCAATGTCTATTAGTTCATTTTGAAGGTTACAGATTTCTTGCTGGATATTATTCATTTTTTAAATCTCCTTTTTTGTAAGCTGACTATATAGTACTATAAATATTTTAAAATGTAAACATATCTATGTTTTATTAAGTAATCGTGGTATAATGAAATTGATTAGAATTTAAGTATATAAAATATATGGAAATAGCATTTTTAGTAGGGAGAATATTGTTTGGGGGATTTTTTTTAATGAATGGTATTAATCATTTTACACAAAAATCCGGTTTAGTAGCGTATGCGTCTAGTAGACATTTGCCGATGGCGTCTTTGATGGTTTTAATTAGCGGAATATTGTTAATATTAGCGGGTCTTGGAGTGATATTTGGTGTTTATATAAAAGAGTCTTTAGCTATAATTGCGGGGCTTTTGGTGTTAATTTCGTTTAGTATGCATACTTTTTGGAATGACTCAAACTCGCAAACACGGATGAGTGAGATGATTGGTTTTATGAAAAATATGGCTTTGCTGGGAGCGACTTTAATGATGTATTCGGTGGCTTTGCCTTGGGTTTATTCTCTTTAAAATATAAGTGATAAAGTTTTATTTTTAAGCAATATGTTATAATTATTTATAATTATTATTAATTTTTATTTATATGCGTTATTTATACATTTTATTTATTTTGGCTATAGCTTTACCTTTGTCGGCTCTAGCTCAAGAAGGAGGTAGATTGCCTCAAGCGGAGATTAGATTAGAGAGGAGGGAGGAAATTAAAAGTCGGGCGATTCAGGATAAGAATGTTTTTAGAGAAAAACTCCAAAATTCGGGTGAGAATAAAAAGGAAATTATGATGGAGAGAGGCGAAGTTTTAAAGAAAAATATTTTAGAAAATAGAGTTGAATCTCGTAATATTATTAAAAAAAATAAAGATGAGACTCGTGAGTTTAGAGTGCAGTCTAGAGAATCTTTAAAAAATGAATTAAGAGATAAAATTTCAGATGATAAAAAAGCGGAGGCGGTTTTGAGGTTTAGTGTTCAGGTAGATGAGATAAACGAGAAAATGATTAATAAGTTTAATAAGGCGGTAGATTCTTTAGAGGAGTTTTTGGCTAGAATGCAAAGTAGGGCAAATAAGGCAGTGTCTCAAGGACTTGATACTTTTGCTTTTGATGTAGTGTTTGCAGATGCGCAGGAGGCAGTATTGACGGCCAGAGGAGCTATAGAGACTCAGTCTCAAATGGTTTATACTGTTAATGTAAATAGTGAGGAGACTTTAAGAGAGGATGTGCTGGCTTCAAAGGAAAGATTCCGAAGTGATTTAAGAGTTGTGAGAGATTCAATTGATAGCGCGAAGCAGGCTGTTAGAAACGCATTACTTGGATTGAAAAGTGTGCCTAGCGTAAATGAGGCAGAGGTTGAGTAATAATTAATAAATTAAAATAAAAAGATGAAAAAAACTATTATTGTGGTTGTAATATTAATTGTAGCCTTGGCGGTATGGTATTTTTATGATTTTAAGGAAGTAGTTAAAGATGAGGGATTAGACCCTAATACAATTGTAATAGATCAGGATACAACCGAATCTATTCAAGATGATTTAGAGGCTCTTGATTTGGGTGATTTAGAGTCGGAGCTTGATAGTTTAGATAAGGAGCTTGATAATTTATAAAGTATGAAGAAAGTCGTATGGGGAATAATAGCAATTTTGGTAATTATGGGAGTGTTTTTTCTTAATTCAAAAAATATAGAGGCTCCAAGTGATTTACCGGCAGGTTTTATAGAACCGACTTATAGCCCAAGCGAGACTATTACTCCAACAGATTTTCCAGAGTAAAATAAAAAATATGAAACACAGTGCAAAATTTGCGTTTTTTTATGTATTATCGTTAATAGCTTTGGTTTTTGTAACAACCTCGGTTGGGACAATCGCTTTTCAGCTGATAAATAAACTGATAGCGGAGGTGACGGATTTATATGGGTATTCTTTTTCGTTATCGGCTATAAGATTTGCTTTGTCGGCTTTGTTGGTTGGGGCGCCAGTTTATTTTTTTACAGTTTGGAGATTGAATTTAAATATTACTAAGGGTGATTTACCACTAGATTCGGGGGTGAGAAAATGGTTATCTTATTTTATATTGTTGGTAGCCTCGGTTGTGTTGCTCGGGTTTT
>PCWO01000029.1:8574-19561 GCA_002796205.1 Candidatus Liptonbacteria bacterium CG11_big_fil_rev_8_21_14_0_20_35_14
AGTTAACGACCAGATTTATTTTGAAATTTTTGTCGGTGTTTATAATAGCGGGGATTGTGATTTGGTATTACTTGCATGATATTTTAAGAGGCTCTAATAAATTTGATGGAACGATGAAATCTTTGTCTATAATTGGTTTGGCGGTGGTAATAGCTTCTTTTATCGTCGGGCTTTCTTTTATAGATTCACCTAAAACTACCAGACTTAAAAATGAGGACAACGCTATATCTAATAATTTAAGTACGGTGCAAGGTAACTTAAATCAGTATTATGATTTATACGAAAAATTACCTAGTGATTTAAGTGTTTTAATCAGTGATGGTCAATTATATATAAGAGAGGCCGATATTGTTAATCCGGTTACAAAAGAACCATTTTCTTATAGAATAGTTTCAGCTGATAGTTATGAGCTTTGTACGAGGTTTAATCTGTCTAATAAAGAGGAGGAGACCAAGTCTTATGATATTTTTGGGGGAGGCTGGATCTATGAGGCGGGCGAGAATTGTTTTACGAGAAAAGTAAGTCAGGATAAAATAATATTAAGATAGATAAATAAGAAACAAAAAAACGACTTGGTTGATGCGAGCCGTTTTTTTGTTATTATAGAAAAAGAAGTAGAGCCATGATGGAGATTCCAAGTATAAGACTGATGAGTTGGATGATAGATTTTCCGAGGTGGGTTTCTTTGTGGAGTTCCGGAATAAGATCGGCTAAGGCGATATAGATGAATCCGCCGGCGGTAATTGGCAGGATTAAAGTTTCTATTAGGCTAATAGAATCGGCTAATATTATAAAAGAAATGGCGCCGGCAAAAGCAAAAAGGGCGCTTATGAAGTTAAAGAATAAGGCTTTAGCTCGGCTTAGTCCGGAGTATAAAAGAATACTAAAATCTCCGATTTCTTGAGGTATTTCGTGGAGGGCGATGGCGATAGTGGTTGTAATACCAAGACCTGGGCTTATCATAAAACTACCGGCTATTAGAACGCCATCAAGAAAGTTGTGGAAGGCGTCGCCTACGAGATTGATAAAAGCAAGAGAGTGATTATGGCCTACACAGACTGGTTCGTGGCAGTGTTGCCAGTTTAGAAATTTTTCTAGAATAAAAAAAAGTAGAATACCACCTATTAGGCTAATAGTGGTTGCGGTATTAAGACCTTGAGTCTCGGCTATTTCGGGGATAAGGTGTAAAAAGGCATCTCCAAGGAGAGCGCCGGCTGAAAAACTGACTAAAAAAAGAAGAATCTTTTTTAGCTCTTTTTGGGCTAGAGAGATAGTAAATACACCTATTAAAGAGATTAAGGATATTATAAAAACGGCTAATAAAATATTGTAAATAGCGTTCATTTAATGATTATATAAGAAATTAAGGTTTTTGTATAGTTTCTTTAGGTTATAGGTATTTGTATACTATAGATGATTTATGGAGAAGCTAACTCAAATTATAAAAGATAAATTATCAGTGGTTGAGGTTCTAAAGCAGTATATTGAGCTTATACCAGCCGGCAAGAGTTTTAAGGCTAAGTGCCCTTTTCATAATGAGAAGACGCCTTCTTTTGTGGTGTCTTTAGAAAGGGGGAGTTGGCATTGTTTCGGTTGTGATGAGGGGGGAGATATTTTTACTTTTGTGCAGAAATATGAAAATGTGGAATTTTTTGAGGCTTTACGGATATTGGCTGAAAAAGCCGGAGTTGAGGTACGGCGAGAAAGTGTTGAGCAACAAAGGCAGTTTGGGGTTTTATATGATATTAACGAGCTGGCAGTTAAGTTTTATATTGAAAATTTAAAAAAAAATATAGGAGCGCAAGAGTATTTAAAAAAGCGGGGGTTAAAAGGCGAGACGGCTAAAATTTTTAGAGTGGGGACTACAGACTTTTCTTCTAATTGGGATGACTTGACGACTTTTTTAATGAAGCAAGGTTTTTCGGTGCAAAATTTAGAGCGGTCGGGTTTGGTAGTGCGCAATGAGGGACGAGGAACTTATTATGACCGTTTTAGAGATAGAATAATGTTTCCTTTATTTAATCATGCGGGCAAGGTAGTGGGTTTTTCTGGTCGGATTAGGCCGGGGGGGGACGAAACTATGGGTAAATATATTAATAGCCCCGAGACACCTATATTTTCTAAGTCTAAAATATTATTTGGTTTTTACCAGGCCAAACATTTTATCAGAGAGGAAAATAGAGCTTTGGTGGTAGAGGGGCAAATGGATGTGTTGATGGGTTATCAGGCGGGATTTAAAGCGATTGTGGCGACCAGTGGAACGGCTTTAACCGAAAATCATTTAATAAGTTTATCGCGTTTAACTGATAGAATTATTTTTAGTTTTGATAGTGATGAGGCGGGGCAAAGAGCGGCGGAGAGAGCGCTGGATATGACTTTAACAAAAGATTTGGCTATTTCTTTGTTAAAGCTGGATGGTTATAAGGATATAGCGGAACTGGTTTTAGATAAACCTGACGGGTTAGCAGATATATCTTTAAATTTGAGTTCAGCTTCGGATTTTTATTTTAATAGATATTTAGTAGGAGAATCTTCTTACGAGAAAAAAAGAGGTATAAAAGAGATTTTAAAAAAGATTTTATTAAGGCCTAGTGCGATTGATAGGGAGGAGTGGATAAATGAATTATCAAGTAGAGTTTCAATTGTATCCGAGGCTTTAAAAGAGGAGCTTAGATATTTAGAAAAAGATGTTTTTAAGGAACAAAATAATAAAGTAAAAGAGGAGGATGAGAAAAATATAAGTCGGCTTGATATGTTATCTTTACAGATTTTATTGGCTGGAGTGCATTATAATGATTTAAAGAGTGCTCAAAAGTTTGAGTTATATATGCCTTTAAAATATAAGGATATTTTAAAGGCATTACTTGAGGGTGGTTTAAAGGACGATACTCTAGATATACACTTTAAAAGCGCCTTATATAAAGGAGAGTCGATTGATTTGGTTGGTTGCCAGCTTAAAATTGAGTATCTTCGGGATAAAAAACAGGAACTACTTCTAAAAATAAAAAAAGCGGAGCAGATTTCAGATGGGTCGGTGGCTAAATTAATTGATGATTTTCAAAAAGTTTCTTTGGAACTTGAGAAAACTTTAAATAATGGTTTATAATATATTAAATGGATAATTTAACTAAAAAAGATATACAGGAATTATTAGATGCTAAAATAGATCCTTTAGCAGTGTCTATGCAAAATGAGTTTGCTGTTATTAATGATAGGTTGGGTAGCGTTGAAAATCGTTTGGAAAATGTGGAGGATAGGTTGGGTAGCGTTGAAAATCGTTTGGAAAATGTGGAGGATAGGTTGGGTAGTGTGGAATCTGATGTATCGTGGATGAAAAATAATTCTGGAGAACTATTTACAAAACTTGATAAGTTTATAGCTCTTTATGATGACCAAAAACAAGAGCTTACTTTTTTATCCGGACAACTTAAAAGATTGGAGATGAGAGTAGATAAAATTGAATCTGAGAAATAATACATAAACTTGCAATATTTTGTGAAAATACTTATAGTATATTTTAAGAGATGCCTTCTATAAAAAGAAAGGTAAATACTCGCGGTCGCTTAACTAAGCTTAAAAAAGTTGTAAAAACTAAAGCTAAAATAAAAAAAAGCGTAAAGCGTAGTGTTAAACCTAAAATAATTAAGAAAACACTGGCTGGTAAAAAAACTAGCGGTGCAAAAAAGGCTCCTAAGGCTCTGAAAAAAAAGTCTATAAAAAAGGAGATTAAAAAGAGTAAGATTGTAGTAAAAAAGAAAGAGATAGGTAAAAAGATTAAAAAAAAATCTAACTCAAAAATTGTTTCTTCTAAAAAACAAGTGGGAATTAAGGGAAGAGAGGATGATGATTTATTGGCAGAGCTTGTTAGTCGGGGCAAAAATAAAGGTTTTGTAACAGATGCTGAAATTTTGCATTTATTTCCAACTATTGAAAATGATATAGAGTTTTTAGAGGAGATATATGAATTACTAGAAAAAGAGAATATTAAAGTGATTGAGCCGGCGCAGTTGATTGATGTGGGGGAGGATGCGGAAATTAGTAAAAAAGAGCTTGAGTTGGCGACCTATATAGAAAGTGATTTACCGGATGCGGTGCAAGTTTATTTAAAAGAAATTGGTAAAACACCACTTTTAACATTTGCCGAGGAAAAGGAACTAGCGAAAAGAGCGGAGGGGGATGATGAGGATGCTAGACATAGACTGATAAAGGCCAACCTTAGGCTAGTAGTTTCAATTGCGAAAAGATATGTCAATAGAAGTCCATCGCTTTCTATTTTAGATTTAATTCAGGAAGGAAATATTGGATTGTCGCGGGCGGTGGATAAGTTTGATTATAGAAAAGGATTTAAGTTTTCTACTTACGCTACTTGGTGGATTCGTCAGGCGATTACGCGGGCGCTAGCAGATCAGTCTAGAACTATTCGTATTCCGGTGCATATGGTTGAGACTATTTCAAAATATACACAAATTAAGCGTAAATTGGCGCAGGATTTAGGGCGGGAGCCATTAGCGCCCGAGATTGCAGCTGAAATGGAAATAGATGTAGAAAAAGTGCGTCATATACAAAAAATATCACAGGAGGTGGTTTCACTTGAATCGCCAATTGGAGATGGGGATGATGAGGATTCAAAATTATTAGAATTTATTCAGGATGAAAATAGTTTATCGCCAGCTCAAACGGCGGCCAGAAGTTTATTGAAAGATAAAATTGATGAAATTTTAGTTGATTTAACGGAGCGGGAGCAAAAAATTTTGGAAATGAGATTTGGCTTAAAGAATGGAGTGACCCATACGCTAGAGGAGGTGGGCAAGATATTTAGCGTAACACGTGAGCGTATTCGTCAGATTGAGGCAAAGGCGCTGGATAAAATTAGAGAGCATGATAGAAGTGGAGCGCTTGAGGAATACTAAAATAAATATGAAATCTAGAGAAATAAGACAGTGCTTTTTAGATTTTTTTAGGGAGAGGGGGCACGCAATAGTGTCTTCGTCTTCTTTGGTTTCTGGTGATCCATCTGTTTTGTTAACAACGGCCGGCATGCAACAGTTTAAAAGATATTATACCAGAGAACTTTCAGCGGAAAGTGATTTTGGATTGTTAAACGTAGCGACAGTGCAAAAATGTTTTAGAACTAGCGATATAGATGAGGTGGGCGATGAAACTCATAATACTTTTTTTGAGATGCTGGGTAATTTTTCTTTTGGAGGGTATTTTAAACGTGAGGCTATAGAGTATGCTTATCAATTTATGACTAAAGAAATGAATTTAAGAATTGATTATGTAACTTGCTTTGAGGGTGATGAAAATATTTCAAAAGATACAGAAGCGGAGGGAATATGGAAGGAAATAAAAGAAAGAGAGGGAGAAAGTTTTGAGATACGTTTTTACGGGCGAGAGGATAATTTTTGGGGGCCAACCGGTAAAACTGGTCCATGTGGGCCAACCACTGAAATTTATGTGAAAGGGGTGGAAATATGGAATGTGGTTTTTAATGAGTTTTATAAGACGGAAAGTAGTGAGTACTTACCAATTGAGGATAAGGGTGGATTAAAGGGAATTGATACGGGTATGGGGCTAGAGAGGCTACTCATAATGAAGCAAGGAGTTAATAATATATTTGAGACGGATTTATTTAAAGAAATGATGAGTATTTTACCGTCTGTTTTAATACTTTCTCAAAAAAGAATTATTTGTGATCATATTAGGGGAGCGGTGTTTTTAATAAGCGATGGAGTTAGACCGAGTAACAAAGAGACTGGTTATGTTTTGCGTAGGTTACTGCGTAGAATTATTTTTTATACAAGAGATTTAGATAAAAATTTATTAAACTCTTTAATTGATATTATTTATAATATTTATCATGATTTTTATGAAATTGAGGTGGGTAAGGCTAAGGAAATTATAACTTTAGAAAGGGAAAAATTTGAGCAGACATTGTCTTTGGGTATTAATGAACTTAATAAACTTGAGGTAATTGATGCCAAAAAAGCTTTTTATTTATATGAGAGTTTCGGACTTCCATTTGAGATTATAAAAGAGGTTTCAGGCAATAAGGCTGATGGTTTGGTTTTAGAGGAGTTTGAAAAATTATTTGAGGAGCATAGAGATAAATCTCGCTTGGGAGTGGAAAAAAAATTTGGAGGTCATGGGTTAATACTTGATACAGGCGAGATGAAGGCGGGTAATCAAGAGGAATTAGCAAAGGTTTTAAGACTTCATACAGCCACTCATATATTGCAGTATGCCTTGCGCAAGGTTTTAGGTAATACTGTTAATCAAATGGGCAGTGATATAACGCCGGCGAGGGCTCGGTTTGATTTTTCTTTTGAGCGAAAATTAACAGATGAGGAGATTATTTTAGTAGAAAAATATGCTAAGGAGTTAATAGAAAAAAATTTGCCAGTTAAGTATGAAAAAATGAAAAAATCGGAGGCAGAAAAAACGGGGGCTTTGCGTTTATTTTCAAATAAATATCCGGAGGAGGTAAAGGTTTATTATATTGGAGATTCAATAGAAACAGCTTATTCAAAAGAGTTTTGTGGAGGGCCACACGTAGAACAGACTAGCGAGATTGGTAAAATTATAATAAAAAAACAGGAGGCGGTTGGTAGCGGAGTACGCAGAATAAAAATAGTGGTTGAGTAATTTTATATGGATATAAGAATTATAAAAGAGCCTATAAAAATGCAAGTAGTTAAAGAAATTGCTCGCGAGTTTTATAAAGACATGGTTAAAGGGGTGGTTGATATTGAAAGAGAGGTTATGGCTTTAGGGGGCGAATGGCATATGGATTCTAACCAAGTATTAATTAAGGATGGTTCAAAACAGTATAATGTTTGGGGTTTTAATATCTATTTAAATAGAAAGGGAAAAGACAGAGTAGAATATACGTCTTTGATTAACATACGTCCAGTAGATGGTAATAGAAGTATGGAGGTTAAGAGTTTTATTATTTGCGATAAAATGTATAATATAATAAATAAACTTATTATATGAATCAGGAAAGAAATGTTAATTTTTTAATGGCTAATTTAGGAAGCGAAGTAACTCGTTTAATAAATGCTAAGCAAAAAGGTGATTTTAAGTTGCTGGAAGATGCTAAAAAACGAGCTTTAGTAATATGGACTGAAATAGAATTGAAAGAAAATTTAAAAGAAAGAAAATATGAGCTTAAAATTTTACGTGAGGTAATAGAGGATATCTCTAAAAAATATTCAGATTTAAATCTTAATTATAATAATGTAAAAGATTATTTTTTACCTTTTGCTTTACGGGTGATTGGTTAACTAGTTTTTATGATGTGTTCTATTTATAAAAATATTATAAACATAATCATATTTACAAAAACAGTCGCAAAGACCTTATAAATAATAGTCGCCCCCCGGCGTTAAAGCGTCCTTTAGCTTACCAGACTCTTTAAATGATTTATTACATACCCTCTATAATTTATAAAAACAGGGTGTTTAGAACCCTAAAAACAATAGTCGCCCAACTTCGTTAAAGAGGCCTTTAACTCGTTAGAACTCCTTTGTTTTTAAGAGCCTAACCAATTGTTTTATAAATTATAGAGGGTATTTTTTAAATTAATTGGTTTTTTAAAAATAACTTTTCAAATTGTGGTTATAAATATGATTATGATGATAAAAAATATTTATTAAGACTTATTTTTTGTTGTCCACAGGGGGTTTTGTTTGTTTTTTAGTTATACTTACTTTAAGTTAAATAAGTTTAATTTATGAGTACTTTTAGTTTTTTATTTCGTAAAAATAATGCGGGGTTTACATTGGTTGAGGTATTGGTTTACGCCGGTGTTTTTACAGTTGTGTCTGGCCTTATGGTTGGAGTTTTTTCCTCGGTATCCGATATACAACAGAGAGAGCTGGCTAAAAGCGATATATCGCAACAGAGTCAATTTGTAATGGGAGCTATTAAAAGGGCGGTCTCGGAATCATCGGCTATCAATATGACCAACGATGAATCGGGGGCGGTTTTAACTTTGTTAGTAGAGGATAATACCAAGAGCCCGACTTTAATATATGTAGAAAATGGGGTGGTCTTTAAAAAAGAAGGGAGTAACGCTCCAACGCCTTTATCAAATAATAAGGTAAGTTTTGACTCTATTAGTTTTGTAAAAACAGCTAATCCGCCTGGGCCGGATACAGTGCGAGTGGATTTTACTATTTCTTATAATTCCGATGTGGCGTCGCTTAGTAATTTAACAAGTGATTATCGGTCGGCTATTTCGCGAGTGTCGGCGGTAACTTTTGATTCGGATTTGTTGCCGAGCTCTGATGGGACTTATAACGTAGGGTCATCTAACCCAAAATGGTTAAATGCTTTTTTTTCGGGCAGTGTTAATGTCGGAACTTTGTTAAATCTTGGAACAGCCTCATCGGATCCTTCGGGTCAGAATGGGTCATTATATTACAATACAACCAGTAGTGTTATTCGGGCCTATGTGGGTGGGGCTTGGGCTGATTTAGGGTCTAGTGGTAGTGGGGATGGTACGTGGAGTAGTTCGGGAAGTAATGTGTATCGGAGTAGTGGATCGGTGGGGATTGGAACAGCCCTCATTCCAAATACTTTAACGGTCACGGGGACAGCCTCTATTTCCGGCAACGTCGGCGTGGGGGACACGACGCCCGACCATAAACTTGATGTAGCGGGTAATATTGGGCTTGATGCGGGGAGTTATATAAATTATGGCGATACCGATGGGACGACTGGTTATGGTTTGCGTGATAATTTGGGGACATTGGAATTAAAAAATTCCGGCGGTTCGTGGGTGGCTATTCCAACTTCCTCTGGAGTGGTGGGGTCTGGAACAGCTAGTTATGTGGCAAAGTTTTCGGGCACTTCTACGGTTTCTAATTCTTTGATTTATGATAATGGAACAAACGTCGGTATTGGGACGACCGGGCCGGATAGAAAATTTGATTTATTAGATGCCTTAAATCCTCAATTACGTTTAACGCAAAGTGATGGTACTGTTTACGCTGATTTTCAAACAACTAGTAATGGAGATTTAGTAATTAATGTTGATGGAATTAGTAATCAATTAGTTTTAGATAACGGAGGAGATATAGGAATTGGGACGACGATGCCTAAATATAAACTTGATTTAGGAAGTGGTACTTTTGGGACGACTGGAACATTGTTTGCCACGACTACGTATTTCACTACTTTAAACGTCGGAACGAGTAATGGTTTTCAGGTTAGTTCGGCTGGGACGGTAACGGCGGGAACTTGGAATGGGACGGCTTTGGATTTATCTACTTATACAAATTTAACGGCGGGGAGAAGTTTAACTTTAACTAATGATGATGTATTGGCGGACGCTGAACTTTATACGCATATAGACACTATAGTTTTAGAGAGTCCGGCTATAACCGACGACGCCATTGTTCAACATAAGTTTCCAACAGCAGTAACTATTAGCCGTATTTCTTGTTCAACAGACGTGGGAACAGCGACGATTCAATTTGATGAAAGGGCCGAGGGTACCCCAAATACGGCTGGGACTGATGTGATGACGAGTGCTCTCGTATGTGATGCAAACAGTGAGGCGACGACTTTGTTTGGTAATGCGGGTATAGCGGCGGATGCGGTTTTAAGTTTGGATATTGATGCGGTGGCAACGAGTCCCGGAGTTGTTAGGATTCATATAGATTATTCTTTTGATGACTAATTTTGAGGTAAACTTTTTGTGATATAATTTATTAATGACTAACGAAAAAGTTACAAATGAAGAATTGGTTCAAGTTGTTTCTAAAGGCTTTAATGATTTAAGGACTGAACTTAAAACTGATTTTAAAGAGGGTTTAAATGATTTAAGGACTGAACTTAAAACTGATTTTAAAGAGGGTTTAAATGATTTAGGACTGAACTTAAAACTGATTTTAAAGAGGGTTTAAATGATTTAAGGACTGAACTTAAAACTGATTTAAATGAATTACGAGCTGAATTAAAGAATGATAATGAGGAATTGGCTAGAATGATGTCTAGAGGTTTTGATGGGGTGCAGGAGCAGTTTAAAGGTGTGCAAGAGCAGTTTGAGAGAGTGGATGGGCAATTTAAATCTTTAAGGGCTGAACTTAAAAATAATATAGCGCAAGTTGATAGCCGAGTTTCTAGAGTAGAAGACAGAGTAATAAATATAGAAGAAAACATGGTTACTAGATTAGAGTTTGAGGACAGTCTATCTAGAACAAAATTAATAGAAAATAAATTAAGTATAGAGTCGGGTAAATAAAAATTATGGCAAAAACATTAATAAAAAAAGAAGAAAATTTAGAGGGGCAGGGGTTAAATAAAAAAATAACAGTTTTGGTTATTTTGGTAGTGGCTTTGGTTTTGGCGGGGTTTTATGGTTTTAAGCCGGAGTATAGGGCGGTTTATATGACAACCGGAGAGCTTTATTTAGGCAAATATTATGCTTGGCCACAGGCCAAGCTAGTTGAGGCAAGATTACTTCAAGTAACACAGGATGAGGAGAGGCCTTTTGTGCTTAGTCGTTTTTCGGAATCTTTATGGCAACCGGCGGGGGATATTTATATAAATAGAAAACAGATAGTGTGGACGGCGCCGATTGCTTTAAATAGCGAGATGATTAATTTTTTAGCACAGGAAAAGCAGGTAGTAAGTGAGGTTTTGGAAAATAATAATATTGAGCCTAGCGCGCCTAGTAGCGAGTAATAGTATAATTTAAAAATGAGGATTTTTCATAATATATATACTAAGTTGTTGTGTGGTTTCAAATTTACTTTTGTTTTTATTTTGAGTGCCTCTTTTGTTTTTATGCCGGGAGGGTTTGTCTCGGCTCCAAATAATGCGGAGGCGGGGAATGTGATTGTGGTGCGGGAGCCGGTTAGTAGTAGTTTTTCCGCCACCGGTGGCACAATAACAACCAGTGGAGCTTATACAATTCATACCTTTAACTCAAGCGGAACATTCACCCCGAACGGATCAGGTAATGTGGAGGTTTTGG
>PCWO01000051.1:0-1692 GCA_002796205.1 Candidatus Liptonbacteria bacterium CG11_big_fil_rev_8_21_14_0_20_35_14
CTCTAACTATAGTGCCGTTGATACCGAGGTCGGCTAAAATTGAAAGAAGGGCGGCGATGGAGAGGGCATAAGAAAAGGCGCCATAGCTTTCGGCGCCTAGAATTCTGGCGGCGTAGATAATAATTAAGACTCTAACGAGTCTACCTATAACCTGTCCGATTGATAACCATAGAGTGTTTTTAATGATAGTTTGTTTGTCGGAGGTATTATTAAAGAGGAGGTTTTTAAGAGCTGACATTATTTAGGGGTGAAAAGAATGGTTTTAATAGTTCTTATTATAATACTTAAATCAAAGGAAAGGGAACAATTTTTAATATAATAGAGTTCGTATTCTAGTTTTTCGCGGGCGTCATTGTGGCTAGAGCCGTATCTGAAATTTATTTGAGCCCAGCCGGTTACGCCGGGGTTGAGTAGATGTCTCATATTATAAAAAGGAATATTTTTTTCTAGTTCTTTGGTAAATTCTGGTCTTTCTGGTCTGGGGCCGACAAATGATAGTTCACCTTTTAAGATGTTTATAAGTTGAGGAAGTTCATCTAAATGAGATTTTCTTAAAAGGTGGCCGATATAAGTTATGCGTGAGTCGTTTTTACTTGACCAGACGGCGCCATTTTTTTCGGCATTGTTTATCATAGAGCGAAACTTAAGGAGGGTGAATGGTTTTTCTTTTTTGCCGATACGAATTTGTTTATAAATAATATGGCCCTTGGAATTTAGTTTAATGGCGACGGATATTAATAAAAATAAGGGGCTTAAGATTATTAAAAGAAAAGAGGCTAAAAATATTTCGCATAGTCTTTTAATTAAAAGATAATTTTTTTTATTTTGAGTGGCGTAGTCTAAAAACCAGAGTTCATTAATTTCGGCTAAAGGCACTTTTTGAAAGGTGGCTTCAAAGAATTTTTCAGTACTTAAAATTTCTAAATTAAAATATAGTTTATTATAGATTGATTTTATTTTTAGGAGACTGCCTTTATGTTCTTGGGGAATAATTATTATCTGAATTTTTTTAGTTTTGATTAGGCCTTCTATTTTATCTGTGTTTTCTAAAATATTATTACTATCAATATGAGCGATGATATTAAAACCTAATTGAGGATTTTCGGTGATAAGTTGTTTTATTTTTTGAGTGGAGATACTTTGTCCGATTAAGAGAATGTGATTTTTTATTTGTCTGTATAAAAGGCTATTAAAAGAGCCTCGCCATAATACTTCTAAAACAAAAAAGGTTATAAGGAAAAGTAAAAGGTTGGCGCGGGGAGTGATACCAAAGAAGGGGGTTAAATAAAAGAAGGAGACAGAGAGGAGGGTGTTGATAATAAGGGCACCGATAATAGTTTGGAGAAAGCCGGTGGTATTTTTGAGAACCTTAGGTTCATAGAGACCGCTGATGTAAAAAACTAAAAGCCAGATAGGTAAAAGTATGGAGAATGGTATTAGATGGAGGTTAAAGTTAGCGTAGAAGTTGTTTGGATATCTAAGGCTAATAATAAAACTTAATGAGGCGAAAAATATGCCGGTGTCACTTAATAGAATGATTATTTTTTTATTTTTGATTGACATGTGTTGGCTGGAGTATTATTTATACATATTTTTTGATGTTTTGTCTATATTAATACAGTTTATGTGGTCAGGAGATTTCATATAATATATACTTAGTTTATATGATAAAAAAGGCACAACTTTTAGTCG
>PCWO01000051.1:1719-4575 GCA_002796205.1 Candidatus Liptonbacteria bacterium CG11_big_fil_rev_8_21_14_0_20_35_14
TTATAGGAGTTTTGATAGGACTGGTGTTTTTGTGGGTGTTGTTTTCCGAGGATTAAGTTTTAATGTTTTTTGACACAAAGATTAACTTAAGATAAACTTAAGATAAGTTAATTATATTATGAATTTAAATCAAAAAATTATTGGCTTAAAAGAATTGAGAGAAAATACCGAAAAATACTTATAAAATTTAATTTGTTGACGTAGAGTATTTTATGGTTATAATTAGATTAAGTTAAAAGGTCGCTCACGCACGCAATATAATTAATTTAATAAAATAAATTATGGATCAAATGAACCCAACCGGAAATCCTATGGACCCAAATATGGCGCCGGTGCCAGATATGGGCACTCCTGAAGCTCCTATGGCGCCGGTGCCAGATATGGGTGTTCCAGTAGCTCCAGCTCCAGCTCCAGCTCCAGCTCCTGAAGCTCCTATGGCTCCTGCTCCTGAAGCTCCAGGCGAGAGCGACGGTGGAATGACTCCTCCAGTAACTCCTGTTCAGTAAGGAAAATAATAAAAGACTCTTGGCTTAGGTTAAGAGTCTTTTATTATTGTAATTTAATAATGTATGATAAATATAATTAATTAAATTTATATTTTATGTATGATATTGTAATTATAGGAGGAGGGCCGGCGGGCTCGGCGGCGGCGGTGTATGCGGCTCGTAAGCAAATGAAGGTGGTTTTAATAACTGAATTTTTTGGGGGTCAGTCGGTGGTATCGGATGATATTCAAAATTGGATAGGGGAGAAATCTATTTCCGGAATTGAGTTGGCTAAAAAACTGGAAAATCACGTAAGGAGTTTTGAGAAAATAGAAATTGTGACAGGCGATAAAATAAACGGAATTTCAAAAATTGATAAGGGATTTTTAGTGGTAAGCGAGGGAGGAAAAAAATTTGAGACAAAAACAGTTTTAATGACTTTAGGAGCGCATAGAAAGAAACTAGGAATTTTGGGAGAGGATAAATTTAACGGAAAGGGGGTGGCGTATTGCGCTACTTGCGATGCACCTTTGTTTACCGGAAAAGAGGTGGTGGTAGTTGGAGGGGGTAACGCCGGATTGGAGTCGGTGGTAGATTTAATTCCTTATGCGTATAAAATTTATTTAATAGTGAGGTCTGATAGTTTGAAGGGAGACAAAATTATGCAGGAAGCTGTTTTGAGTAATAAAAAGGTGACGGTTATTTATACGGCTGATAGTAAGGAAATAAAAGGAAATGGGTTTGTGGAAAAATTTATTTATATAGATAAAAAAGACAATCAGGAGAAGGAGTTATCGGTTCAGGGTGTGTTTGTAGAAATTGGATCGGTGCCAAGTTCTGGTTTGGTGAAGGATTTAGTTGATTTAAATGAAAGGGGAGAGATTATAGTGGATCATAAAACACAGAGATCTTCTTTAACAGGTATTTGGGTGGCGGGGGATGTGGGTGATGGACTCTATAAACAAAATAATATTTCGGCCGGTGATGCGGTTAAGGCGGTTTTAAACATTGATCAATATTTGAATAAAGGAAAGGGAGTTTAAGATATATGAGTCGTTATTATATTTTTTTATTTTTATTTATATTAGGTTTTGGTTTAGGGGTGTTTTTTGATAATCAGGGTTATATGGGGCTGGTGTTAAAGGAGGTAAAGGAAGAAAAAATATTAGCTGAAGTGACTTTAGGTGGAGAAAATAATAATGAGATTGAGGAAGTTTCTTTTAAAAAAGAAACTTTACCAATTTTAAGTAGTCCGTCTTTTCAGGATATTATTTTAAATATTAATTTGGCTGGAGCCACTATTAATTTGCAGACAGACAGAGTTGTAATGGAAGGAAATGAAGAGAAAAAAATTAATCCAGTTTTATTAAATTCTAATTCTTCTATAACTTGTGAGGGGAGTAATTTGGTACCACAGAGAGGCGGTATTTTTATTAGCGAAATTAATTGGATGGGTAGCGAGGAGTCCTCGGATGATGAGTGGATAGAGTTAAAAAATACTTCGCAGTATGAGGTGGATGTAACGGGTTGGAAACTTTTAAATGAGGATAGAGATTTAAATGTAGTTTTGTCTGGAGTAATAAAATCTAGAGATTTATTTTTACTGGAAAGAGGAGGAGATGAGACGGTGTTAGGAATGGCGGCGGATGCTATTTATACTGGCGCCTTATCTAATCAGGGAGAAAATATTTATTTATTTGATGAGCATTGTAATTTAATTGATGAGGCTAAGAGTTTGGATGGTTGGCAAGGAGGGGATAAAAATAATTATAAAACGATGGAGAGATCTTTTAGTACATTAGGTTGGCAGACCTCGATTAATAAGGGTGGAACGCCGGGGAGTGATAATAATATAGTGATTGTGAAAAATAATTCTTCAGGTGCTTTAAGTAGTGTTGAGATAAAAAGTGAGGTAGTTTTAGAAGGTATTGTTCAAAATAATGTTTCAAATTCTTTATATATAAGCGAGATAATGGCTGGCAGTGATTTAGAGGCCAAGGATGAGTTTATTGAGATATATAATCCGACTAGTGAAACAATTGATTTGACGGGATGGAGTATAAAGAAAAAAAGTTCAACTGGAAATGAGAGTTCGCTGGTAGCTTCTAGTAGACTTGAGGGACTTTCTATAAAACCTTTGTCTTATTTTTTGATTGGTAATGAGGGAGGTTATAGGGGTTCGGTTGTGTTAGATGCAAACTTCGCAACCTCTAATACTTTGGCTTACAGTAACAATGGAATAGTGGTGTATAATCAGGAGGATATAAAGATTTATGAAGTTAGTTGGGAGGAGATTCCTAAAAATAAAAGTTATGAAAATATAAATGGGGTTTGGAGTGTGCGCGAGGTGCCAGACCCACAAAATAGTTTA
>PCWO01000012.1:0-2722 GCA_002796205.1 Candidatus Liptonbacteria bacterium CG11_big_fil_rev_8_21_14_0_20_35_14
ACACTCAACCAAATCCATCGCCTGTGCCAAAAGTTAATATTTCATTTTCAGGTGATGGAAAAGCTGTAACTGGTCTTTATCAAACTATAAAAAGTCCAGGTTCATATTCTTTTGTAGGTAATGCCGCATCAGTCTTAGCTTTCGGATTATATAATAGTTCAAATAATGGAGCTGTTGCACTACAAATAAATTATGAATGGACAAAAACCCCCACCCCTCCAACCCCTCTAAAATATAGGTTTTTGCATTTTTAGTTGAAATGTGTTATAATTAACCCATAAGTACTTTGATAATAATTTAAATAAAAAAATAAATACAAAAGGAGAGTTACGATTATGAGAGAAAAATTAGTTGTGGTATATGTATTGAGTTTCTTATTATTAACTTTATTTGTTAATAAAGCTAACGCCGTTGAATTGGTCAGAGCCGAGTGGCTTCACCAATCGGTCAACGACCAAGGCGAAGTTTTAGGGCAGAATGTAGTCGGAGAAAATAGTTTAAATTTATTCATAGTCTTCGATAGTTTTGTACCTTGGAGCGACCTTTGGGAATATGCCCAGAAAGAGTCTAAATTTTTTTTAGACAAAGTCGCCTATAAAAAACTTTATAACATCATTATTATTCAAGCCGATGATTTGATTTTCTATAAAGAAAATCAATATGGCCGTCCGTTTAGTTCGGCTCGGCCAGTTATAACCTCTTTGATAAAAAGAGATTATGGCGATAATGACTTTTTGGCCTACGTTAATAATTTTAGTGGCGTAGGAAATTTTATTATAACCGGCTATGACAACTTTCCGGAGGAAAGTTTACAAGACGGGCGTGACTGGCGTTATATTACCACTAGTCTAGCCACTTCTTTAAAATTTGGTATAGCCCACGAAGCCGGTCACCTTATTGGCAACTTCCCAGACGAAAACTTTGCTCTTGGAAAAAGTGCAAAGTGGCAACTGGACTACCTTATAAGTAAAGGTGGTTTAGTTGAAGAAATTGGTCTTTACGGTAGTTTGGAATATATCTCTACCGGAGATATAATCAACGGCGAAATTGTCAACGTTAACATCGTTGATATCCCTAAGGAAAAAATACCTTGGGCGCCATTTATCACAAAAACCAACATACCCCTTCCGACTACCAGAATTCCTTCTATAATATTTGGAGAAATTGAATTTGGTCCATTAGAAGAATTTAGAAATGATATTGGAGTATTTGGTTTTCATAATATACTTTATACGACAAAACCTGGAGGTTGTATTATGGACGCACCTCCTTCAATTATTGATTACGGCTATTGTTTTCTCCATGAGCAAAGCTGGGCTATCCAGGCCCTGGTGCGCACCAGAGAAGTAAATCTCTCTAGCGAGCCTGGCAGTATAATCTCCTCACAAGGCCTAAATATCTCCCTCATAAATACGGGAGATGAAAGGCAAATCCATTGGCTAGTTAACGGCGTGACAGATTCCAGTTTGTCTCAAAAAACCAACTGGACTCCGGCGGAGTTAGCGAGTCTTAATGGCAAATCCCTAACTCTGCGGGTTATCAATCAAACAGCTAAAAACTATTTGATAGATAATCCGTATAATAAAAACCACACCAACATCGGTGGTCTGCCCTTGGAACCGGCTCGGAATATTCCTCTGGTAGACATCTACTCCGAGAGTTATTCCTACCAAATTGCAACACCAATTCCCCCAACCGCTACTCCAGTGCCACCTACCAACACGCCAGTAATGGTGGCAACTAATAATCCAACTCCAATTCCTTTAGTTCCTTCAAATCTTATTTCCGAACTAAACAGTAATGTTTTAGAGTTGAATTGGAGCTTAGATTTGAGTAATAATCCTGTGAAATTCAATGCCCATTTGTATAGAAATGGGTTATACTTTGAGGGTAAAGAAATTCAAGGATCCGAAAGATCCACTTCATTCGTTCTAAAAAGTAGCGGATCTTATGAAATCTTTCTACGGAGTGAATTTGAGGCTGGTAAAGTAAGTGACTGGGTAAAATCAGAACTAGTCACATATACAGAGCCAACTCCAACCTCTATTCCAACTATAACTCCAGTGCCCCCGACTAATACCCCAGTTCCGCCAACTTTCACCCCCACTCCTAATAATGGAGTGATAGGGTTGAGTTGGACGAACCTTCCATATTTTGGGGCGGGAATTGGGCAAACCGAAAAAGAGGTAGGCGACGACGGTCTCCTGATTCAAGCCGATAATTCGCTAAGAGTTATCGCCAGAGATGGAGAGGTCGCCACTTTCTTGCCTATCGGCACAACCTTTTTGGCTGAAGGATTGATTGAGTTTTCCGTTCACATTAAAACTGGAGATATTGGTTCAGTAGTTGATCTAGCTCTCATTGAAACCGATGAGCAAGGCAACTATGTTGGCCCCTTCAACCATTTCTCCTATCCTATATTAAAAGTTGAGGATAGGATAATTTACGCTTCCATAAAAATTCAAAGCGGAAAGGGGATTGTACCCCTCCTGCAATTTAGAGGGGGGTCTGGAGAATTCACTATTGAATTTAGAGATCCGACTCTGTCTCCTTTATAATTTTTTTATTTAAATCAAATATTCACGGCCCATAAGTTTAATCGCTTGTGGGTCTTTTTTATACACGCAAACCTTTTCCACACCAGCTAAAAAACATAAAGTGCTATAATAAAAGCAATACGTAAAATAAAAAAACTTATATGAAAAAATACATTTTTAGCTTT
>PCWO01000012.1:2776-4197 GCA_002796205.1 Candidatus Liptonbacteria bacterium CG11_big_fil_rev_8_21_14_0_20_35_14
GGTGTTTTTGTCGGCGCGCAAAGTGTTAATGCGCAAGTAGTATCTGCTTCGCTTTCATCTAATAAATCTATCGTAACAAAAGGAGAATCTTTTATTTTATCTTGGAATTCTTCAGGCGCTGTTCGCTGTGATCTTAGAGGTGAGGGTATAGATGGTAGTAATAGTGGATACAGAAATATAAATGTAAATATAAGTGGAAGTTTAACAATCAACTCTAATAATATAGAGGTAGAAACAGGAAAGTCTAAGTCTTTTTCATATTCTATTCAATGCTTTAATGGATACGCTAATTCAAATATAAGTAGTGTAAGCGCTACAAATATTTTAGTTAGAAATATCTTCACCAACTCCTACTCCTACTCCTACTCCAACCCCTAAACCAACAGTTGATGTTTATGAAAAATACGGTAAAACTTCTTACGGCGTATCTCGTCAGGTTGGTGCGATAGCTTGGAAATCTACCAATGCCGAATATTGTAGTCCTTATGGAGATTGGGGATATTATTCTAGCGGATCACAGCAGGCGACTAATAATGAAGCAGGAGTATGGATCAGTACCGACTCAGGTCCGCATGCCGATAAACCTCAACTTACATTTACTATGCGTTGTACTGGTAAGGGTGGTACCTCATTTGATTCTTTTGTTATAGAAGTAATAAGAGAACTTAGGGCTCCCATTATGATCTATCCCGATGATGGGTTATATATTAATCAATCAGGATCTCCCGTTTCTTTGCATGTTCAACCTAATAGATTTATCGGCTCCAGTTCGGTTTCTGGTATAGAAGTCAGTATTAATAATGGTGCCTGGCAATCAATGTCATCTAGTAATGGATTAGATTATAAATATGGCGGTATTGAAAAATTGTCGCCCGGTTTTTATTTGTGGCGAGCTAGAGCCCTCTAGATGGAAGTAAAACAAGTCCACCCACCTCACCTCGCTCATTTACTGTCTTTATTCCAGAGCCACCCCAGCCAATTATTCCAACTATAGTTCCTCCAAGCGGTACAACCAACATAACTGTCAAAGTTGTAGATGAAAAAGGATTTTCTATCCCAAGAGCTAAAGTTAATATAAATCCAGGTAGTAATGAGCTTGACGCAATTAGACCAATAGCTTTTCCAATTAATCAAGGTTTTCCATATACTGTAACAGTCTCAAATATACCAAGCTATTATTCTTTAAGTAGCACCTCTCCCGATGGTCGGGCTGTAAGTGGCGGAGCCGCCGTATATTATCAAGTCTCAAACGAACCAAGTTATTCCGATGGTCTTAACTCATCCTGTTCCTCAAACCAAGCGCGTTGTAAACAAGTTTTAAACTCCTCAATACACAGCGACATAAATAGATCCGCCGACCCTTCTGCTTTCAATTACTTTATTAGCCTAGACCAAAGCGACGATAGCTACACTTTTATATT
>PCWO01000012.1:4238-4399 GCA_002796205.1 Candidatus Liptonbacteria bacterium CG11_big_fil_rev_8_21_14_0_20_35_14
ATTTAAAGACAATACACCTCCTAACCCACGCTTAGACACTCTCTCCGTCTCGCCCGCCTCTGTAGATAGTGAGGAAGCAGTCACTATTTCTTGGACGGGAGAAAATCTAGGATTTTGTAACCCGGCCTCAAGCCCCTCAATTCCAAGTCTTAAAGGCCCAC
>PCWO01000012.1:4443-5943 GCA_002796205.1 Candidatus Liptonbacteria bacterium CG11_big_fil_rev_8_21_14_0_20_35_14
TTCACCGCCCCCACAGTTTCTGTGCCAACCACCTACCGACTCGGTTTAGATTGTAATAATCCGGGAGAAAATTTTTCAGAGGCTCAAATATCTCCGAATAATATAACCAGAGCCCCAACCCTCACCGTTAATCCGAAAAATGACCCTATTATCACAGACCCTATTATTCCAGACCCAACAGACCCGATAATTACTATCCCAAAAACTCCAACCACAAAAACAGCCCCAAGTATTTCCGGTTTTGTTTACACTGTAGAAAATGGGGTGGTTAAAGGTGTCCAGGCTCAAGTAATTATTAACAATAAATATTTAAACACTAATTCCGATGGAACCTTTAGTTTTTCAAAAGAAGTTCACGGGCTAAAATACGCCGGTCAATTTAAAATCTCAACTAACTATTCCATCTAATTATTTATCATCTCGCGCTGTTAATTCCAGAATTGGCCCTGGGCGTGGTGCCGCCTATCGCTACCAAGTTCTTGGAGAAAGTTGTACCACCGCCGAAGCCTGCGCCGAAATATTTGAAAAAAACAACACTAAAGGGGATTCGATTAATTCCGGCATACATGATTTAAACTCCGACAGCGCTTTTAGTTTTGAGTTAGAAAAAGCATCAAGTTTGCCTCCGGCTCCAACTTTAGGAATGACTATAACAGGTGGGGGGCAAAGTAGTAGTAATTCTATAATAGTGCCTAGTGGTACAGAAGTAATCATAGACTGGTCATCTCAAAACGCTGTTAGCTGTGATCCAAACTTTGAAAGTGGTGGATTCATCTCAAAACTTCAAGGACAATATAAGAAAACCGCTATATCGGATGAAGATTTCTTAATAGTCTGTAAAAATTCATCAGATAATACTGTTGCCAAATCAGTTTCAGTAGATATCTCAACTCCAGAATGTACACCCGGAGTAAATTGTCCTCCTCCAGAACCACCAACTGTATTTTCACCTACATTATTATCATTTAAAATTACATCTGGTATAAACCCTATTAATTATGGTGATTCCGTAACTCTTGGATGGGAAACAGAAAATGCCTCATATTGTGAAGCCTCTGGTGATTGGGAGGGAAATAAAGACCCTAACTATTTTGAGGTAAGAGAAAATATAACATCTCCAAAAACATTCCGCCTTACTTGTTATAGAGATTTATTAAGTAGTGATACTAAAACAGTAAATGTTTCAATTAACGCCAGCTCCTATCCTCAAGATATCAACCCGCCAAACAACCAAAACAATCAAGGTGATAATACTCCAACCGACTCATCAGTTCCTCCGCCATTAGGTAATCAAGGATCTTGTACCGATAATCAAGAAGGTAATGAGCAAAATCCTGCATGTGGTGAAGGTTATGATGGATATAGAAAATTAGTTTGTGTAAATAATTATTGGATATATGCTAATAGTTTTGAAAGCGAATGTATTCTTCAATCCACGCCTTTATCCTGCTCTACTAAAACCCCAACCACAAAAAATATAATTCTAGGCGCCACTTTAAA
>PCWO01000009.1:0-265 GCA_002796205.1 Candidatus Liptonbacteria bacterium CG11_big_fil_rev_8_21_14_0_20_35_14
CCCATCTAAGTCGGGTGAGGTAACGTTGGTCACATAAAGACTTAGGGCATTATTTAAGGTGGAGAGATCAGCAATTCTAGTTGAATCTCTTGATTGCCTTAGAAGCTCGGCTGGATTTAAAACTAGAGTAGCGGCGGTGGCTAGAATAGCTAATATACCGATAACAATAAGAAGCTCCATAAGAGTGAAGCCCTTTTTACTCTTTAAATTATTTTCTAGATTCATTAAAATATTTTATTATTTTTATATATTATATATCTAAATT
>PCWO01000009.1:327-4057 GCA_002796205.1 Candidatus Liptonbacteria bacterium CG11_big_fil_rev_8_21_14_0_20_35_14
ACCGCCATCGGTGCCGTCGTAATTTTCGGTGGTTAAATATTTAGTACTCTCAAAAACTGTATTTAATTCAAAAGTTTTATTGGTATTGTCGCAGGCGTAGGAATAGAATAAAGTAGAATTATTATTTGGGTCAATCGGCAGAACTGAGATAGGAGAGCCTCCCGGAATGTCGCTAAAGGCAACCGGAACCCAACCGGTAGCGTCTATAGTGCGATCCAAATCTTCGGAGGTTGTTTTAGAACTGTGTCGCCCGCCACAGTTGGCGGAGACGGAGGAGGCGTTAACATAACAAAGAGTAGCACAGCTAGTTGTACCGCCATCTAAGTCAGGGTCATCGACGCCGGTAATATAAATACTGATAGCATTTTTTAAAGAGGCTATATCGGAGATACGGGTTGAGTCGCGAGACTGACGCAAAATTTCTACCGGATTTAGAACTAAAAGAGTAGCCGTAGCCAGGACTGCCAAGACACCTATAACGATTAATAATTCTAGTAAGGTAAATCCCTTTTTAGAGTCTTTCTTCACTTTTATTATTATAGAGCTAATTTAGTTTATTGGCTATAATTTTGGGGATATCTTTATTAAAAAATTCACTAAATATTTTTGGCGGGTCTATCTCTAATTTAAGTTTTTGATTATCCTCGGAAATAAATTCCAGAGAGTAGGCGTGTAAAAGCAGGTGGTCTATTTCTGGTTTTTTAGTGTAAAACTTATCCCCGACTATCGGATGGTTGATAGAGCTTAAGTGAACTCTAATTTGATGAGTACGACCGGTTTTAGGAAAAACTTTTAATAAAGAATAATATTTATTATTGATTTGAAAAACATCTAATACTTTATATTCGGTAATAGCCTCTTTAACCATTTTACTTGATTTGGTAGATCTTTTAGTGGTGCCCGATTTAATACCGATCGGTTTATTAATAGTACCAGTTGGTTCTTTAATTTTATCCCTCACAATAGTGATATAGGTTTTTTTAATATTTCTAGTTTTAAATAGATTTTTATAAAAATCAAAAGCCGACTGAGTTTTGCAGATCATAAGAAGGCCAGAGGTATCTTTGTCTAAGCGGTGGACTATGCCGGGTCTTTCGGATTTATTGTCGCCCACATTTTTTATTTGAGGATATTGAGCTGTCAGAATACTGGAAACAGAAATTTCGGCTGGTTTATGGAGTGTGCTGTGAGTTAAAATTCCAGCCGGCTTGTTGACAACAATAATATTATCGTCTTCATATATTATTTCTAAATTCATTATGAAAGGAGGGTTGACTCAAATTCGGTCAGGTTGGCATTTTTATCCTCGGAAACCTCAAAGGCAATGTTAATAAGTTTATCTAAAAGTTCATGAAGTGGAAGACCCGAGGCTTTCCAAAGATGTTGCTGAAGCGAACCGGGAATAGTATTTATTTCGTTAACATAAGCCTTGTCGCCGTCAATAAGAAAATCTATGCGGGCGACACCCGAGGCGTTTAAAAGTTTAAAAGTTTTTTTGGCAAGTTTTTGGATTTTTTCTTTTAAGTCGTCCGACACAGGAGCCGGAATTTTAACTTTATTTTTAAGACCCTGCATAGAACCACCTTTACCCCCGCCTACATATTTTTCGGAGAAGGTTAAAAATTCATCTAGAGAGATGGGTTCCTCAAGAAGCGAGGCCTCTACTTTTTTATAACCTATGACCGCACAATTTATTTCGGTGACATTTGCAATACCTTGCTCAATAATAACTTTATGAGAATATTTTAAAGCCACTGCCAGTCCATCCTCTAATTCTTCTTTATTAGTAGCTTTGGTAATACCGATACTAGAGCCCAAATTAGATGGTTTAATAAATATAGGATATTTAAATTTAGCCTCTATATCTTTAATAGACATATGTTTATCTAACTCAAATTTTTCTGAACTTAACCAAATATAATCAACGATGGGGAGTCCGTTGATTTTAAGAATATCTTTCATAATTATTTTATCCATACCAATAGCCGAGCCTAAAACATTTGAGCCCGTGTAGGGCACATTAAGAGTATCTAAAAAGCCTTGAAGCGTGCCATCTTCCACGTTGGTGCCATGGACAATAGGCAGGCAAACGTCTATGTTAATAGTTTTTAAAAGACCTTGGCGAATAATCATTTGTCTAGTTTCCGGATGAATGAGAATTTTTAGATTACTACCGCTATTTTTTTTCTTTTTAATATCTTTAATGGAGGGGAAATTTTTAAAAAGCACCCAGGAGCCGGTGTTTGTTATATAAATAGAGTAAACTTTATATTTATCCTCAAGCTTTTTAAAGCCCTTGACAATGACTTGAGCAGAAATGATAGAAACATCGTGTTCAACACTCTTGCCCCCAAATATGAGACAGACATTCTTCATTACTATATATACTATACAAATGTTGATTTTATAGCAAATTAGAATCTATAATAATTTGTAGCTTTATTTCTTTTTAGAATTTTAACAGTAAAGTTAAAAACAATTCAATGTTAATAGTTTAAGAATAGTTGTCGGGCCAATCATTTTGAAAGATAACAACGTCGTTAGGCCTTAAAATACTGATAAGATCCTCCTCTAAATTTAGCATAGAGCCATAAACTTTTATTTTTTCTTCTGAAAAATTATTTTGAAGAAGGCTTTGTTTTATAATTTTAGAACTACTATTATCTATTAAAATAACCAGATCGGCTACACGGGAAAGATTGTAACCTATAATTTTATGAATAGACTCTGCTCTATCCCCCATCTCAACCAAGCCCGGGGTAATATAGATTTTTCGCCTTGATTTAAAATGAGAGAGCGTGCTTATAGCCTCTTTAACGCCGGCTGGATTACCGTTGTAACTATCGTCAATAACTAGAACGTCGTTGGGATGAAGCGTTCCGTTCATGCGGTGTTTTGGAGGTTCTGCTTTTTCTATACCAGTTTTTATTTCCTCATTTGTTAACTCTAATTCTTGGGCGGTTAGATAAACTAGAGATATGGTATTTTTTATATAACTGGCAATAAATTTAGTTTTGATTTCCAGATTGTTTATTTGAATTATTTGACCGGAACCATCCTCAAAAAATTCTTTAATTTCAACTTTTAAATTATCTGTGGTTTTAACTTTTTTATGGTCTATATATTTTTCAAAATTAGATTTTATATTTTCATCTAGAGTATTTAAAACAACTATAGCGTTTTCTTTGGCATATTTAACAATCTCAAATTTAGTGGCAATAGTGTTTTGAATTGTTTGAAAACGTTCTAAATGGCTTTCGTTGATGCCGGTTAAAATGCTAATATCGGGTTGAGTTAGGTTACATAATTCTTTGATATCACCTTGATTAAAAGCGCCCATTTCAACAATAAAAATTTCGGTATCTTTGGCTATTTTCTCTTTTATAGTTTTGGCGATGCCAAGCGGAGTGTTTAAATTACCCTCGGTTTTAACGGTTTTATATTTTTGAGACAAAACATCATATAACATTTCTTTGGTAGTGGTTTTACCATAACTGCCGGTAAGGCCAATAATTTTTAGATGAGGAATTGAGTCTAGTTTTTGCTTAGCTTGGTTTATAATGGCTTGCTTGATAAATTTATCAAAAGGAGAAATTATAAGAGTTGAAATTATAAGATATATAAAAAAAAGATAAGCAAAAACCAGAGAGGCAATGATAAAAGATATTAAACCGACAATTAATGACTTAAATATAAAAAAAATTATTAAAGAGGAGACTAAGATATTTAC
>PCWO01000009.1:4087-16597 GCA_002796205.1 Candidatus Liptonbacteria bacterium CG11_big_fil_rev_8_21_14_0_20_35_14
AAAATCTTTGAATATGATAATTTTCAAGTTGGAGAAGGTAGAGTTGAAACTCCAGTTTTTTAAAGATAAACATTAGTTAATAAAATTATTTAGTATGGTAATAAATTTTTGAGGTTGATCTATAAAACAAAAGTGACCGGCATTTTCTATAATCTCTAGTTTAGCATTGTTTATGTTTTGTTTTAAGGTTTTAGCCATTGATATCGGAGTAATATCATCATCTTGACCCCAGACAATCAAAGTCTCTTGATTTATGTTTTTTAAAAGTGGTTCTAAATCTTCGTTAATAATATTTAAAAATGTTTTTTGCATTGCGGGAGTAGCTAGATAGTCTGGTCCAATTTTTTTATATATGGTTTGTCTTAAAGAATCTAGGCCCGGAATATAGAAAAATGGTTTTACTATTTTAGCGATTATTTTATAGATAAATTTTTTTAAATTTTTTTCCTGTAGTCCGGCACTGTCTACTAAAACTATTTTTTTAATCCAGCTAGCATTTTTTGAGGCCAACTTAATAGCGATACGTCCGCCAAAAGAGTGGCCAATTAAAATAGCCTCATTTATATTTTCAGATTTTATAAATTCATTAACTAAATTAGCGTAATCACCTAGAGTGGCGCCATCTTTAAAACTTTGAGAGACGCTGAAGCCGGGAAGATCTAGGGCGTAGATAGTTTTCTTTGGTATATTGTTTATTATTTGAGTAAAAACTCGTCCTTCCGACCGCCAGCCGTGTAAAAAAACTAAAGTCGGAGAACTATCCCCTGCTTTTTTAAAATATGAGATTATTTGGTTATTAATCAGTTTTTGCATCGTTAACAGTACAATACAAAAAAATACCCTCTTTGGGAAGAGGATGTTTTTTATTTATTTTTTTATTTTAAGGATAGATTTTATAAGTTTATAGGCCTCATCGGCATTATCCACTATGTGATAAAGATTAAAATCTTCTTGACTTATAGCTTGATGGTCTTTATAAACTGTCTTTTTGAGAAAATCTTGGAGTGGTTGCCAGTAATCACGGCCAACTAATATAAGAGGGATGGGTTTTATTTTTTTAGTTTGGACTAAAGTAACAAGTTCAAAAAATTCATCTAAAGTGCCGAAGCCTCCAGGAAAAAATATATAAACTTGAGAGGCGAAGGCCAACATAACTTTTCTGGTAAAAAAATGATGGAAATTGGCGGAGTCTTTAACATATTTATTAATAGTTTGTTCCTCGGGCAGTTCAATATTAATACCAACCGAATCTCCGCCGGCTTTAAAGGCGCCTTTGTTAGCGAACTCCATAATACCAGAGGCGCCACCGGTTATAATAGCGTAGCCGTCTTGAGCGAGTTGCCCAGCTAAATCTTCGGCATCTTTGTATTCCTTAGGTTTTAGACCGCTTCTAGACGAACCAAAAAAAGTAGCGGCCTTCTTATATTTGCGTAAAAGTTCAAAGCCCGTAACAAATTCAGACATTATTTGAAAGATGCGCCAAGTTTCGTTTTGACCACCCGAATCTTCAAAAAGTTCTTTATCCATTCTCTTAGACTCAACTTCTATTTTTTTAGGTTCATTTTTCATTGATATCATTTTAGCATATTTTTTAGTGATACATTAGTTTTAATATTGATTTGGTAAGAGGGTTTAATTTTTTAGACATATGTTTAGAAATAAGAGATTTATTGATGCGAGTAGCTGTGGGGTAGGGATAGGTTTTAGAAAATAATTTATTGATATTTAATTTTGCGAAATTAGCCAATATTAATTCTTGAATAAGTTCTCCGGCATTATCGGCCATCATGGTACCCCCTAAAATTTTATTATTTTTAATATAGATTTTTAGTTTGCCTTCCTGGTTATTATCCGTTATGGAGCGGTCGTTATCTTTAAAATTTGTTTCCAAAATATTATATTTTATTTTTCTTTTATTTAATTCTTGGGGACTTAAGCCAAAAGTGGCTATCTCGGGGCTGGTATAGGTTACCCAGGCAAAATTATCGGTATTTATTTTTTTCTTAAACGGAGAGAAAAAATTTCTGATGATAAGGCCGGCGTGGAGTTCGGCGGCGTGCGTGAATTGCAATCCACCTATGACATCTCCAATGGCATATACTTTTTTATTGGTGGTTTGCAAATATTTATTAACTTTGATGTGGCCACCTTTGTCTGTTTCTATGCCAGCTTTTTCAAGATTAAGGGATTTTGTGTTTGGTACTCTGCCGATAGATGAAAGAATAAGGTCGTACTCTAAACTTTTGGTATTGTTATTTTTATCTTTAATAATAACGCAATTACCTTGAAGACTATCAAATTCGTAGTCGTATATTATTTCAAGACCATCTTTAATCAATTTATATTCAAATAAATTTATAATTTCAGGATCTTCCTTATTTAAAATTTTATCTCCTCTTTGAATAATGGTTACTTTTGAACCCAAAAAACTAAAAGCCTGGCCAAGCTCTATGCCGATTGGTCCTCCGCCAAAAATAATAAATTTTTCTGGAAGTTTATCTATGTCAAATATTGTTTCGTTAGTAACTATTTTTTCTTTATTAATGTCACCCGCTTCAAGTTTTCGAGGGGATGAGCCGGTAGCAACAACTATTTTTTTAGACACATAGATTTGATCGCCAACTTGAACGGTGTTTTTATCTTTAAAGGAGGCCTCGCCTAAAATAACATCAAGGCCAAGATTCTTAAGATAAGAGGTGTTTTCATGTTGTCTTATTATGTTTTGCTTGTCTTTAATGTAGGATTTAATTTTTTTAAAATCTACCGAGCCGGAGGAAGTAACACCAAATTCTTCCGAGCTTTTAGCGACTTTAATAACGCGAGCAATATGAATTAGAGCTTTACTTGGAACGCATCCGAAATTTAGGCAATCTCCGCCAATATTATGGTCGGTTTTATCAATAAGTAAAACATTAAAGCCGACTTTATTCATAAAAGAGGCGACATTAAGTCCGCCCGAGCCAGCGCCGATTATTATAATGTCGTATTTTTTAGTCATTATAGAAAGTCTAGAATAAATTCTTCGTAGTTAAGAAATTTCAGCAACTTATAGCCGTATTGAATGGTTAAGCCGAAGTTGTCGGTTAAAAGAGGCAGAGTGCAGGGAGCGAGGAACATAAAAAGGCCGGCTATGAATGCAGAAATAATAAGTCCGATTTCAATCATGATTGTATATTTTTAGTTAATTGTAATAGTTGGTTGGCTTTTTGCCTCATTTCATTAAAGTCCATAGAGCCTCTTTTGTGGATTCTGATATTGCCTTCGCTATCTATAAATATTGTTTCAGGCATACCAAAGCCTCCGATTGATTTATAAAATTTATCACTTGGGTTAAGCAGAAATATTAGATCATCGGTAACGCCGATTTAATTGGTAAAGCCTTTAGCATTTTCCAAAGACTCTTCTCTATCAATAGAGATTATATCTAATTGACCATTAAACTCGGACTGCAGTTTAGCAAAATCTGGCAGTTCATCGCGACAGAAAGGACACCAAACAGCCCAGGAATTTATGATAGTCGGCGTACCGGCAAAACTTTTCAGCGATATATTATTTCCCTTATAGTCTTTAAGGGTAAGGCCTTTAACTTCTCCTAAATTAGGCAAATCGGTGATGTTATCAGAGTTGGTACCGGCATTATTTTGACTTTCAATATTTTTATCTTGCTCCTGTAAAATAAAGACTCCTATGGCTAAGACTATGATTATAAGAGTTATGATTGATATTTTTTTGTCATATTTTTATTTATTTTACAGATAATACAGAAAAATATTTTTATATTAGTTCGTCAATAATCTGTTGCCAGGATTCATAGGGCAGGGCTCCGGAGACTGGAGTGGTGTTGCCTTCTTTATCTATAATGATGGAAAATGGTGTGCCTCTGCCTCCGGCTTTGGTAGCCTCGGCGCGATCGGTATTAACCTCGTCTATAATTGATTTATCAGACAAACAGGAATTAAATTCTTCGGCATCTATGTTTAAGTTTTGAGCTATGCTTTTGTACAAATCGTTGTCTAGGCTTCTTTGATTTTCAAAAACTTGGTTGGCAAACTCCCAAAAAGAATCTCCCCCACCTAGTTTAGCCACGCACTCCGAGGCAACAGCGGCGCTTTGAGCGTTAGAGTGGATATTAGTTAAAGGAAAGTGTCTGTAAACCCATTTAACCTCACCTTGATAATCTTCAACTACTCTTGAAAGAGTGGGGTGAACTCTTTGGCAGAAAGGACACTCAAAATCGGAGTATTCCACTATAGTGATAGGAGCACCTAGATCTCCTAATATGTGGTCGTCGCTTGAAACCGGTCTTATAGTAGAAGAACTACCCGCTTCATTATTGCGAGTTGGTTGATTATCTTTAAAATTGTTAGAGATTGACGAGGCGACGCCGTCATTACCGCCTCCACCTGAAAATATAATAGCGACGGCTATTATAAGGCTGGCTATTATAATGGAGATTGTAATTGTATAGTTATTGGTTTGATTCATTTTATTTTTATTTTTTCGCTCTCTATGCTTGTTTTGTAAGCTAATATTAATACAGAAAGGTTAATTTTAAATGCCATGCAGACTTGGAGAGACTTTCTCCGGACCGCGATTTTTATATCTTTTAATAAAGTCCTTGATACGGTTTATATTAAATTCTGATTTATTAAAGGTGTCTAACCTCCCCCAGGCGACGACGGCTATATCGCTATCGTTTTGACTTCTTGGTGTAATGATAACTTTATTGCCGGCTAAATCCTTTAAGGTTTTGCGTTCTTGATATGTTTTTTTATCTTCTGAATCTGACATAAAGAAAATTTTATTTTATTTCTAAAAGCTCTTTAAACTTACCTTCGTTAAAACCAATAACTACTTCTTCTTCTCCTTTGTCGTTTGTTATAATGGTTACTGGAACTCCCATTTGGCCAGTCTTGGTCACCATTTCTTTAGCGGCAATGTGGTCTACAGCGACATTTACATCGGTGTATTCAATGTTGTTTTCTTTGAGAAATTCTTTGGTCATTTTACAGAAAGAACAGGTTGGAGTTGAATAAATTTTTACACTCATATTATATATTTTATTTTTAATTATAATTTTTATTAATTAATCGACTTTCTTATTTATAAAGTTCCGTATTAGGGTGAACCGCCACCCAAGAAAACCAGAAACCCCCTATGGTTGGCAATATATCATTATTTGACCCTATGGTCAGGGAAACTTCTCCATTAGGAGTCTTATTTATAGTAACAGTTTTACCGGCAAAAGTATCGGATGTTTTGCCGATCGGAATAACTTCTTTGAGATAGGCTTTGAATTGCCCTTCGTGTTCTACTCCAAGAACAAAGTCTTTGGGGTGGAGCCTGTTGTCGGTGAATTTTGCCCCAAAACTAACATCTTCGTTAGTATAATAGTTTCCGTAAGGATCTGACCCGTAACTTCTAACAGTTCCCGTATCACGAGATAGAACTTTGGTATCGGGATAGGCTTTTTTCCACTCTCCATACCTTACTACATCGCTTGGAATTATATTAAGTCTTTGGCTAGTGTGTTCTCCCAAGACGGCCTCGCCTAAAACCTGTGACCAGAGTGATTCACTGGATGAGCGGTTATACATTAAAAGATTTGACTGCCAAAGACGGCCCGAGACGCCAAATTCCACCGGCTGGCCGTCTATTTTTCTTTCAAATACGATGCCAGTGGCACAAAGCGGGCAATAGGTTACCAAAACAGGCTCTCCTTGGATGGTATCGTTGGTTATTTCGTGCCAAACCATTATCTGATTGGGATAGAACCTTGACTCTCCTTTAAGATTAACTCCCAGACCGATTTCGTTGTCATCTAAAAATTCGTCGGCCTCGTTTGGGTTTATAAACTTTGGATTATCTATAGAGGGGATGCCGTCTTTAGGGGGGCCTCCGGAGAGAATTTCATTTAAAGGAATGGAGTGTTTAACTCCGTCGGTTACCATTATTTTTCTATTTGACTCTCCTCGTATACTCGTTGATTTTTTATTCATGTTTGTATTTGTAGTTTCGGGTTCATCTAAGTTAAAGGGTTCTTCTTTTATTTCTATATTAACATTTTGGGAATTATTTTCATTATTATTTGTGTTTTCTTTAGCGTTTTGAGCCCTATCTAAGGCCTCTTCAAAGGGCATAGACTCTCCTTTTGGTATGGGAAACTGGTTGCTGTTTCTGTATAGTAAAAATCCGCCGAAGACTAAAATAGTTCCCGTTAGTATTATAACTGGTGTTTTCATAGAGATGTTGTTTTAATTATTTTTTTAATTATATTATTAAGTTTATGATTAGTGGTTTTATAACACATCATATGGCCTTGGCGTAAACATTCCACCAGGCCAAGACTTTCAAGTTTGGCTAATTGGTGGCTAGTGGCGGAGTGAGATATTTTAATATGGCTTGATATGTCGCTGACACATATTTCTTTTTTGTTATTAAAAAGAAGGCTTATAATTTTAAGCCTGGTGGGGTCGCTTATAATTTTAAAAAGATTGGCTTGGTTTGTTATGGTTTTATTGTTAAATGCCATATTTTATTTTATTTATATATAAATAATACATGAATATCTGTTCAAACTTTCATTTAATTATAACAGATATAGTTTTACACAGTCAAATTTTTAAATAAAAAGGATTGAAGATAAAAAATATCTTCAATCCTTTGGTTTTTATTCGGGATAGACTACTTTATAACGAAAGTAGCGATAATCTCCTGTTGAGTTTTCTTTTTCATCAAAATTATATTTTTCGCTTATGATTTTAAGTTTAGGAGCCTTATCCGGATGAAAAACCTCTCCCATAACAAGAGTAGGGCGATTAGCCTCCCGGCTATTGCCGGCCAATATAGGAGATTCGGTAAGCCATATTTCGTTTATTAAATTATGGCTTAAGAAACTCCCAAAAACTTTAGGACCGCCTTCCACCAGAAGAATTTTAACACTGTATTTCTGGCGAAGAATTCTTAAAACTTCTTTCTCAAAGTTATCTTTAAACACGATTTCAATAATGACATTATCCGGTTTTTGACCTGAATTTTTTATGTTTTCAGCGCCGTCTTTGGTGGTAAAAACAATAGTTTTTATATTCGGATCACTAAAGACCGGGGCCTCAAATGGAACAGAACCGGAAAGCGTTACAAAGGTGTTAATATATTCACCTTTTTTATTTATTTTTTCTCTTTGCTTTTGCTCCTGAAAAGCAACTTTAGCTTCCGGAAAAATAAATTCCGGGGTCCATTTGTGCTTAGGCTCTATACGCAAGGTATTGGCGCCGACTAAAACAGCGTCGGCCAAGGTACGCAGAAGGCCCATAATAAAGACATCTTCGGTGTTAAAACCGCTTATTTCTCCCCCGCCGTCGCGCCCTTTAACATCGCTAAAAGATATGATACCGTCGACGGTTTTAACAAAGTTGGCTAAAACATAGGGCGATTCGGACAGGACCTCGGGAAACACTATATCGCCGTCAAAAAGGCTAAATAAGTGATTAGTGAGGTTTTGCCTAACATCTTGTTTAGTGAATAGGCTTCCATCCACTAAGGTTTTAATTTTGGGGTGTTTGGGTTTGGTCATTTGATTCTCCTTAAATTAAATTTTTAATGTGATGATATTTCGGATTTTAAATCCGAGATAAGTTTGTCAAAAACGGTTGAAAAGTCAACATCATAGGTATCAGCCAGGTCTAAAACTATAAAGAATATAGTGGCCAATTCTTCCGATATTTCAGAAGAATGATTTTGATTTTTTTTAAAGCCTTGACGGTTTAAAATAAGTTGAGATAAGTTGCCGACTTTAGCCTGTAAATCCAGAGTCTTAACCTCTGGAGGCCAGGGCTTAGGGTCAAGGTTGGCAAAATTACGAGCTATGACTTGAGCCTCTTTTATAACCTCGGTAAATTTTTTGGTTTTAATATCCATCGGTTTATCTCCTTTATTTTTTGTATTTTTACAGACGACCTTTATATGAATATATGTTCATATATTAATACAATAAACTATATAAAAGATTTCCGCAAGGGCAGTTTAGGTATTTAGCTTAGATTGAAAGTCTTTTAGTCCTTGGTATTGGTTTTGTTTCAGATGGACGGATGGCCTTTTGGATTTTATTTTGGCTATGGCTTCATCCACACTTAGACCCTTATATATATAGTAGGCGGCAATAAGAGATGGCCCCCGGCCGTGGCCAAATTGGCAATGAACGTATATTTTGCGGTTTTGATTTACAAGTTGTTCTATATGTCTAACGCCTAAGTCAAGCTGATTGGGTTTGGATATTTGATTGTTGGGAGTTGGTAGCCATAGATAACTTTCAACTCCAAAAGGTAAATCAAGTTTATCCGCCTCTAGAGATATGTCGGCGGTTATGCCTTTATCCAATAATTCTTGCTTAAAATGAACCAAACAGCATATATTGGTGCCGATAAATAGTGACTCGTCTATTTGATTATATTCAAATGATAGAATGTGGTTTTCTAACATGTAATTTTATTATAACAGAATATACTGTAATCATATTTTAAACTTAAGTTTATGTTTTATTTAACACTATCAATTATTTGTTGCCAAGTTTCAAATGGAACAGCGCCAGGCACAACAGTCTTATTTCCATTTTTATCTATAATAATAGAGAAAGGAGTACCTTGTCCGCCAGCTTTTGTAACTTCTGCAAGATCTTGATCAACTATATTTTTAATATCTGTATCGGATAAGCAGGAGTTAAAATTTTCTTTATCTATACCTAAATCTAAAGCGAGTGACTCGTATAAAGAAGGATTTAAATTTGTTTGATTACTAAATAAGTTGTCTACAAATTGCCAGAAAGCGTCGTTACCCGCTAATTTAGCGACACACTCCGAGGCAATGGCGCTAGGTCTGGCGTTAGAGTGGATATTGGTTAAGGGAAAGTGCCTATAAACCCAACGAACCTCATCTTTGTAGTCACTCGTAACTATTTGTTCTAAAGTAGGGTGAAGACTAGCACAATAGGGGCATTCAAAATCTGAATACTCAACTATCGTAATAGGGGCGTTTGGATTGCCTTTAATATGCTCATTTAAAGAAACCTCTCTGATAGAAATATTATTTTCTGGTGGGGTATTATTGTTGTTTTTTGTATTATCTGAATTATTTATTTTATTACTACCAACAAATATAACGGCGCCGGCTATGATAATAGCGGCTAAGATAATAGCCCCCGAAATGCTATAATTATTATTTTCTGTATTCATATTATTTAATGTCTAAAACTGTTTTTAATTTAGCCTCGTTAAAACCGATAATAACTTCTTCGTGGCCATCTTTTTCTATAATAGTAACCGGCACACCCATTTGACCGGTTTTCTCTACCATTTCTTTGGCGGCAATGTGGTCCTCGGCGACATTAACATCGGTAAATTCTATCTTATTTTCTTTGAAAAAATCCTTGGTCATGTGACAAAAATGACAGGTTGGGGTGGAGTAAATTTTTACATTCATATTTTATGTGTTTTTAATTTTAATACCTTTTATATTTATAATACCTTTTTATATTCCATTTTAAAAGTAGGGCTTATTATAGCATAAAAAAGAGCTTCTAATTAAGAGTCTCTTTATAGAAAGATAGTGTGGACCATGGCGGATTTGAACCGCCGACCTCTACAATGCGAATGTAGCGCTCTACCAACTGAGCTAATGGCCCTTGATTTATAGATAATAAAACTTAAGTCTGATGAGAGGATTATCATATTTATGGAAATTTTCATATTTAAAGTTCCTAAAGTCCACTTGTGGTCATTATACCAAAAAGTTCGGACTGTTTTCGTCGCCGAAGGCGGCGAGGAGGGGGTGAACAAAAATGCGGCCCCGCCGCGCCGATGACAATTTCAAGTTTTTCTTTGGCGGCACAAATTCAATATGAATTTTAATCTAAAAACGCAAAAAATACAAAAAGAAAAAACTCCAGCAATAAGCGGTTTACTGGAGTGGATGTCGGCGAATTTTTTCCGCCGCAGAAAGAACATCATTGGGAATTTCTACTTTTACAATATCGCCCTTCTTGGCGTAATCGTCGAGTCTTTCAAGCTCGCCAAGAAGTCGGATAATTCGACGAGGAGTAAACCATTCTTCTGGCATTGGAAATGCGCTCCCGTAGACAGTAATTTCTGGAAACTGCTTTCGGAGAGTAGCACACGACCTCCGCAACAGCGGTGCCATAGCACACGCGATTACAGATTTTGGATTTACTCCGGCGTTGCGATACGCAGCCATTCCCATAAGAACATTCTCGAGAGAGTTTGTGGATTCCTTCTCAAGTATCAGAACTTTTTTGGGAACACCATCAGATTCAATCAACGAAGAGTAGAAACCTGCCTCTGTCTCAAATCCTTTGGGAATTGTATCTCTGCCTTTACCGGAAATGATGATATGCGATGCTTTATTTTTCTTCCAAAGTTTTGCGGCGTGATGCGCTACCTGCGGCTCGTAATGGTCAAAAACAAAAATAGCATCAACTCGCGGCAAATTTTCAGTTGGGACGCTTTCGGTCAGAAACTCGGTCACTATGTCAATGAACGGTTGGATAATTTTCAAGTCGACCTCCATAGATTTTTTGTAGTAATTTAATTGTACGCCTTCGTATATCCTTTAGAATATCAGAGACAATAAGTGGTCCTGTATGAAAAGTTATAGAGTTATAATCAGACGACTCTCCTCCAAATGATGGCTCTAATAACTCCTTCGTAATTTTGAAAATGATATCCTTGTTATCTAATAGTGTTTTTCTGTTCCACTTCTCCATTTCACATAAAATCATATTTTGAGTATATAAATCCTTTCTTAAATAAAAATAATTATATTTAGCAATATGCTCAAGCATATCCATTGCTTTTTTAGATATGACTTGATTGTCAAAATGAGATAAAAATATTGCAATATTAAACGCATCTTTTGTTTCAAAATATCGTATTCTATCAAGAAGGGTGATACATATTTCTATAAGATCATCATGAGATTTTCCATAAAATTGTTCAGTTCCAAATTTCTCAAGTGGTTTTGCTTGTAGTGGTTTTTTTGATTTGATTATCATTTTGATAATTGATAGTACATTTTTTGGCACACGGTGAACAAATTCTTCCAGCAATTCCAAATTTACGAAAATATCATCATTGTTTTTTGATTTACTGATATCATGATGAAAATCTTTCGCTAATTTAGCAAGATAATCATTAACTATTGGAAGTTTCATACTTGATAGTTGTCTAAGAGCTATTTTACGATCACTAATATTATCAAGAACAGTCTCTAAAGCATTTAAATTTAGGGTTTGTAAAAGTTCAAAAAGGTATTTACACCCGTTATCCGGTTGGATTTGAGGAACGTTCCCCCCTCAAAAAATTCATATCAGTTTGAAGCGGTTAAAAATGGATGCGTTCACAAGGTAAAGTAGTCTAGGCTCAAAGAGAATGCTCATTTCATTTTTGATGTTTTTTCAGATACGAAGGATTTGTCTATCTTTGAAAAAGTCTTTGCCTTAAACTTCGTGACCCTCAAAGATAATGCAGAGTGGGCGCTTGGAGTGGTGACTGGCGACAACAAGAAGTTTATATCCGGCAGCAAAGTAAAAGGCAGTGAGCCGATATTAACCGGAAAAGATATCAAGAGGTTTATCACTAAAGAGGCTGAGAACTTTATTGTCTTTGAACCGAAACTGTTTCAGCAGGTTGCCCCCGAAGAAAAATACCGTGCTAAAGAAAAACTGCTCTATAAGTTTATCTCTAAGGAACTGGTGATGGCGTATGATGCCAATCAAACATTGACGTTAAACAGCGCCAATATCTTAATCCCCACTGTGCCGGATTACCCCATTAAAACCATACTGGCATTGTTCAATTCCACTCTCTATCAATCTATCAATTTATTCATCAAAAGAAGTTCGGGGCGTTAAAGGTTTTACGCGGTGATTTGGAGAAACTGCCTTTGCCGCTTTTAACCAAGAAGCAGCATGATGAGATTGATAATCTTCTAAAACCGCTGCTTAATCCATCCACTACGAATGCGGAAAGATTGTCGCAATACAGCGAATTAAATAACTACATCATGTCAACCATTTTTAAATTAACAGAGGCAGAACAAAGTCATATAGAACAACACGCCAATTGTTCAACAAATTCATTATTCATCAAATAATATGGAACTACTCAAAGAAAAATTAGATCAACTGATAAACGACTTAACCCATGACCAGCAAACCTTATTGCGGGACAGGTTGAGTGATTTAGTCAGCGTGTATCCCTTTAATGAATATGAGTATATCATCTCCTCATTGATGGGGTTTGGCAAAATCAGCCTCGATGATTATTACGAAATACGGGATGAGTACATTGCCCGTAATATGTATCTATACATCTTTGAAATCAGTTCCCCTAGAGGTTTTGGTGAACAGTGGGCGCAAGGGCATTTAAAAGGACTGGTGCCGGACCTCATAAAACCGACAAAAAAAGTTGATCCGGAGTATAAAGGCGATTATGATTTTAT
>PCWO01000032.1:0-13883 GCA_002796205.1 Candidatus Liptonbacteria bacterium CG11_big_fil_rev_8_21_14_0_20_35_14
TCAAGCCGATTTAAAAATACAAATTCAAAAACAGTTAGACCAAGTTAATAGCGACATTTCTCAAACCAAACTGGCTCTATTTAACGAAGGGAAGATTGATGATAAAAATATAAATAAAGATGTTATTAAATCTTTATCTGAAAAAGATCAATTATCTATCACTCATAAAATTGCCTCAAATTGTCGTGAGGCTATTAATAATAACGCAAATACAGATGAGGCCTTTAAACAAAACGATAAAAATTTAAATAAATTATATGGCAACGCCTGTGAAGATTCTAAAAAAATATATAAACAATTTAATCACAAAACCGACGCGCCTTCGGTTAGTAATTCTATAATAACCACTAATATTACTGAAGTTAAATATTTAGATGTTAATGGGTGTGTAGAAGGAAAATATATTGATCTTAGAGATGAGATATATGATCCTAAAACTCATACATATTCTTATGTACTAAATGGAAAAAAAAGATGTAAAAAATTATATCAATTTGAAGTTAATGGTAAATCTTGTATAGGCTATGAAGGTTTACAAAATTGTGGTTATGCTTTAACTCCCATAGAAGATCCTATCTCATTAGTGCCTTTAGGGTATTATAAAATCGGACCAGAATTAGAATCTTTAGCAGGAGCTTGCACCGGTGTTAGTAATCTCGTAGGATATTTCTTCAGTAATGGAAAATTTACAGGCGGAAGTTGTGACCAAAAGTTAAGCGAATTTCCTAATCGTCTTCAGAATCAATGTTTTGAAGTAGAATGTAATAATTTTAATAAATGGTTTAAAGAACAAATAAAAGACATAGATAAATCTATCTATAGCGAAGAATTTTTATATAATCAAGCAGTTTGGGAAGAAATTATAGGCGACACACCAGATGTTTGCGAATTAATAACACCTCTTGATTTTCAAAACTCAATAATATATGAATTAGGATTTAATAAAAACGATTCAATTTTATTAATTAATTTTAATTTTGGATTAGTGGAAATGAATGCGGGAAATGATGATAAAATAAATAAAAATTTATATAATAATATTAATAATCCGAATTCAATTTTAAAAAACAGACATTTTGATATTTTAGATGATTTGATAAATGGATACATATCAAATTTATCTATTATACTTTCACAAGGCGGACATGAAATTTTTGGTTATTCCTGTAATCAAGATAGCAGTATTAATTCTTTTGATCCTAATATTCCCTCTAAAAAAGTTAGGATTTATCAAAAAGAAAATGGTTTATGGAGAATTCCTGATTGGAACTCTTATTTTACTCAGCGAAGTGAAAAAGATTGTATTTCTGATTTAACTAAACTTAAAGATTTAAATAAGTTAAATGATGAAAATATTAAAAAGATGTGTAAAGCTCAATCTAAGACAGGAGAAAATGTGGTTATAACAGTCAATAGAACTAAATATCAACAACTCGGCCAATGCCAAGAAAAATAAAAATAAAATTGCTCATTATTAAATAATTTGTTATTATCATAAAAAATGACTACTAAGACTTACGAAAAAATAAAAAAAGAAATCAAACAGGAGCTTAGCAAGAGTTTGTTTTACCCATACTTAAAAACATAAAAGATCCGGAAGGAGAATATAAAGAAAGCTTTGTTAAAGAGATATTAAAAGCCTCAAAAGAAAAACCAGAATTTATCTACAATCCAAAAACTTTTCTAAAAGAAATTTCTTAATGAAAATAAGCCATAGGAGAGATATTTATAAATAACTATGGAAAAAGACAATATTAAAAACATTGCCAAACTCCTTAAAGCCGACCAAGATTATTTAATTTCTATTAAAGACAACCTTGAACTTAAAACCGGTAAAAAAGATATCTTTGAAAATATCCTTCAAAGAAATAAGGCCATAGGGGATAATATAATAAAAAACTTGGGTGTTCAAAATCAAACTCCGACCGCCATTTTTACTAAAGCTTTTCAAAATATAGAAACTATAGATAACAAATTAAAAAATCTTCTAAATAACCCTAATTGTCATAATATAGAATCATGTAATTCTTATATAAATTTTGTTAAAAAATTAAATCCCTTAAAGTCTGGACTATTTATTAAAGAGTCTAAAGCCATAGAGCTTTTAAAAACCAACCAACCTCAAAAAGTTTTAGATTATTTAAAACTAAATAATATAGACGAAGCCTTAAAAAAACATAGCGTCTTTGAAATATTTGCCTCCTTAAGATTTTTAGAGGGTTCTGATTGGCTCAATAATGTTTTTTTTAAAGAATATGAAAAATTAACTCCAGACGATTTTGAGGCCAGACAAATTCAAATGATAGCTATGGATAAAATATGGCAATCAGCCGCGAGGCCCTTTGTGCAAAAGAAGTGGCATAATATAAGTCACCTAAAAGAGTTAGGCGTTATTTTTATTTTACCACTATCGGCCGGCGCTCCAGGCGAGGTTATTAGAACCATAAGTCTCCTCCTCCACTATATGGAAGAAGTGCCATTTTACTCCAAAATATTTAAAAACATTATTCAAAATAAAGATTCCTTTGCTCAAAATTTTACCTCGCTTTTAAGAGGGGATGTCTATGACGAAATTCCAGAAGAAAAATCAAACAAAATAGCCTGGCTAGTTATCCAAAGATATTTAGCTAAAGACGATGAATACGACTGGCGTCTTTTTTATCCTCATATAAATACCGAAGGCTTATTATGGTATAAAGCTCATCAAAATCTTATGAAAATAGAAGATGTACCCGAAATCAAAGTTTGGCAAAACGCCGATTGGGTTGGCAATTTTTTTAAAGAATCCTCGGGCTTTGAATCTCTCATAAGTTTTAATCTCGTAGATTTATCAATGTCCTTAGTCAAAAAAGAGGCTAATATTAAATATGAATATCATCGGCACACCGCTTCGTGGAATGAATTATTTGCTAGTTTCTTCTCCTATGAAGAACTGGAAACCAAAGCTATTATCAATCTCTTGCAAGGATATTTTTATATATAAAAATATATTTTTTTAAAAAACCATCTTTCATTTGTGCTAAAACCTAATTTCTCGTAAAATGAATATTAAGCATGAAGGTTTTAGATACTTTAGATCAAATAATAAATCGCCACGAGTCTGGTCGATTTGTGGTTCTTGAAATCTCTCATAATTTTATACGCTCCACTAATTTATTTGTTAAAGATAATTCCATAAAATTAAACGGCATAATCTTTAAAAAAATAGAAACAGATAATATTGAAGCTATCTTAAATTCTTTAAAAATTCCTCAAGCCTCTAAAGTTATAATATTAGGCGATGATAAATCGGTCGTAACTTTTCCAGCCTGGGTGAGTGTTACTAGAAACGACGTTAAAAAAGAAATAGATTCAGGTGAACTGGAAAACATAATTTCTCAAGCTGTTTGGAAATTTTTAAATCACTATCAAGCCAAAGCCGTCGCTAAATTAAATGTTTTAGAAACAGAAATAATTTTAGCCAATATTAGAATCTTAGGCGTTCGTATTAATAAGCATAAAGTTTTAAATCCCATCGGCTTTAAAGCTAATACTATAGAATTTCTTATTGAGCAGACCTTTATTAATCGGGATCTATTTAGACTTATAGAATCAAAAATAAAACCAAAATCGGACATAGTTTTTGTTTCTCAAATCGGAGTGATTGAAAGTTTGGCCTGTGTACATTTTTTTGAATCAGAAGACAAATTTAATTTATTAAGACTTTTACCCCATAACTCGCTTGTTTTAGATATCAACCCTAAAGCCAGATTTCAAGATAATATATCTGACCCTATTATAAGTCTAAAAGACTCTAAAAATTTTAATCACCAAAATCTCCTTCAAGGCATTAAGGAATTTTTTGATATTGAAGAAGCCACTGCCTCAAAAATATATGATTTATATATAGAAGGCAAAGCTTCCTATAAAATGATGAGTTTTCTAAAAGATTTAGTACATAAAGAATGGCAGGAGTTCTCTAAAAGCATTAAATATCATCTTAAGTCTAAAAATAAAAATTATATTTTGGCTGATTACAGTCTTTTAAGTGATTGTTTAATTAAAGAACCCCCTTTATTTAATGTAATAAATATGAAAGATATTATAGAGAAGGCAGGCTTCAATTATGATTTAAATAATAGTATTTCAATTTCCACCGCTTTGTCGGGGCTTCTTGGTTATCATTATTCTAATAGAGAAGATGAACTTAATAAGTTAGCCGAAAGAAGAGCTAAATGGCTTATTCCATAAAATTTCTGTTATAATAAAAATATATTATGAAAAAGTTAATTATCAATAAAAACGACGACCCATCTATAGTAGTAGAAAAAATTTTAGAATCTAACGAAAAAGACATTGTTTTGGTTATTCCTAAAAGCTCAAAAATATCAAATTCTGTCGCCAATTTTCACCTTATCAAAAGAGAGGCCGAGGCCGACTCTAAAAATCTTCTTATTGAATCAGTTGACGATGAGGCTTTAGCTCTGGCTAAGGCTGCTAAACTGCCCGGTATTAATCCCTTTCTTTCAATGCACAAAAAAAGTATGTCAGATATTATAGCTCAAGAACCAACAGTCGCTAAACAAATTGTCTTAGAGAAAGACGATGTTGCAGAAGTAGATTTTACTGCCAAAGATAAATTAAATAAACCAAAACTCTTTCTTCCTAAAATAGGTCATATGAAGGGCCTTATAGCTGCCGTGGCTATTATTATTCCGGTTTTTACTATCGCCGCCATCACCACTGCTCCCAGAGTTTCTGTTAGTTTGAATGTTGAAGAATATCCTTGGCAATTTGAAGAAAAGGTTTCTGTTATATCTGGTGTAGAAAAAAATGATCTAACAGCTAATACAATAGCCGGAGAAGTATTTACAGAAAAAAAGAATTTAACCTTAGAATTTAATACCTCGGGTGAAAAAAAGGTTGAAAAAAAGGCTACCGGTATGATTAAAATTTATAATGCTTTTAGCTCAACCAGTCAACCACTCGTAGCCACTACCAGGCTTTTAACTCCAGACGGTAAATTATTTAGACTGGTAGACAATATCACTGTGCCGGGCGCTAATATAGTAGATGGTGAGATTGCACCTTCCAGTATTGATGCTAAAGTTATTGCCGACAAACCTGGCGCAGAATATAATATCGGACCAGTTGAAAGATTTTCTATCCCAGGCTTTCAAGGCACCTCAAAATACAAAGCTTTTTATGGGGCGTCTCTCTCTAATATGGCCGGAGGTTTTATTGGTGTTATTTCTTTCCCAACCGATGAGGATGCTAAAAAAGCTAAGGCTAAAGTTGAAAAACAACTTGCCGAAAACCTTAAAGCTTTTTCCTCAAACAGTATTCCTGAAAACTTTATAGTTTTATCAGATGCCTCAAAAATAACAATCAATAAAATAGAAATAGTTGAAGATATAAATAAGGAAGGTAAATTTTCCGTTTATGGCGAAGGTCAACTTAAAACCATCGCTTTTCCAAAAATTTCTTTCTTAGAATTATTACAAAAGAAAGCCTCGGATCAAATTGGTTTCAGTGTTTCTCTTGAAGAAAATAAACTTTTATTTAATAATATTTCTACTAATATTGATTCAAACTCTATCTTCTTTAATGTTGATTGGAACGGAGTCGCTACTCGTTTAATAGACGATGAAACTATTAAACAAGCCATTAAGGGTAAGAATTCGGCTGATCTTAAAAACTACATAACCTCTCTGGATGGTGTCGCTTCAGCTAAAATATCATTTTGGCCGTTTTGGGTTAAAAAATCACCTGACAATACAAGTAAAATTAACATAGAAATAGTCAAGTAGGCTTATTGACACTCTATAAATTTTTATGTTAAGATTAGTCCCGTCTTGAGAATGAAGAATAATATTATTAAAGCCACGATCACAGAAGCGCTCCCTGGACTAAAATTCAGGACCGTCACTGAAGAAGGAAAAGAAATCCTTGCTCATCTAGCTGGAAAACTTCGTATTCATCGTATTCGGGTTGTACCCGGTGATACGGTTTTTATTGAAGTCACTCCATATGATGATAGGCGTGGCCGTATCACTAAACGTTTATAAAATGAAAGTACAAGCTTCAGTTAAAGCCAGATGTAAAGATTGCAAAGCTGTTAGAAGAAAGGGCCGTATTTTTATTATTTGTAAAAATCCTCGTCATAAACAACGTCAAGGTTAAAACATTATGAGAATTTCAGGAGTTAACATACCAGATAATAAAAGGCTAGAAGTAGCCCTGACTTATATTTTTGGTGTTGGCCCGACCGCCTCTAAAAATATAATCAAATCTCTAAAATTAGATAAAGATAAAAGGGCTAAAACTTTAACTCAAGACGAGGTAGGTCAAATTCAACAACTTCTGGAATCAAGTATTAAAGTTGAAGGAGATCTTCGTCAAGAAATTAAACAAAATATTGCAAGACTCAAAGAAATAAAATCATACCGAGGTAATCGTCATTCCAAAAATTTACCTTTAAGAGGTCAGAGAACTAGGCGTAATACCAGAACTGTCAGAGGTAATGTACGCAAGACGGTCGGTAGTGGTAAACGTAAAGTAGAATTAAAGTAATATGGGTAAGAAAAAAATAGTTAAACAATCAAGTTCTGATGCTTTAAAGCAAGCCGATAAAATTCAAAACGCTGTCGCTCGTTCTAAATCAAAATCAGTTAATAAAAAGTTAGAGCACGCTAAAGTATATGTGTCGGCTTCATATAACAACACCTCAATTACCGTTACTAACGATAAAGGAGATGTGGTTGCTTGGACCACCTCTGGTTCTCTGGGATTTAATGGTCCTAAAAAATCAACTCCTTTCGCCGCCTCTAAAATTGTAGCCTCTATTGCCGAAAAATTAAGAAAATCAAATCTTCGTTCCATTGATATTATAGTCAAAGGAGTAGGTACCGGCCGAGATTCAGCCGTTAGGTCTCTGTCTAATCAAGGCTTTGATATTTTAAGTATTAAAGATGTAACGGGGATTCCCCACAACGGTCCAAAACCAAAAAAAACAAGAAGAGTATAAAAATATGAGAGGTCCTAAAGAAAAAATTGAACGTGCCCTGGGGGAAAGACTTGGTCTAAAAGCTGAGCGTTCTTTGAGCCCAAAATCAGCCATGGTTAAGCGTCCCTATAAGCCGGGTCAACATGGTAATAGTAAAAAAAGAAGTAATATATCCGATTTTGGTCTTCAGTTAAAAGAGAAACAAAAATTTAAAGTCATTTATGGATTAAAAGAAAAACAACTTAAAGAAATTTTTGCCAAAGCCATTAAATCTAAAGAAGTTACTCGTGATAAAGTTTTTGAAATTTTAGAAAGAAGACTGGATAACGCTGTATTTCGCCTAGGTTTAGCCGGCTCAAGAAATATTTCTCGTCAAATGGTTTTACATGGTCATGTTTCGGTTAATACTAAAAAAGTAACTTATCCCGCCTTTGAAGTTTCAGTTAATGATATAATTAGTATATCAAGTAACTCTCGCGAATTAACCCGTTTTGCCAATCTAAAGGAAAAATTAAAAAAACAAAATTCACCATTCTGGTTGTTGCTAGATTCTGAAAAACTGGAGGGTAAAATTGTTTCATTACCAAAAGAAGTCGATGTTCCTTTTGATGTAAATTTAGTCGTTGAGTACTACTCAAAATAAAAATTTTTTATGAATAAAAACAATATAGGCGAAAACGTTAAAATAAAATTAGAGAAAGAAAATAACACCGAGGGGGTCTTCACTATTTCTGGCCTCTACCCAGGCTATGGAGTTACAATCGCTAATTCATTAAGAAGAGCTCTTTTATCTTCCTTAAAGGGGTCGGCCATTACATTTATAAAAGTTAAAGGAGTTGATCACGAATTTACCGTCATAAATGGTATGGTTGAGGATGTAGTTGAGTTGTCTATGAATCTTAAAAAAATTCGCTTTAAAATGCACAGCGACGAGCCACAAACTATCACCTTAAAATCTAAAGGTGAGGGCGATGTTAAAGCCAGTGATATAAAACTTAATTCAGAAATTGAGATTATGAATAAAGACCAGCATATTGCCACTTTAAGTGGTAAGTCGGCCGAATTGGATATAGAAATCACAGTGGAGCGAGGTTTTGGTTATGTTCAAGCTAATAATCGTAAAGATGAAAAACTAGATATTGGTAGAGTAGCTGTTGATTCTTTATTTTCACCGGTTACTAAAGTTAACTATACTATTGAAGATGTTCGTGTTGGAGATCGCACAAACTACAATCAAATTAATCTCACCATAGAAACTGATGGTACTATTAAGCCAAAAGAAGCTTTAATAAAATCAGCCAGTATTTTAAAGGAGCACTTTGCTCAAATAGAGGATTCTCTTGACGAAAACAAAAAGACTGATAGTATTGATGAGTCTAAATAAGTATGAATAAAGGTAAAGTAGGTAGAAAATTTGGATTAAAGAGGGGCGAACGTCAAGCCTTTATTAAGGGTTTAGCTAATAATCTCATTAGAAAAGAAAAAATTGAAACCACCGAGGCTCGGGCTAGAGAGTTAAGACCAAAAGTAGAGAAAATGATTACTACCGCTAAAAAACAAACTTTAGCCTCTTTTAGAAAATTACTTGCCAATTTAAATAAAACTACTGCCGAAAAATTATATTTTGATATAGCTAAAAGATATACCGAAAGAAAAGGTGGCTATACTAAAATTACCAAACTTGATAAAGTAACTAAAAGAGATGGTGGTAAAAGAGCTATTATAGAATTTGTAAAATAATAACCATGGAACATATTATTGATGCCAAAAATCAAAAATTGGGCAGAGTTGCTACTCGGGCGGCTACCTTTTTGCAAGGCAAAAATAAAGCTGATTTTGAGTCCTATAAACCAGGTACTGATAAAGTTATTATTAAAAATAGTAAATTAATTGAGGTTAGTGGTCGCAAAGCTGACGATAAAATTTATTACCATCACACCGGTTTTCCTGGTGGCTTAAAAAAAAGAACCTATAAAGAGATATTCAGTAAAAATCACAAAGAGGTAATTCAAAAAGCCGTTTTTGGGATGTTGCCAAGTAATAAATTACGCTCCGACCGTATGAAAAGATTAATTATTAAAGATTAATATGGAAAAAACTACAAATACATATTTTGAGGATATTGGCCGAAGAAAAACCGCTGTGGCTAGAGTCAGGCTTTATCCGGGTAAAACTTCAAATACTATCAACGACCAAACCCCAAAAGATTATTTTAAAATGGATAAGTTGGTAGACGATGCGTATGCTCCATTTAAAACTGTGGATTTTAAAGACAAAGTTGGCATCAGTGTCCACGTTAAAGGTGGGGGAATAAACGCCCAATCCGAGGCTATTAGACACGGTATTTCCAGGGTTTTAGTAAAAATAAATCCAGAATTTAAGAGTCAACTTAAAACTGCCGGTTTTCTAACTCGTGACTCTCGTATGGTTGAGCGTAAAAAACCAGGACTTAAAAAAGCCCGTCGTGCTCCTCAATGGCAAAAACGTTAACGGTCACCTGAAAGGCAAAAACGTTAACAAATATAGTGTAAAATAACCTAATATGATTAAATTAAAAAACATTTATATTCTGCTTAGTATAATCATTTTGATCCATATTATAGCGGTATTTCGTTCCTGGTATTTTTCCATTCCCTGGCTTGATATTCCTATGCATTTTATGGGTGGCTTCTGGACCGCTTTATTAATTATATGGATAAAAAATATTGCTCCCGGTATATTTGGTAAATCAAATTTTATAGGTGATTTTATTATAGTTTTAGGCTTTACCGCGTTTATAGGAGTTCTCTGGGAATTCTTTGAGTTTTCTGTTGATTTATTTATAATTATAAAAAATGGCCTGCCGGATTTATGGATAAGTCAGCAAGGCTTAACTGATACTATGGGAGATTTATTATTTGATTTATTAGGAGGCTTATTAGCCTTCTTTATCGGACAAAAAGAAAAATATTTAAAACACTTCTCTAAAATATAAACTAGAGTATAACTCCTCGTCACTATTTAAATAATACAAAACCCCACGACCATCTAAAGCAATTTTTTCAATTTCATCGGTTACCATTTTATTAAGTGATAATTGAGGATTTTCAAGTCCTATATTAAAATCTGCTACATGCATTAAAAATAATGAGTCAGGGTAAAGCACTAAAAAGTGATTATCTAAAACTTGTTTAATATCTTTTATTAAATCAACTCTAGGTAGTTGAGTTGTTAAAGCTCTTTCCTTTTCAGTATTATAGATTGTAGTTAGACCAGATTCTTTTAAATATATAAATAAATTATTTTCTGTTGTATAAAGTGATTTTACCTCTTTATCTATTTCTTTTAATTCATACTGCTCTCTCTGTAATACGTTTAATGACCCATTTTTAAGTAAAATTATGGCGTCATTTTTAGAGTTATTAAATATTTTAATATCTTTAATAGCCTGACTAACTGTTATGACTTTTTTTATTTCAGCTGTGTCAATATTTACAAAATTAATTTTATTTTTACTATAAACTATTAAATCTCCACTTCTAAATAAAGCATCCTCATATAACTCATCGTAAATAAGTTTTACCTCTTTGGTGTCTATATTGAGTATATAAATAGCTCTTTGTGATAAGACTACAACCTCTCCGCTATTTCTTGGTGAGGGCAAAACATTAATCACGCCACCTTTATCAAGCGATCCAAATTTATTAGCTCTTTCCGTGTTGAATAATAAATTTATATTAATTGTAGATTTATTATTAACGTCATTCATTAAATATGTATCTCTTCGTGCGTTATAAGTTATAACTTTATCGTGATCAATTGTTTCTTTTATAAAAATATCACCCGATAATATGTAACCATTATAAATAAGCCCAGCTTGTGTATCAGCTAATATGACGACATCACTAAAAAGCCAGAAATCTTTTGTTGAGGTGGATGTGTTTTCAAAGCTTATGCCCGCTTCAGGTAATAGCAGTATATCTTTTACCTCGGTCACTACTCCCGGATTAACCGGTAAAACATTTATCCAATCAATGTAACCCTCTTTAGAAACCCTTATCTTATAAGTTTGTGGTACTAAATTTTTAACCAATGTGCCTGATAATAAAAATCCATCATTTCTCTTAATTTCTTTATCATCCACAAATAAAATACTTTCTTTAGGCTCTGTCCGTATAAAAATAGCTCCGGTTTTTTTAAGGGTTAATGTATCAAAATCAATCCTAAAACCACGAGAATAAAATATAGTTATAGTTCCAACTATTATAAATACTAATACTAGAGAGTAAAACAATACTCTTCGGCCACCCTTTGACATAGGGCTCACTATAATACAAAAAACATCTTAAGGCAAATTATAAATAACTTGCGTAAAAGCCAAAATAACAGTAAAGTATCATAGTATTTAACCTATGTTTGTCACTAAAATCGGTATAGACCTCGGAACCGCTAACACGGTTGTTTTTGTACCCGGTCGTGGCTTCATTATTAACGAGCCAACTATTGTGGCCCTAGCTAAACCAGAGAACAAAGTTTTAGCTGTTGGGCGTGAAGCTAAAGAAATGGTCGGCCGTACTCCGGGGGATATCGCCTCATATAGACCCTTAAAAGATGGCGTTATCGCCGACTACTTTATTACTAAAGCTATGCTCCAATATTTTATCGGTAAAGCTGTGGGTCGGTTTCATATTGTAAAACCAGAGGTTGTTATTTCAGTTCCAGCTGGCATCACTCAAACCGAACGTCGGGCTGTTATGAACGCCGCCAAAGAAGCTGGCGCCAAAGAAGTTTTTATTGTCCGCGAACCAATCCTCGCCGCTCTCGGGGCCGGTATTCCTATTAATGCTCATACCGGTAATATGATTATCAATATTGGTGGTGGCACCGCCGAAGTGGCGGTCGTTTCTTTAGGAGGTATAGTTTCCTGGGAATCAATGCGTATTGCTGGTAATAAATTTGATGCCACTATTATGGACTATATTAAAAAGAAATATTCACTTTCTATTGGTGAGCAAATGGCCGAACGTGTTAAAATATCAATTGGCTCGGCCCTACCCACTAAAGAAAAACTGGAATTTCAATTAAGAGGCTTAGATCTTATATCCGGTCTGCCAAAAGATTTAATCATTAACTCCAACGAAATAGCCGAAAGTTTAAGTCCTTTATTAAATGATATTGCGAGTGGTGTTCAAAATGTTTTTAACGACACTCCTCCAGAATTGGTAGCCGATATTATGGATAAGGGCATTATTCTTTCAGGTGGCGGAGCACTTCTCCGCAATATAGATGAATTTTTTGAAAGAATTTTAGGGGTCCCAACCTATCAAGCCGAAGAGCCTCTATTTTGTGTCGCTCGTGGCACCGGGCTTATTCTTTCCCATCTAGATGTTTATAAGAGAACTTTACTCTCACGTTAATGTTTAATACTGAAAACTTAAAAAAATTATTTAAAGAGAATTCTTTAAATCACGCCTACATATTTTTTGGAGATAACCATCACGAGTTAAAAAAACAAGCTTTAGATTTAGCCTCGTTTATAGAAGATAATAAAAATCTAAGTGATACCTATATTTTGCAACCAAAAGAAGATGAAAATTCCATTGGTATTGAAAGGGTTAGGGAAGCTAAAACTTTTTTATATATTAAGCCTCTAATCAACTCTAAAAGAATACTTATTATAGAAGAAGGTGAGTCTTTAACTACCGAAAGTCAAAACGCTCTTCTAAAAATAATAGAGGAGGCTCCTAAATTTAGTCTTATAATAATTTTAGTCAAACATAAAAGTCTTTTACTTGAAACCATCATTTCTCGCGCCCAATCAATTTTTATAGAAAATAAAAATAAACCAATATTATCGGATAAAGAAATAAAAGAAGTCAAAGAATTTTTATCTAGAGAGTACTCTAAAGATTTTCTTAAAAATATAGCCGACCATAATACCAAAAAGTTTTTACAAAATGTTATTAATTATTTAAGTCTGGATATTAAAAATAATTATTCAAAAATAAATAAAGTTTTAAACATAAATACTAGAGTCAACGAATTATCAGTTAATAAAAAACTTCAACTTGAAGCCTTGAGTGAAGAGTTAAAACAAGTATAATATAAACTATATGTTGATAGATTTAAAAGAGCTTACAAAATCATTAGATATAACAATTGAAAGTTTATCAAGTGAATTTTCTTCTTTAAGAAGTAATCGCCCCAACGCTAAAATGGTTGAGGATATTTTAGTAGATGTTTACGGTTCCAAAATACCTGTTAAACAAATAGCCTCTATCTCTATTACACCTCCCAAAGAAATAAATATTAGCGCCTGGGATATTAATAATACTAAATCAATCCTAAACGCTATTATAGAAAACCTTAAACTAAACCCCAGAGTTGATGGCTCAACTATTCACGTTGAGATCCAAAGCTTAACCGATGAAAGAAAAAATGAAATTATCAAAATAGCCGGGAAGCTGGCCGAGGAGGCCCGTATTAAAATCAGGTCATTAAGGGATTCAGCTAATAAAAAAATAGAGTCCGAAGCTAAAGAAGGCTCAATTTCAGAAGATGAAAAGTTTTCCCATAAAGAAAAAATTCAAAAAATAATAGACCAAATTAATAATAAAGTTGAAACATTATTAAAAAATAAAATAGAGGATCTTAAAATATGATAGGTTTAATTGTTTTTATCGGCCTTATTTTTCTTATTCTAGTCCATGAATTTGGCCATTTTTTTACGGCTAAATTATTTGGTATTAAAGTTGATGAATTTGGCATTGGCTTTCCTCCTAAAATATTTAGTAAAAAATATAGAGGCACTTTATATTCTCTCAACTCTATTCCTTTTGGGGGTTTTGTTAGAATATTTGGTGAGTCTCCGTTAGATGAGGCTAGTAGTCTAGTAGAAAAAAAACAAAGTTTTGCCTAT